>NZ_JARESQ010000014.1:0-230500 GCF_046028085.1 Paraburkholderia sp. RL17-380-BIE-A
TGCGTTGCTCGTGGCAGCCGGGAAGCGTGACGAAGATCCTTCGTTTTACGGTGCGAAGATCGCGACCGCGCAGTTCTACGCTGAGCATGTGCTGACGCTCGCGTCGGCGCTTGAAGCGTCGATTGTCAGCGCGAAAGGTGGGGAGAGTGTGCTGGCGCTGTCGGAAGATCAGTTCTGACGCTGCTTCTGCTTTTAAACCTCGCTTGAAAAAACAAACGGCGCCTCGAAAGGCGCCGTTTGTTTTCGTCGCGCTGGTTTGTGAGTTACACACCAGCTCAACCGCTCGCGAAGCGTCGTTAAACCTCAGGCATAAGCCGGGCGATGCGCGCCGCCAATCTCGCCGAGATAGCGATGCACCGACAGGTCGTCTGCCTTGATGGCCGGTTGCTTGCCCGACATCACGTCGGCGAGCAGTTGGCCTGAGCCGCACGACATCGTCCAGCCCAGCGTGCCGTGGCCCGTGTTCAGGAACAGATTCGCCACCGGCGTGCGGCCGACGATCGGCGTGCCGTCCGGCGTCATCGGGCGCAGACCGGTCCAGAAGGTAGCTTTCGACGTATCGCCGCCGCCCGGGAACAGGTCGTTCACGCACAGTTCCAGCGTTTCGCGACGCGCCTGGCGCAGCGATTTATCGAAGCCGACAATCTCAGCCATGCCGCCCACGCGAATCCGGTCGTCGAAACGCGTGATCGCAATCTTGTAGGTTTCGTCGAGCACGGTCGACACCGGTGCCGACGCTTCATTGACGATCGGCGCGGTAATCGAATACCCCTTGAGCGGATAGACCGGGATCTTGACGAGACCCGACAGGAACTGGGTCGAATACGAACCCAATGCGACGACGAACGAATCGGCACGCACGAGTTCTTCGCCGCATTTCACGCCGGCGATGCGGTCGCCGGCCATGGCGAGCGCGTCGATCGGCGTGTTGTAGCGGAATTTGACGCCCAGTTGCTCGGCCAGCGCGGCGAGGCGCGTGGTGAACATCTGGCAGTCGCCGGTTTCATCGCCCGGCAGGCGCAGACCGCCGGTCAGCTTGTGGGACACCGCGGCGAGCGCCGGTTCGGCTTGCGCGAGTTCAGCCGGCGAGAGCAGTTCATACGGCACGTTGGCTTCCTGCAGCACGGCGATGTCTTTCGCGGCGCCGTCGAACTGCTGCTGCGTGCGGAACACCTGCAGCGTGCCGCCGGTGCGGCCTTCGTACTGGATGCCGGTTTCGGCGCGCAGCGCTTGCAGGCAATCGCGGCTGTATTCGGCGAGGCGGACCATGCGGCCCTTGTTCACCGCATAGCGCGAGGACGTGCAGTTTTGCAGCATCTGCCACATCCATTGCAACTGGAATTGCGTGCCGTCGAGGCGGATCGCGAGCGGCGCGTGTTTCTGGAACATCCATTTGACGGCCTTCAGCGGCACGCCGGGCGCGGCCCAAGGCGACGCGTAGCCCGGCGAGATCTGACCGGCATTGGCGAAACTGGTTTCGAGCGCCGGGCCGGCCTCGCGATCGATAACGGTCACTTCATGACCGGCGCGCGCCAGGTAATACGCACTCGTCACCCCGACGACGCCACTGCCCAAAACGACGACTCGCATAGATGCTCCAGGATATTCGGATGAGGTCTGAGGGCGGTGCGCTCGTCGAGTCGTTGGAATTCGTTCGATTAACGAGGTGTAACGCGGATCGCCCAGTGTTAACCGCTATACTATTAACAGTCAGGCAGGTTTTGTTATTGTATTTTCAAGATTTTCAGTAAAAACATCATGCGTACACAGCGCCAACCGGTCCGGGCTCTAGACAAACTCGATCACAAGATCCTGCGGCTCTTGCAGCAGGACGGCCGCATGGCCATGAAAGACCTGGCTGAGCAGGTTGGGTTGTCCGTGACGCCGTGCATCGAGCGCGTCAAGCGGATGGAGCGCGACGGCGTGATAACCGGCTACCACGCGCGCGTGAACCCGGCGGAGTTGGGCGCGGCGCTGCTGGTGTTCGTCGAGATCACGCTGGATCACAAGAGCGGCAACATGTTCGACCAGTTCCGCCGTGAGGTGCAGAAGATTCCCGAAGTGCTGGAGTGCCACCTCGTGTCGGGCGACTTCGACTATCTGATCAAGGCGCGCATCGGCGAAATGGCCGATTACCGGAAGCTGCTCGGCGACATCCTGCTGCAACTGCCCGGCGCGGTGCAGTCGAAAAGCTACGTGGTGATGGAGGAGATCAAGGAAACGCTGACAATCGCAGTCGGGGATTAAACAGCACGGCAAGCGCAAGACGGGGCTCGACAAACGGCGTAAACACTGTATATTTGTACAGGTATTTTACGCCGTTTGTGCTTTGCGTTTTCTAGCCGTGACCGACTCCGACTCCGAACCCGTCAACGAATTTCCGATCGCGCCGCCCGCGCCTCGCAAGGGCCGCGGCGCGGTGACGAACCTGCAAGGCCGCTACGAAGTCGACCAGCGCGAAGCAGTGGACGACGGCTGGCTGTCAGCGGCGGAAGGCGATGACGAGCCGAAGGTCTTGCGCACCCAAGTCTTCGAAGAGCGGGCTAAGACCATTCTTACGCGCAACGCATCGCCGGACATTCCGTTCGGCGTGTCGCTCAACCCGTATCGGGGCTGTGAGCACGGCTGCATTTATTGTTTTGCGCGGCCCACGCACAGCTATTTGGGACTGTCCCCCGGCCTCGACTTCGAAAGCCGGATCTACGCCAAGGTCAACGCACCGGAGTTGCTCGAGCGGGAGTTGTCGAAGAAGACCTATGTGCCGGAGCCGATTGCGCTGGGCGTCAATACAGATGCCTGGCAGCCCGCCGAGCGTGATTTGCGGCTCACGCGCCGTGTGATTGAAGTGCTCAGCGAGCGGCATCATCCGTTCGCGGCGATCACCAAGTCGTCGCTGATCGAACGCGATCTCGATCTGCTAGCGCCTATGGCGGCGCGCGGGCAATTCATGGCGGCCATCACCATCACCACGCTCGACGCCGAGATCGCTCGCACGCTCGAACCGCGAGCGGCCACGCCGTCACGGCGGCTGCGCACCATTCGCACGCTGAGTGAGGCGAACATTCCGGTCGGCGTCAGCATCGCACCGGTGATTCCGTTCGTCACCGAACCGGACATGGAGCGTGTGCTGGAGGCCTGTGCGGAGGCCGGCGCAAGCAACGCGAGCTACATCGTGCTGCGTCTGCCGTGGGAAGTCGCGCCGCTATTCAAGGACTGGCTCGCGGCGCATTTTCCCGATCGCGCCGAGCGGGTCATGGGCCGCGTGCGGGACATGCGGGGTGGGAAAGACTACGACTCGTGCTTCTCCACGCGAATGAAGGGAGAAGGCTTGTGGGCCGACCTGCTCAAGCAGCGATTCCAGAAAGCGGTGCGCCGTCTCGGCTTGAACCAGCGTGATCGCGGCATTCTGGATATGTCGCACTTTCGCCGGACGGAAGCGCCGCGTGCCCATGAATCGGTGCGCGACGATCCTCAACTGGATCTTTTTTAACGCTGCGTGAGACGGATCACTGCGAGAGTGCTTTGGCCGCCTGCACCTGACCTTCAAAGTAGGTCTGGAACGAGATGGCGAGCCCCGTCATCAGCAGGAAGGCGCCGATCAACAGTGAAAAAATGACGACGAAGATGACTGTCCAGCCAGAGCGGCTCTTGCGTTGGGTCTGGGCGTTGAATTGCGCGTCCCACTTTTCGTCCGGACGCAGCCCGTAGACGATCGCAGCGAGAAACGCGGCGAGCAGCGAAACCGCACCAGGAAACGCCAACACCCAGCCGAGCATGGAAGCCCGTTCGCTGGCCACCACCAGCATGGCGCCTGGAATGCCGATCAGCGTACCGATCACGTGCGCCCAGCCGTAGATGTCGCGCGTGCCATACAGATAGAAGCGATGAGCGCCGAGGCAACCGAAGAAGAACGCCAGTGCGGCGGTAATTGTCTTGGATCTGAAACGCGGGGAAGTCGAGGCAAGGGTGGACATGTAGGCGAGGTCAGGGTGACAGGCGGTCGAAAGGAGCGGCGCGCGGCTCGCGCGGACCGACGCGCATTCTACGCCCGCCACACGGCGCCGGTCACGTGGCGGGCGGCGCGGCAGTCAGGCGGCTTTGCGATAAACGCCGCAGTTGGTACGGTTGCATCCGCGGGGCGGGCAACTGGTTCGGAAGGGCGGCGGCGCTTCGGGCGCGCTGCGGCTGAATGTCACTGACGGCTTGTTACGGCGCGGAGTAAGTGACGCGGTAAACCGCTCCGGCGTAGTCGTCGCTGATCAGGAGTGAACCGTCGGGTAGGGGCAACACGTCGGCGGGACGGCCCCATACGGCCTCGCCGGGTTGCAGCCAGCCTTCCGCAAAGACTTCCTGGCGGGCGTTGCCGCCATCCGGGTCCGTGACGACATGCACGACGCGATAGCCAACCTTCTTGCTGCGATTCCACGAGCCGTGCTCGGCGACAAAAATGGTATTCCGGTAAGCGGGTGGGAACATCGAGCCGCTGTAAAAGCGCATGCCGAGCGCGGCGACGTGCGCACCGAGTTTGACCGTCGGCGGCGTGAACCCGCTGCACGGATGGTCCTTGCCGAACTCGGGATCGGGCGTGTTGCCGCCGTGGCAGTAGGGAAAACCGAAATCCATCCCGGCGCGCGGCGCGCGGTTGAGCTTGTCGTCCGGGACGTCGTCGCCCAGCAGGTCGCGGCCGTTGTCGGTGAACCACAGTTCATGCGTCACCGGATGCCACGCGAAACCGACCGAATTGCGGATGCCGCGTGCCACGACTTCATAGTGGCTGCCGTCCGGGTTCATGCGGCCGATCAGGCCGAAACGGTCGCGGTCTTTCAGGCAGACGTTGCAGGGCGCGCCTTGCGGCACATATAGCTTGCCGTCCGGGCCGAAAGCGATGAATTTCCAGCCATGGTGCGTCTCCGTGGGCAGGGTGTCGATCACGACGGCAGGCTTGGGGGGATCGTTCAGGTGCGTGTCGATCGCATCGAAGCGAACAATTTTCGATACCGCCGAAACATAGAGCGCGCCATCGCGCCATGCCACGCCCGCCGGCGTTTCCAGCCCGGAAGCGAGCACGTGGCCGGCTGTCACCTGCCCATTTTGCAATTCGAGCGCGTAGACGTGGCCGTCCAGACTGCCTATATAAAGAATGCCCTTCGGCGAGAGCGCCATGGCTCGCGCGCTCGGCACGGCGTCCGACAAGACTTCGATGCGAAAGCCCGGCGGTAGTTTGATCCGCTCCACCGGCAGTGCGGCGAGCGCCGGCAGGGCAGTCGCGGCGAGCAAGACGGCCGCGCCCGTGTTCAGGGTCCTGCTTCGCAGAATGCGCGCCGAGCCGGCAAGTCGCGCAACGGTGCCAAGAAAATCGCGCAAAAACACAATGGGTGGCAGGAGTTTCAAGGGCGCTCCGTCAGGTAATTCGGGCGTTTCGGCGTGGTGCGAGGTCCCCGCCTGTCAGGCCGACGCAACCCCGTTGCTCAGTTTATCCCGGTAAGTGTTTGTTATGGCGTCGGTTTCCCGCTATAATCGCGTGTTTCAGTCGTTCCGAACCCCGGTTTTCAAGGATTCTAGTATGGTCATCATCCGCTTGGCTCGTGGCGGCTCCAAGAAGCGCCCGTTCTACAACATCGTCGCAACCGATTCGCGTAACCGTCGTGACGGCCGCTTCATCGAGCGCGTTGGCTTCTACAACCCGGTCGCTACGAAGGGTGAGTCGCTGCGTATCGCTCAAGACCGCCTGACGTACTGGCAAGGCGTTGGCGCACAACTGTCGCCGACCGTCGAGCGTCTCGTGAAGGAAGCTGCAAAGGCGCAGCCGGCTGCTTAATGGTAGCTAGCCTGCGTATCGTCGTCGGTTCGTCCGGCGGCTCTCGCGGTTTGCGTGAGCGGCCCAATGAGCAGTCCGATGCGCGAGTTGTTTTGCTGAAGCAGGCGTCGAAGCTGGCAGTGAGGTTCTCTTATGTCTGAGCGTGATTCCGGCAGTTCAGGTAGCGCCAAGGCAGTAGCCCCGCGCGCGAAGACGTCTGATCAGGCGCCGTTCGGTGCATTCGTCCGTAAGCCGGTCGAAAAAGCCGAGGGCAAGGCGAAAGCCAATGTTGCAAACGCCGGTTCCGGTGCAGCAGAAATGCGCATGGAAACGGTGGAAAGCTGGCCGGCCGATGCGGTCGAGGTCGGTGCAATCGTCGACGCTTACGGCCTCAAAGGCTGGGTCAAGGTAGCCGCGCATGCGGATGCCGGACATGGCGGCGACGCTTTGCTGAGCGCGAAGCGCTGGTGGCTGCTCAAAGGCCAGGAGCGCAAATCGGCGCCGTCGTTGCAAGCGAAAACGCATAGCGACAGTGTGGTGGCCCATCTGGGCGGCGTCACTGATCGCGACGTGGCGCTGGCACTGCGCGGCTCCCGCGTCTATATCAGCCGCAGCGAGTTTCCGGCTCTCGAAGTCGACGAATTCTACTGGGTCGACCTGCTCGGCCTGGATGTGGTGAATGTTGCCGGGGTCAATCTCGGCAAGGTTGCAGACATGATCGACAACGGTGCGCACTCGGTGATGCGTATCGAATATCCGGCTACCGACAAAAGCGGCAAGCCGGTCACCGGCGAGCGTTTGATCCCGTTCGTCGGCGTCTTTGTCAAAACGGTGGACCAGGCGGCGAAGCAGATCACTGTCGACTGGGAAGCCGATTATTAAATCATTCGCTGAATGGAGAGAGCGATGCAGTTCGATGTCGTCACGCTCTTTCCTGACATGTTTCGTGCGCTGACCGACTGGGGTATCACCAGTCGCGCGGCGAAACAGGAGCGCTACGGTTTGCGTACGTGGAATCCACGCGATTTCACGACCGACAACTACCGCACAATCGACGATCGCCCGTACGGCGGCGGACCCGGCATGGTCATGCTGGCCAAGCCGCTGGAAGATGCAATCGGCGCGGCGAAAGCGGCGCAGGCGGAGCAGGGTATCGGCGCGTCGCGCGTCGTGATGATGTCGCCGCAAGGCGCCACGCTGAATCACGACCGTGTCATGCAGTTCGCGGCCGAACCCGGCTTGATCCTGTTGTGCGGGCGCTATGAAGCGATCGACCAGCGTTTGCTCGACCGTGTCGTCGACGAAGAAGTCAGCCTTGGCGACTTCGTGCTGTCTGGCGGAGAATTGCCGGCCATGGCGTTGATGGATGCCGTGGTGCGTCAGTTGCCCGGCGTGCTCAACGACTCGCAGTCTGCGGTGCAGGATAGTTTTGTCGACGTGCTGCTGGATTGCCCGCATTACACGCGCCCTGAGGAATACGACGGCGTGCGTGTGCCCGATGTGCTGCTCGGCGGCCATCATGCGGAGATCGAAGCATGGCGTCGGCGTGAAGCCTTGCGCAACACGTTGAACAAACGACCGGATCTGATCGTGAAGGCCAGAAAGAACAAGATGTTGAGCCGTGCCGATGAGGCATGGCTTGCGAGTCTCGCGAAGGAAGAGTCGAAGGCGTAAAGCCTTGGGTCTTTCAAGCGGACACCAGGCGGCGCCGCGCATGCGTGCACGGCGCCTGATGTGAACCCATCCTCTATCGGGGCCGTAGCCGAGCGCAATAAGGAAACTTAGTGCAAGGCAGGTACGAACGCCGACAAGATGGACTTAGGAGTCAGTGATGAATCTGATTGCAAAACTCGAGCAGGAAGAAATCGCGCGCGCCCTCGGCGAGAAGACCATCCCCGAATTCGCTCCCGGCGATACGGTGATCGTCAGCGTGAACGTGGTTGAAGGTACGCGTAAGCGTGTTCAGGCTTACGAAGGCGTCGTGATCGCCAAGCGTAACCGTGGTCTGAATTCGTCGTTCATCGTCCGCAAGATTTCGTCGGGCGAAGGCGTCGAGCGTACGTTCCAGACGTACTCGCCGCTGCTGGCAAGCATCGTCGTCAAGCGTCGTGGTGACGTGCGCCGTGCGAAGCTGTACTACCTGCGCGACCGTTCGGGCAAGTCGGCCCGGATCAAGGAAAAGCTGGTCTCGAAAGACCGCGCTGCTTCCCAAGCGTAAATGCTGTAAGAAAAAGCACCCCTCGCGGGTGCTTTTTTGTTTGCCAGGTCAAAATAGCGGCATGTCCCCTATCCGCCTATTTCGAGAGACCCGTTGATCCGCCCCGTCTTTGAGCCTGAAACTCTGCCTGTCGAAGCGACGGGCGCCGATCTGCCGCCGGTGGCCGGCGACCGTCTCACGCCTGACGGCCTGCGCGCACGCTTCGAGCAGCGCCTTGCCTGGACTCCCGAACCTATCGTCGAAGCGCCGTGGCGCGATACGCATGCCGATCCGCGAGTTGCCGCGGTGCTGGTGCCGCTGGTGGTGCGCGAGCGCGGCCTGACCGTGCTGCTGACCCAGCGCGCCGACCATCTGAACGATCATGCGGGGCAGGTGAGCTTTCCCGGTGGCCGTCACGAACCCTTCGATGCCGACGCCACCGCCACCGCGCTGCGTGAGGCACAGGAAGAGGTGGGTCTTGCGCCCTCGCGTGTGGAGATTCTCGGCGCCTTGCCGGACTACCTGACGGGCACTGGTTTTCGCGTGACGCCGGTAATCGGCCTCGTGCATCCGCCGTTCACAGTGAAAGCGGACGCGCTCGAAGTGGCCGAAGTCTTCGAAGTGCCACTCGCCTTTCTCATGAACCCCGCCCATCACGAAGAGCGCGTGTTTCGCTACGAGGGCGGTGAGCGGCGCTTCTTCGCCATGCCGTATCCGCGTGCCGCGTCGGCCGAAGCGCAGGCTGCGGAGAGCGGAAGCGAGCTCGGTGGTCACTACTTCATCTGGGGCGCAACGGCGGCGATGCTGCGCAACTTCTATCGCTTCCTCGCGGCGTAAACCGCACGGGACTGTGCAGTTGTTGGGTGTTTGTCAACGACTGCGCTCAGTCGCATCCGACCCTGTGCTATCGTTATAAAACAATCGTAAAACTCGAAAAGCACGGCGCATCGCATGACTTTTTTCTCTGTATTGCTGGCTCTGATCATTGAACAGGTGCGTGCGCTTTCACCGAATAATCCGGTGTCCGCGTTGCTTCAATACCATGCGGAATCGGCGGCGCACGGATTCGATGCCGGCAAGCCGAAGCATGGCTTGCTCGCCTGGCTCGTGGTGGTGGTGCCCTGGACGTTGGCCGTGGCGCTCGTCTACTACGTGCTGTATCACATCCATTTCGCACTGGCGTTCCTGTGGAACGTCGCGGTGCTGTACTTCACGCTCGGCTTTCGCCAGTTCAGCCATTACTTCACGGACATCCACCTCGCGTTGAATAACGACGACGTACCGCACGCGCGTGAAATCCTGAACGAATGGACCGGGCTCGATACCGTCGATATGCCCGTCAGCGAAATCGTGCGTCATACGCTGATTCATGCGGTGGTCGCTTCGCATCGGCATGTGTTCGGCGTGTTCTTCTGGTTTCTGATTCCGGTCGGCCCGGCGGGCGCGGTGCTATATCGGATTGCCGAGTATCTGGCGCGCACGTGGGCACGTCCGGTCGACGATCGCACGGTTGCGTTTTCGAGCTTCGCACAGCGCGCCTTCTTCGTGATCGACTGGGTGCCGGCGCGGCTGACGTCGCTGGGCTTTGCGATTGTCGGCAATTTCGAAGACGCGATTTATGCATGGCGCAATCATGCGCGCCAGTGGCCGGATGCGAACGACGGCGTGTTGCTGGCCGCGGGCAGCGGTGCATTGGGCGCACGTTTGAGCGGGCCGCTTGCCGAGCCGTCGAGTCTCGACGCATTAGCCACCGGCGACGGCGGCCCGATGCAGGTCGGCGACGACTGCACGCCGCGCACGCTGCAATCGGCTGTGGGGTTGGTGTGGCGCGCGGTGGTGCTGTGGATGATTCTGCTGTTGATGCTGACGATTGCAGTGTGGCTGGCTTAAAGTCGCTTAGCTGATCTTGATTGGCATAAAAAAACCGGACAACGTCCGGTTTTTTTATGCCTGCATCTCGCCCTGAAATAAGCGCCCTGAAATAAGCTGACACCGATCTCGTGCGGAATCACCCATCCCGCGGATCGCGCGCCGTCCCGCACTGCCAGCACACCGTAAACTGCGCCTCGAGCGTTTCACCACAGTGCCGACACCGCCAGCCGGGCGTTCCCGCCGCCGGCCCGTGCGAGGCTGCATCGATCAACCTTCGCGCCATCGCCTCATCACGTTCGTCGACGAGCCAAAGCTCCGGCGAGCACTGATCCGCCGGAATATCGCCGAGCGCGCCGTTCAGATAACGGTTGTGTAACTCGCAAGCAATGCCCGCGGTGGCCAGCACATTGACCCAGTGCTGCCCGATGATCAGATTCGGCGCGCGCATCAGTTTCATGTCAGCGCACGATCTGGCTGGCTTCGTGCACGAGTTGCGCATACAGCGCATGCCGTTCGGGGCGGATGCGGCCGTCCGCGACCGCTTCGAGGATCGCGCAACCGGGCTCATGCAAGTGATGGCAGTTGTAGAAGCGGCAGTTCGGCAGCAACGGCCTGAACTCGGGAAACGCGCGCTCGAGCCGGCCCTCGGTCAGATGATGCAGGCCGAACTCCTGGAAGCCCGGTGAGTCGATCAACGAACCGCCTATGCCGTCCGCACTGTCCGGCAGCGGATAGAGACGCGTGAAAGTCGTCGTATGGCGCCCGCTATTGAGCGCCGTAGAAATTTCGCGCGTGGCGACTTCGGCATCGGGAATCAGCAGATTGACGAGTGTGGATTTGCCCATGCCCGACTGGCCGAGCAGCAGCGTCGAATGACCATGCAGATGTTCGATCAACGCGGCACGTGCGGCCTCGGGCTGAGTCTTGATCGACACTTCCACGACCGTATAACCCAACGCGCGATACGGCTCGAGCCGTTTGCGCGCGCCTTCGAGCGCACCGGTCACGTCGGTCTTGTTCAGTACGATCAACGGCGTCAGTTCGTTCGCCTCGGCCGCGACGAGCGCGCGGCCGAGCAGGTCTTCGCTGAAGTGCGGTTCAGTGGCGAGCACGATCAGCAACTGGTCGAGGTTGGCCGCGAACAGCTTCGACTTGTACTGATCCGACCGGTACAGCAGATTGCGCCGTTCGCCGATCTCGACGATCACGCCTTGATCCGCCGAAGCCAGCTCGTAAATCACGTGATCGCCGACCGCCACCTCGCTGCGCTTGCCGCGCGGGAAGCATTGGAGCATGGCGCCGCCGTCGTCCGGTGCGACGAGATAGTGGCGGCCATGCGCGGCCACCACGAGGCCGCCTGCACGCGCGCTGGACGGCGCGCGCGGCGCTTTCGGGGAGCGGCCGCTCATGCGTGCCGCAGCAGGCGGTCGATCCGCTGCGACGCCGGCGGATGCGAGTAGTAGAACGCGGTGTAGAGCGGATCGGGCGTCAGGGTCGACGCATTGTCCTCGTACAGCTTGACGAGCGCGTTGACGAGATCTTGCGCGTCGGTCTGCGTCGCGGCGAACGCGTCGGCTTCGAACTCATGCTTGCGCGAACTGAGGCTGCCGAGCGGCGTGACGAAGAACAGGAACACCGGTAGCGCGAGGAAGAACAACACCAGCGCGAGGCCGCTATTGCCGCCGACCAGCGACGGCCGCACGCCCAGCCCTTCATAGAACCAGACGCACTGCATGAGCCAGCCGAGCAGGGCGAGCATGACGAGACTGATCGCGAATGTAACGAGCATGCGCTTGATCACATGACGGCGTTTGAAGTGGCCGAGCTCATGCGCGAGCACGGCTTCGATCTCGCTGCCCGACAGGCGCGCGAGCAACGTGTCGAAGAACACGATTCGCTTGGCGGCGCCGAAGCCGGTGAAATAGGCGTTGCCGTGTGCCGAACGGCGGCTGCCGTCCATCACGAAAAGACCCTTGGCGGCAAAGCCGCAGCGTTGCATCAGCGCTTCGATGCGGCTTTTCAGCGCTTCGTCCTTGAGCGGCTCGAACTTGTTGAAGAGCGGCGCGATAAACGACGGATACAGCACCAACACGAGCATCTGGAAGGCGACCCACACGACCCATGTCCACAGCCACCAGAGGCTGCCGGCCTGGTTCATCAGCCACAGCACGACGAACAGTAACGGCAGGCCGAACGCGGCGCCGAGCAACACGCCCTTCATGCGGTCGACGAAGAAAATGCCGCGGCTCATGCGGTTGAAGCCGAAGCGCTGTTCCACCACGAACTGCCGGTAGTAGTCGAACGGCAGGTCGACCACGCTGGTGATCGCGATCACCGCGGCGACCAGCGCGATTTGCCCGATGTATCCGCGGCCGAGCCAGTCGGAAATGCCCAGATCGAGCGCCTGCACGCCACCGAGCAGCGTAAGGCCGATCAACACGGCCGCGCTGACGACGATCTCGATCATGGTCAGACGCGTGCGCTCAACGGTGTAGTCGGCGGCGCGCTGGTGCGCGGTGAGCGCGATGGTGCCGGCGAACTGGCTCGGCACCTGCTCGCGATGTTGGGCCACGAAGCGGATCTGCCGCGACGCGAGCCACAGTTTGGTGCCGACCATCGCCACGACGGCGACGACGAACAGAACGGTGAAGTACAGGGTAGGCATCCGGGGATTCCGTGGTATCTATGCGAGAATTATATGTTTCTTCCTGCCTCGCGGCGGGAAGGTGAGTCCAAACCGGCTCGCACCAGCCTAATCCAATCTCAAACGAACAATCGCCGCGGCAGGCGGGCTTGCTGACAAGCCGTTTGCCCGGCCATCAAGGTTGCCTTCATGACTGACATCCTCGCATCCACCGAACAGCCGCCGCTCGTGCGCAGCGACATGAATCTCGTCTGGCTGGACATGGAAATGACCGGGCTCGAACCCGATTCCGACCGCATCATCGAAATCGCGGTGGTGGTGACGAATTCGACGCTCGACCGCCTCGTCGAAGGTCCGGTTCTGGCGATTCACCAGAGCGACGAGACGCTCGCCAAAATGGATCAGTGGAATCAGAACACCCATGGCCGTTCGGGGCTGATCGACCGGGTGAAGGCGTCCACGGTGAGCGAGGCCGACGCCACCGAGCAAATTCGCGATTTCCTGAGCGTCTTCGTGCCGCCCGGCAAATCGCCGATGTGCGGCAACTCGATCTGCCAGGACCGCCGCTTCATGGCGCGCTGGATGCCGGACCTGGAGCGCTTCTTCCATTACCGCAATCTCGACGTCAGCACGTTGAAGGAGCTGTGCCGCCGCTGGCAGCCGGCCATCTACAAGGGTTTCCAGAAGCGCGCGATGCACACGGCGCTGGCCGATATCCACGAGTCGATCGACGAACTGAAGTACTACCGCGAGCACTTCCTGATCCCGTCGGCGCCGGACGCCGCCGGCGGCGCGGAATAACGGGGCTGATCTGCTTCGACGCGTAACGCGCCGGTGGCTGCCCGGCGCGGCGCCGCCTTCCGGCTGGGCGCACCTCGCTGGTCGCGGCTGACTGGCGCCTGCCAGTTCCCTGCGCCAGAGCGCGACTCAAAACCGAAGCCCCGGATCGAAGCCAGACGGCCAAATCACAGCGGCCAATCCGCGCCGTGATTCCAAACTATGCAGACTTGGGCGCGCGCTGCGCGTTCTTCGGCCGAAATGCCTTCACCACGTCGGCGTTGGTTTCCACATAAGGCCCGCCGATCAGATCGATACAGTACGGCACCGCGGCGAAAATGCCCGGCACCTTCACTGCGCCGCCCGCTTCGGCGTCGCGCAAACCTTCCAGCGTTTCCTTGATCGACTTCGGCTGCCCCGGCAGATTGATGATCAGCGCTGCGTGCTCCGCCGTTTCGCGGATCACGGCGACCTGGCGCGACAGAATCGCGGTCGGCACGAAATTCAGGCTGATCTGCCGCATCTGCTCGCCGAAACCCGGCATCTCCTTCGTTGCGACCGCAAGCGTCGCCTCGGGCGTCACGTCGCGGCGTGACGGGCCGGTGCCGCCGGTGGTCAGCACCAGATCGCAGCCGACCTCGTCGACCAGTTCGGTCAGCGTGGCGGAAATGGTCGGCGCATCGTCCTGAATCAGACGGGTGACCACTTGCCACGGTGAGGTGAGGGCCGCGCCGAGCCATTCCTGCAAGGCCGGAAGCCCTTTATCCTCGTACACGCCGGTGGAGGCGCGGTCGCTGATCGACACGAGGCCGATCAGGATCTCGTCGGGGTGATTGCGTGCCGGCCTGCCTGCGTGATCATGCGTCGCGGTCGTCATCGTCATCGTCGTCCAGGGCGTCGTCGGCGTCGGAATCGGTCTGCGCGGACGGGCCGTCCGCGTTCTTGATCCACTGGAACAGTTCGCGGAAGTAGCGCGGCGGCTTGCTCTGCTGCGCTTCCTTGCGTGCGTTGCGGATCAGCGTGCGCCCCTGCTGCGGGTCGGCGTTCGGGTGCTGGCGGATGAAATCGGTCAGCGCGGCGTCGTCGGCGAGCAGTTTTTCGCGGGTGCGCTCGATCCAGTGGAGTTTGGCCGTTTCCGCCTTGTTGACTCCGTTATAGGTGTCGAGCGCGGTGCGCAGCGCGGCGGTTTCGTCGTCCAGCAGCGAGCGCATCACGCGGCCGACGTACTGCACCTGGCGGCGCTTGCCTTCGTGATCGGTGATGCGGCGCGCTTCACGCACGGCGTCGTCGAGCTTCTCGGGCATCGGCATGCGTTTGAGCGCGTCTTTGGGCAGCGCGATCAGCGCCGCGCCCAGTTCCTGCAGCTCGTGCATTTCGCGCTTGAGCTGAGACTTGCTGGGACGGTCGTAGCCGTTTTCGTCGACTTCCGGCTCGGCGGATTCGATCGGTTGGATGCGGGTTTTGCGTGTCATACCGATATTGTAGCGTGCCGCGCCCGCTCACCCGCCGTGCTGCCGCGCGCGAGGCATTACGCCTTGCGAAGCGATCGCAATGCTGCGCACGGCGAGGCGCTGCGAATGCCAGGTACGGCGTCGCGTACCTTGCTATGATCGCGGGATGCATAACCCGACACGGGCGCGCGCATGCGTGAGGCATGTGCGTAACCGGTGCGAACATAGCGAACACACCCAGGGCCGCTCGGCCCCGAACAGGACGGCAACGACAATGGCAGCAGACATGGACGTCAAGCAGCGCTTTTTTCCGCATACCCAGGATGAGCTGAAGGAAATCGCCTCGGACATCCTTCGTCACGCGAAGTCGCTCGGCGGTACCGATGCGGCGACCGAGATTTCCGAAGGCGACGGCCTGTCCGTCTCCGTGCGGCGCGGCGAAGTCGAGACGATCGAGCACAACCGCGACAAGATGGTCGGCGTGACGGTGTTCATCGGCAACAAGCGCGGCAACGCGAGCACTTCGGACTTTTCGTCGCAGGCTTTGAAGGACACGGTCGCGGCCGCCTACAACATCGCGCGCTTCACGGCCGAAGACGACTGCGCGGGTCTCGCCGAAGCCGAATTGCTGGAAACGGCGCCGCGCGATCTCGATCTCTATCACCCGTGGAATCTGTCCGCGGATGAAGCGGTGGAAATTGCCCGCCGCTCGGAAGACGCCGCGTTCGCCACCGATCCACAGATCAAGAATTCGGAAGGCGCGAGTGTCTCGGCACAGCACTCGCAGTTCGTGCTGGCCACCTCGCGCGGCTTCCTGGCCGGTTATCCGTACTCGCGCCACTACATCGCGTGCGCGCCGATTGCAGGCAGCGGCCGCAACATGCAGCGCGACGACTGGTACACGTCGACCCGCAGCGCCGAAGAACTGGCCGATCCCGAAGCCGTGGGCCGTTACGCGGCGCAACGCGCGCTCGCGCGCATCGGCGCGCGCGGCCTGGATACGCGCAAGGTGCCGGTGTTGTTCGAAGCGCCCCTCGCCGCGGGCCTGCTCGGCGCGTTCGTGCAAGCCACGAGCGGCGGCGCGCTGTATCGCAAGACCTCGTTCCTCGTCGACAGCCTCGGCAAGCCGGTGTTCGCGCCGCACGTGCAGGTGCTCGAAGACCCACATATCGCGCGTGCCATGGGCAGCGCGCCGTTCGACGAAGAAGGCGTGCGCACCAAAAAGCGGTCGGTGGTGAAAGACGGCGTGGTGGAAGGTTATTTCCTGTCCACGTACTCGGCGCGCAAGCTCGGCATGCAGACCACCGGTAACGCGGGCGGCTCGCACAACCTGTCGCTGCTGAGCTCCAACACACGCCCCGAGGACGACTTCGAAGAAATGTTGCGCAAGCTCGGCACCGGCCTGCTGTTGACCGAACTGATGGGGCAGGGCGTGAACTACGTGACGGGTGATTACTCGCGCGGCGCGTCGGGCTTCTGGGTCGAGAACGGCAAGATCCAGTATCCGGTCGAGGAAATCACGGTGGCGAGCACGCTGCAGGAGATGTTCCACCACATCGTGGCGATCGGCGCGGATACGATCACGCGCGGCACCAAGAAAACCGGCTCGGTGCTGATCGAGCGCATGACGATCGCCGGGCAGTAAAATTTTGCCGCGAGCCGGCGGCCGCCGGTTCGTCGGTCGATGAGAAAACGCCACGCGAGGTCATTGCGTGGCGTTTTTTTATATCAGTTCGGCGGCCACTGTCTGCTTCGAGCGGGCACGATTACCGCTGAAGCGGTCCGGCCTCAGACGCCTTTGCGCCGGTACGTCACGAACGCGTAGTCGAAGTCGTTCGGCGCATGCGCGCGGTGTGTTTCGTGCGCGACTTCTTCCCACTCGGTTTCGTCGAGTTCGGGGAAGGTGGCGTCGCCTTCGAAGTCGGCGGAAATCTCGGTGACGATGAGCTTGTCCGCCTGCCGCAACCCTTCCTCATACAACTGCGCGCCGCCGATCAGAAACGCTTCGGGCGCCTGATCCTGAGCGGCGAGCTTGAGCGCCTCTTCGAGCGTCGTGGCCGCGTCGCAACCCTGGAAGCGCCGCGCGGCATCCCGCGTCACTACAATGTTGCGGCGTCCGGGCAAAGGCCGGCCAATCGACTCGTGCGTTTTGCGGCCCATGATGATGGGCGCGCCCATGGTGGTGCGCTTGAAGAACGCGAGGTCTTCGGGGAGTCGCCAGGGCAACTGGTTGTCGCGGCCGATCACGCCGTTATTGGCGCGAGCGACGATCAGGGTGAGCGTCGTCATCGAATGGAAAGGGGAACGTAACCGGACCGATTCTACCTGACGCGCAAGGCCATGCCGCCGAGGCGGGTGGCGAGCCAGCGGCAAAGATTCGCGGGCGTTGCCGTGCCGGTTGCGGTGTGTTCGCTGCGCCGCCAGCCCTGTTTGCATCGCTAATTTGTTCGGGCTACTTTCTTTGGTAAGTGCCGATGTTGCCTTGGGCCGCGCGTGCCGCGTCGATAGGGATGGGTAACGGCGAGGGCGGGGCGATCTCGTCCCACAGTGTCACGTTGCTGCAGCCGCCACTGTTGTCGCGCATGAACTGTGGCGTGGCGGCCACCATCACCATGCCGACGGCGCTGCCGCGTGGCCGCGAAAGCATCCGGTCGTCGAGCGAAAAATCGTTCATGGATGCAGCATCGGCCGGAATACTGAGCGAGTTCGCGACCTGACGAAAGGCGGCGGCGGTGCGCGCCCTCGCATCGGAGGAGCCGGCTCGCGTGATCGTGGCCTCGGAGGAAGCGGCCGCGCCGGCATGGGCGGATTGGGCCGGTTCCGCGTCCTGCGCATGGGCGCCAAACAGGACCGTGGTCAGCGCGATTGAAGCGCCATCGGCCGCGCGGGGTGTAACGGGGGTGAGATCGATGCGGAAAACAAGTCGCATGATGTGTCTCCTTGGTGCACGGCATTTAGCGAAACGTGTGCCATCACTCGCAATCCATTGGTGCATCAGGAGGTGAAGCAAAAGCGCGAAGCAATGTTTGAGAATTTGAACAAAAACGTTTCAGGGCTGAAACGACATGCAGGAAATACCTATAAGTTGTTAATTGAGTCGGTATGAAGTACCTTGGCTCTCCACTTGGGAAAGCGCTTCCACTAATCTTTTATTCGTCGGCTGAATAACCGTTTATTGCCCGTAGAGCCTTGCTGGGCAAGGAGTGCACGATTAAATTCGCATAACTGTTTTCCAAGCGCCGCGCGTATAGTAAGCTCTCAGAAAAGAGCTGCAGATTTAAAAAAGCCCACCAAAGGGCCGTCTCAATCACACACACGCCGCTTTCTTGGGGATCAGCTGTCCGCACGGAATGGAATGCCCGTTCGGTTTTTGCTATTTCGCGAATCCCGAATGAGTCAGCGTGTCTGAATTCGGTTCAGGTGCGTGCGTCATCCTTAACGTTCGTTGACGAGAGGATCTGAATAATGGAACCCGCAACGCGACAACTGATTTACGTTTCGCGCGATCCGAGCGCGGAGCTGAATACTCGGTTTCATCAGCGCGGCTGGCAGGTCGAAGTGGTGGGGTCGGCGCGCGACGTGCGCCGGGCGGTTCGCGCCGGAATGGCGGCGGGTGGCCTGCTCGATCTCTCTAGCGATTTTCAGCCACACGAAATCGCTGCGTTCGAATCGTGCCTGACCATGCCGAACGTCGGCTGGGTCGCGGCCACCATGCCGGGTCAGCTGCAGGACGCCGCGTTGCGCCGGCTCGTACGCGACTATTGTTTCGACTATGTGACCGTGCCGTATTCGGGCGACAGGATCGTCGACTCGGTGGGTCACGCATACGGCATGATTTCCTTGGGCGAGCCGGCTTCCAACGACGCATCGCAAGGCGCCGAAGGCGAAATGGTCGGCTCGTGCGACGCCATGCTCGCGCTGTTCCGTTCGATCCGCAAAGTGGCAATGACGGATGCGCCCGTGTTCATCTCGGGCGAATCGGGCACCGGCAAGGAACTGACCGCTGTCGCGATTCACGAACGCTCGGCCCGGCGCAACGCGCCGTTCGTGCCGATCAACTGCGGCGCAATTCCGCCGCATCTGCTGCAATCCGAACTGTTCGGCTATGAGCGCGGCGCGTTCACCGGCGCCAATCAGCGCAAGATCGGCCGGGTGGAAGCGGCCAACGGCGGCACGCTCTTTCTCGACGAAATCGGCGATCTGCCGCTCGAAAGCCAGGCGAGCCTGCTGCGCTTTCTGCAGGAGCGCAAAGTGGAGCGGCTGGGCGGGCACGGCGCGGTCGATGTCGACGTGCGCATTATCTCGGCCACGCACGTGGATATGACGGCGGCGATGATCGAAGGCCGTTTCCGTTCCGACCTGTATCACCGCCTCTGCGTGCTGCAGATCGACGAACCTCCACTTCGCGCGCGTGGTAAGGATATCGAACTGCTTGCCCGGCACATGCTGGAACGTTTCAAGAAAGATGCGAGCCGCCGCTTGCGCGGCTTCGCGCCGGACGCGATCGCGGCGCTGCATAACTACGGCTGGCCGGGCAACGTGCGCGAGTTGATCAACCGGGTGCGGCGCGCCATCGTGATGTCCGAAGGCCGCGCGATCACGGCGCGCGATCTGGAGCTCGCCGAATATGTGGAGATCGTGCCGGTCTCGCTCGCGCAGGCGCGCGAAGCGGCCGAACGTCAGGCGATCGAGCTGGCTCTGTTGCGCCACCGCGGGCGTTTGGGCGACGCGGCTCAAGAACTCGGCATCTCACGCGTCACGTTGTACCGGCTCTTGTGCTCGCATGGCATGCGGCATATGGAGGGCGAGCCGCTCGCTTCGCCGCACGGCGATTTGCCGGCTTCGGTGCCGCACCTGTAAATCGTTTGACGGGCCGCGTGGTTTGCGCCGGCCATTAGAGCGACTTCAGCGATTGATGCAGGGCGCATTAGCCGCGCTGTGATCGGCGGCGCGCCGTCCGGGTGCGCCATCTGCGTCCGCCTTTTCCCGAGATAATTTCGATCCCGCGCGCCCCGACCGGGCGCCGTCTGGCTGCGCTTGTTAAAATCGGGTTTTCCGCTCAATCCCCGTGGCGCCCGGATTTACCCGGCAGGCGCCGCGTCGAAGGAACCCGAATGAAACAATACCTCGACCTCGTCCGCACGATTCTCGACACCGGCACGTGGCAGGAGAACCGCACTGGCATCCGCACGATCAGCATGCCGGGCGCCATGTTGCGCTTCGACCTTCAGCAAGGCTTCCCCGCGGTCACCACGAAAAAGCTGGCGTTCAAATCGGCGGTGGGTGAACTGGTCGGGTTTCTGCGCGCCTCGCGCAGCGCCGCGGATTTCCGCGACCTCGGCTGCAAGGTGTGGGACGCGAACGCCAACCAGAATCCGCAGTGGCTCGCCAATCCCTATCGCGAAGGCCCGGACGATCTCGGCGACGTGTACGGCGTGCAGTGGCGCCAGTGGCCGGCCTACAAGGTGTTGAACGCAGACGCGAGCGCGCAGCTTGCCGACGCGACCGCGCGCGGCTTCCAGGTGGTGACCGAGTTCGAAGAAGATGGCAGCCGCAAAGTGTTGCTGTACAAAGCGATCGACCAGTTGCGCCAATGCCTCGACACGATCATGCAGAACCCGGCGGACCGGCGCATTCTGTTTCATGCGTGGAACCCCGCGGTGCTGGATCAGATCGCGCTGCCGGCTTGCCACCTGCTTTACCAGTTCGTGCCGAACGTGGTGCGCAAGGAAATTTCGCTGTGCCTTTATATCCGCAGCAATGACGTGGGCTTGGGGACGCCGTTCAATCTGACCGAAGGCGCGGCGTTGCTGCACCTGGTCGGTCGTCTGACGGGTTATACGCCGCGGTGGTTCACCTATTTCATCGGTGACGCGCACATTTACGAGAATCAGCTCGACATGTTGCAGCAGCAACTCACGCGCGAGCCGTACGAAAGCCCGGCTTTCGCGATTTCGGATCGCGTGCCGGAGTACGCAAAAACCGGCGTGTACGAGCCGGAATGGCTCGAAAAGATCGAGCCGTCGGATTTCTCGCTGGTTGGCTACCGGCATCACGAGCCGCTCACTGCGCCAATGGCCGTTTGAGCGTCGGCGGGCAAGCTGCCCGGTCCGCATGAAGAAAAAACCCCCGCGATGCGAATCGCGGGGGTTTTTTCATGCAGGCTGCAAACGCAAGCCGGAGGTGCTCAGCCTTTGTGATGCTCGTCGCGGTTTCCGCCACCTGAATGCTGTTCGGCGTGCTGCGGCTGCGCTTGAGGATGGGGCTGCTGAGCCTGCGGCGGCCGTGATTCCTGCCGAGGCTGCTGCGGTTGCGGATGAAACTCCGGCCGAGGTTGTTGCTGCGCCTGTTGCTGTCGGGGCTGCTGCTGAGGCTGCGGATGAAACTCCGGCCGCGGCTGTTGCTGCACCTGTTGCTGGCGCGGCTCAGGACGTGGCTCCTGACGCGGCGCCTGCTGCATGGGCTGCGGATGATATTCCTGACGCGGTTGTTGCGCCTCAACTTGCGCTGGACGCGGCATCTGCTGCTCAGGCTGACGTTGCATCTGCGCCTGCGGCTGTGGCTGCGCATGAAGCCCCTGCTGCTGTTGCTGCTGCACGGCCGGGTTTTCCGCGGGATGCGGCGCGCCGTGCTGTTGTTGCGCCATCTCCGGCAGTCTTCCCTGTGGCTGAGCGCCGGGCTGTGGAGCGGTATCCGGCCGCCCAGCCTGTTGTTGCGCACCGCCGTGCTGCTGGGCCATCGGCGTGTGCGGCTGTGTCCAGGCCGGCTCGTGGCGTTCGTTGATGGCCGGCTGCTGACCTGCCTGTTGCGGCATGCCGCGCTGCTGTTGCTGCGCCCACGCCGCTGGGTTGCCGCCCGGGTTGCCGCCGTTCGCTTGCGGCGGACGCGGCACACCGTTCGACGGACGTTGCGACTCTTGAGGCTCCGGGCGCTGGTTTGCCATTTGCGGCGGCATGCCTGGCCGCTGTCCAGCTTGCTGCGTGCCGCCACGCGGCGCCTCACCCGGCCGCTGCCCAGCCTGCTGCATGCCGCCATGCGGCGCCTCACCCGGTTGCTGCCCAGCCTGCTGCATGCCGCCACGCGGACCTTCACCCGGCCGCTGTCCCATCTGCTGTCCGGCGCCAGGCCCACCCGGCGCGCCCGCCGCCATCCCAGGCGCACGTCCCGCGATATGCGACTGCACGACCCGCACGTTCTGCACCGGCAGCGCGCTCGGACCGCCCGCCATATGCGCCGGCACTGAAGTCCGCACGATAGGCTGGCCGGCGCCCGACACCCGTCCGCCGCTTTGTGCGAACCGCTGAGCGAGGCTGTCGTGGTAAGCCGCCGGCATCGCCGGACTACGTGTCGCTACCACCGGGCGCGCCATTACCGCCGCAGGCGGCCGGTAGTTCGCATTGCGCAAACCTGGGCCGAAACTCTCCCGCACCGGCGCGATTCCCGGGCCGCCCGGGTTGATCTGCGCGTTGCGCCATTGCCGCGGATCGACCTTCTGGGCGAAGCGTCCGACCGGCTGACCATGTACGAAGGCTGTCGCCGGCATCGCGGTCACGCCGCCCGGCGCGCGGTAGTTGATATACGTGTTGTGAATGTTGGTCACATTCACGTTGCGGTTGTAGTTGTTGACGATCGTCGTCTGGTTGACGCGGTTGTAGTAACCGGGGCTCCAGTGATCGTGATCGCCCCAATGCGGGTGCCACGGCTCGCCCGGGCCGAGCGGGAACCACGCGACGCCCGCTGCTACCGCTCCGCCGATCGCCAGATCGACACCCCAGTTCACGCCGCCGCCTCCGCCGCCCACGAAGGCGACGAGAGCAGGTGCGTAGACGGGCGGCTCGCTGACCGCGACCGGTCCCGGCACCCACGCCCACGTGTCGTCGACCTGTGCCCAGCGGCCGTAGTGGTAGGGCGCGAAGCCCCACGGCGCGTCGTCGACCCAGGTCCAGCCCCACGGCGCCTGCCATACCCAATGGCCGTCGTGATACGGCGCCCAGCCGGCGGGCGTACCGCGCGGCACCCACACTTCACCGTATTGCGGCGAGCTCTGCCACGTGCCGTTGGCGTCGAGATCCTGATAGCCGGGAATGTCGCGCGACACGTAGCGCGCCGAGACCGAGCGGTCTTCGGCAGCGTCGCGGCTCGCGGCCCATTGATCGAAGCCGTCGAGGCCGGGCGCGCCATTGTCGGCGACCTGCTGGAGGTTGGTGCCGCCAAAGCGGATCTGCTGGCCGGCCGCAACCGGCACCTGGCCGTTGTCGCCGTACACCGTCGCGCTGCCGCTGCGCACGGTGACAGTGGTGCTGCTGCCGTCCGGCGCGACGTCGACGCGATAGTCCCCAGGTCCGTTCAGGCCGAGCGCGAGATTCGGCGTGTCGATTTCATAGGACGAGCCCGGCGCGAGTTCCCGCACGCGGGCCGACAGCGTGCCCTGAGCGACTTTGAGCTGGGCACTGTTGTCGTCGAGATTCAGCAGGTCGAGGCTGGTGGACTGGCCGAGGCGCACCGCGGTCGAGCCGATGTGCAGCTCCGAGCGGGCGTTCTGATCGTTCCACAGCTGGTCGCCGGTGGTGAGCGGGCGGTTGATTTGCGCGTAGGACCAGTCGGTGGCGCCGGCCGGTTCCGTGGTCACGGTGCCTGCCGTGTAGTTCAGGCGCGCGACACGGCCGGGCGGATCGGTGTTTTGCGATGCGGCGGCGGCCTGCGGCGCTTGCTGGATTTCCTGCGCCAAGGTGGCTTGAGCCGCAAACAGGAACGCGGCGGCTGCGATCAACGTATAGCCGATGACCCGGCGGTTCGAATGGTGGTCTGGGGTGACTGTTCTCATGATTTATCTCCGACGAACGCGGCATCTTGCGGCATCCGTGCAGTCACTCTACCTGTGGCGATTGTTTCAAGGCCCCCACTTTTGTAAGGCCGCCTTGCCACCGTGTAACAAAAGATCTCGAAAAAGGTCCCGATAGGTTATTCGTAAGCGGATTGCCGATGTCCTGTAAGCGCGACGGACCTTCAGGCGCGCATCAGGCGGCGAGGAACGCATCGAAATGCCGATGCCCGGCCGGCGTGATGCGCAGGATTCGCGGCCGCTCCGTGCGTTCGACCCACCCATGCGACGACCACGAGTCGAGCAGTGCCGCGCCGAGTGCGCCGCCCAGATGCGGACGCCGTTCGCTCCAGTCGGGACAAGTGCAGGCGAAGCGGCGGCGCCGGCTTTTCTGCGCCGACATGTCGATGCCCCAGTCGGCGAAGCGGGCGGCGCCGTCGGCGGTGGCCTCCAGCGACGTGCCGTGCAGCGTCAGCAGGCCGCGCGCGACCAGCCGCTCGAACACGCGCACCGACAGCTCGCCCGCCATATGGTCGTAGCAGGTGCGCGCGTAGCGCATGTCGAGCGGCACGGTGCGCACGGGGCGCGGCACCGGACGTTGCGACGCGCTGACCTGCGCGACGTTGGCAAGCGCTTCGATCGACGCGGCGATGTCGGGCGACGCAATCCGGAAATAGCGATGCCGGCCGCGCACCTCGAGCGCGAGCAGGCCGCCGTCCGTCAGACGCGCGAGATGGGCGCTGGCCGCGGAGGGCGAGAGGCCGGCGATCATGGTCAGTTCGCCGGCCGGGCGGGCGCTGCCGTCCATGAGCGCCCACAGCATAGCGGCTCGGCCGGGATCGGCGAGCAGCGCGCCGATGCGGCTCAGGCCGGGAAAATGGTTCTGTTCGTCTGCGAGGGTGGCGGTCATTTGACGTCTCCTGGGGCGGCGCGGGCAGGGCGCCATGCAGCCCACTGTATCGGGCCAGGCGATTCGATGTTTCAGCTTAGCGTGAACTGTCGAATGCGGCAGCTACGAAAACCCGGCGAAGACGCGGGCCTTCAGCGAAAGCGAGCGTCCCAGCCGGCGCTTCGATGCCGCGCAGACCCGCCAGGCTAGAATTGTTGTCTGTCCTTGCAGGAACACGTTGCCATGAAAACTCTTCTCGCCGTCATTGCCGCGGCCCTGCTGATCAGCGCCTGTGCGCAGGGCGGCGCTGGTTCGTCTTCGGGCGCGGGCACCGGCAGCATCACCATGTACGGCACGATCGACGAAGGCGTCACGGTGCGCAAATAGGCAGCTCGCCGGCGCTTACGCAAATAACCGCGGACGACCGCGGACAACCGCAGCGGCTGGCAGAAATTGATGCATCATTGGCATTTCTGCCAACGGCGCTCGTGTGACGATCAGGCCATCTCACGTCCGCCGCCCGGAACCTATCGATGCCACCGTCCGCCGCTTCGACCTTTCCCGCCCATTCCACCGGCCTGCGCGACGCCGATCCGCACGACCGCCGCGCCGCACGCGTGCTGGCCGTGTGCCAGGCGCTGTACACCTCATCCGTATCGATCGATCTGACGTTGACCGGCCTCGTGGGCTACACGCTCGCCGAGGACAAGGCCCTCGCGACGCTGCCGTTCTCCCTGATTACCGTCGCCGCCGCGCTGACGACGATCTTCGCGTCTTTCCTGATGGCACGCATTGGCCGCCGCGCGGGTTTCGTGCTGGGCGCGGGCGTCGGTGCGCTCGGCGGTGCGGTTTCCGTATGGGCGATCTTTCACCACAGTTTCTGGCTTTTTTGCGCCGGCACGGCGACGGTCGGCGTATTCCAGGCGTTCGCGCAGTATTACCGGCTGGCCGCAGCCGACGCCGTCGGCATAGAAGACAAAAGTCGCGCGATTTCAACCGTGCTGGCGGGCGGCGTAGTGGCCGCCGTCTGCGGACCGCTTCTTGCCGCATGGAGCAAAGACTGGCT
Organism: Paraburkholderia sp. RL17-380-BIE-A; assembly: GCF_046028085.1. Lineage (NCBI taxonomy): Bacteria > Pseudomonadati > Pseudomonadota > Betaproteobacteria > Burkholderiales > Burkholderiaceae > Paraburkholderia > Paraburkholderia sp. RL17-380-BIE-A. Next base: position 25,515 of record NZ_JARESQ010000014.1, read on the forward strand.
GGCGCCGGTCGCGTTCGCGGGTTCTTATGCGCTCGTGACGGTTTTGGGGCTGGTGTCGGTCGCCTTGCTGGCGCTGCTGTATCGCGACGCGGCGCCGGCCGTGAGCACGGCGGCGAGTCATGAAGCGGCGCGGCCGCTCGGCGAAATCGTGCGGCAGCCGATCTTTGCGGCGGCGCTCGCCAACAATGCGCTCGGCTATGCGGTGATGATGTTCGTGATGACCGCCACGCCGATCGCCGCGCTCGCCTGCGGCCACACGATCGGTGACGGCGCGGCGATCATCCAGTGGCATCTGGTCGGCATGTTCGCGCCGTCGCTGTTTTCCGCGCGGCTGATCAAACGCTTTGGCGTGCTGCCGGTGATCGGCGTGGGCATCGCGCTGTCGGCGCTGTGCGGGGTACTCGCCCTGCGCTCGACCGATCTGCCGCATTTCTACGCGGCGCTTGCTTGCCTCGGCGTGGGCTGGAATTTCATGTTCGTCGGCGGCTCGACGCTGCTCGCGCAATCGTACCGGCCGTCGGAGCGCGCCAAGACGCAGGCGGCCAGCGAATTCACGACTTTCGCATTCTCCGCGCTGGGCTCGCTGTTCGCGGGTCAATTGCTGGCCCGCTTCGGCTGGGCGACGATCAATGCCGCGATATTTCCGCTGCTCGGCGCGGCGGGGCTCGCCACGTTGGGCTACGCGTGGTCGCGCAGGCGGCAGGTGGCGGGGGAGATGTCCTGATGGTGGCGCGTCATATTGTGTTCGCGGTCGCGCCGGATCTGGTGCTGCTCGACGCCTGCGGGCCGTTGGAGGCGTTCTGGCGCGCGGAGTTGACGGTTGCCGGGAACGCCGGTGGCGGTGCTTCCGGCGTCGTGAATCCTGCTGAAAGTGCCAGCGCGGGCGGCTCGGGTAGAGCGGCCGGTTCGACCGGCAGCCCGGCGCAAGCCGTGGCCTATCGCACGACGGTCGCCTCGATCGACGGCGGCATATTGCAGACTTTCCCCGGTCTGCCGATCGTCACCGAGCGGCTCGAGTCGCTCGACGACCAGCCGATCGACACGCTGATCATTCCCGGCGTCCCGGTCGACGAGCACTGCACACTCCAGCCCGAACTCGTCGCATGGATCAGACGGCATGCCCCGCGAGCGCGGCGCGTGTGCTCGGTGTGTACCGGCGCGTTCTATCTGGCGGCGGCCGGCCTGCTCGACGGCCGCCGCGCTACCACGCACTGGCGCGACGCCCCGCACCTCGCGCAGCGCTTTCCCAGCGTCCAGGTGGACGCCGATCCGATCTTCATCCGCGATGTGGGCCGCCGTGAAGGCGAGGGCGTCGTGTGGACTTCGGCGGGCGTGACGGCGGGCATCGATCTGGCGCTGGCGCTGATCGAGGAGGACCTCGGCCACGCCGTTGCGATGCAGGCCGCGCGGCGGCTGGTGGTCTTCATGAAGCGGCCCGGCGGTCAGTCGCAGTTCAGCGCGGCGCTGGCGGCACAGGCCTCGGCGAACGGTCCGTTCGACGCATTGCACAGCTGGATGGCGGCGCATCTGCGCGACGACCTGTCGGTCGAGCGGCTCGCCGAGCGAATCCGCATGAGCCCGCGCACCTTTGCGCGCCGCTATGTCGACGAGGTCGGTCGCACGCCGGCGAAAACCGTCTCGGCGCTGCGGCTCGAAGCGGCTTCGCGGGCGCTCGCCGAATCGCGCCGGCCGCTCAAGCGGATTGCGCTGGACTGTGGCTTTGGCAGTGAACAGAATCTGCGGCGGGCGTTTTTACGGCGTTTGGGCGTGCTGCCGCTGGATTATCGCGAGCGTTTCATGTCGGCCAGCCCGCCGCGAAGCGAGAGCGCTTCCGAGCTTGTCGAGGCAAGTTGATCGCGGACGCGAAACCAGCGCGCCTCGAAAAGCTCAAGGCGCACTCTCGCCGGATCTGACGCTGGCCTCAACCGGCGCGGGAGACGAGGTCAATATTGCGCTCGTATAATCGCCTCCTTTCAATGCATCGATTGACCGGAGTCAAGATGAGCACCCCTGCCGCAGCGCCGCTGGACCGTTCCGAAACCACTTTTCGCTTTCTTGCCGAACCGACCTCGGTCAACTTCGGCGGCAAGGTGCATGGCGGCGCGCTGATGAAGTGGATCGACGAGACCGCTTACGCGTGCTCAGCGGTGTGGTCCGGGCGCTATTGCGTGACGGTCAGCGTGGGCAATATCCGTTTTCGTCGGCCGATTCTGGTCGGCAATCTGGTCGAGTTGCGCGCGCGGGTCGTGGCGACGGGCCGCACCAGCATGCACATTCACGTTTCGGTGCAGGCCGGCGACCCGAAGGGCGGCGAGTTGCTGCAAACCACGGATTGCCTGATCGTGATGGTCGCCGTCAACGAGAATGGCCAGCCCGTGCCCGTGCCGGCCTTCGTGCCGGAGACGGACGAACAGAAGCGCCTTGCCCGGTACGCGATGGACGTGAAGGAAGCGCTCGACGCGATCGTCGAACTGAAGCCGGAAGAAGTGGCGCAGGGCAAGGTTTAAGCGGCGCCCTGAAGCGCCGCTCGCAGGCCCGCACGAATGTTGTGTTCGCGCGGCCTGCTGTTGCTGTACTTCCAGTCACGGTGTCCAAATCACCGTAGCGGCTCAACGTACGCTGGCCGGGCCACTCGATCCGGCGGCCCCGGCGCAGCGGCGCGGCCGATCACGCCGACGAATGCCCGACCATGTCTTCCGGCCGCACCCATTCGTCGAACTGCTGCTCGGTGACGAACCCGAGCGCGAGCGCCGACGCCTTCAGCGTGGTGCCTTCCTTGTGCGCCTTCTTGGCGATCTTCGCGGCCTTGTCGTAGCCGATGTGCGGATTGAGCGCCGTCACCAGCATCAGCGATTCGTTGAGCAGGGTATCGATGCGCTCGTGATTCGGCTCGATGCCGACCGCGCAGTTGTCGTTGAAGCTGTGCGCGCCGTCGGCGAGGAGACGCACCGATTGCAGCACGTTGTGCGCGATCATCGGCCGGAACACGTTCAATTCGAAGTTGCCGCTCGCGCCGCCGATATTCACCGCGACGTCGTTGCCGAACACCTGCGAGCACAGCATCGTCAACGCTTCGGACTGGGTCGGATTGACCTTGCCCGGCATGATCGAGCTGCCCGGCTCGTTCTCCGGAATCGACAGTTCGCCGAGGCCGCAGCGCGGGCCGCTTGCCAGCCAGCGCACGTCGTTGGCGATCTTGTTCAGGCTCGCCGCCACCGTTTTCAACGCGCCATGCGCGAACACCAGCGCGTCGGCCGCGGCCATCACTTCGAATTTGTTCGGCGCCGAGACGAACGGCAAGCCGGTTAGCTTGCCGATTGCCGCGGCCACCTTGTCGGCGAACTGCGGATGCGCGTTCAAACCCGTGCCGACCGCCGTGCCGCCTTGCGCGAGCTCGTACAGATGCGGCAGCGCCGATTCGACGTGACGAATGCCATGTTCGAGTTGCGCGACGTAACCCGAAAACTCCTGACCGAGTGTGAGCGGCGTGGCGTCCTGCAAATGCGTGCGGCCGATCTTCACGATATCCACGAACGCTTTCGCCTTGCCGTCGAGCGTGTCGCGCAGCGTCTTCAGCGCCGGCAGCAGATGCTTGACGATCGCATAGGCCGCGGCCACGTGCATGGCGGTCGGAAACACGTCGTTGGACGACTGGCCGCGATTCACGTCGTCGTTCGGATGCACCTTGCGCGCTTCGCCGCGCTCGCCGCCGAGCAGCTCGCTTGCACGGTTCGCGATCACCTCGTTGAGGTTCATGTTGGTCTGCGTGCCGGAACCGGTCTGCCACACGGCGAGCGGAAATTCCTCCGGGTGCTTGCCGTCGATGATCTCGTCAGCGGCCTGCATGATCGCCTTTGCCTTGCTCTCGTCGAGCACGCCGAGGCCGAGGTTGACTTCGGCGGCGGCGCGCTTGATGACGGCCAGCGCGGTGATGAGTTCGGGCGATTGCTTCTCGGTCGAGATGCGGAAATTCTGCAGCGAGCGCTGAGTTTGCGCGCCCCATAGACGAGCGTTCGGCACGGCGATTTCGCCGAACGTGTCGCGCTCCAATCGTACGTCTTCAGTCATGTTCAACTCCGCTTCAAAGTTCTGCGTTGACGGGCAATAGGGAGAATAGACCTGTTAGCGCATTCCGGTATAAACCGGCCTGGGGATCGAAAATGTAGGTGCGGCGCGTGCCGTCTTCGACGTCGGTCCACACGAGCGGGGAGAGCGGCGCGCCGATCGAACGCAGATACGCGAGTTGCGCGTCGTCGGCGAGTGTGACGCGATAGCTTTCCTCCGGGCTCGTGGCGCGTTCGAAGATTTGCGCGACCTGTTCGGCGAGCGGCGGGCTGTGGATCACCAGCGCCAGTTCGGTGTTCAGATTGGCCGAACGCGGGTCGAGGTTCATCGAGCCGATCACCAGAATCTTGCGATCGATCACATACGTTTTGGCATGCAGGCTGGCGCGCGAACGCGAGCCCGCGAAGCCCACGCTCGGCATGTTCTGCTGCGGCTTGAATTCGTATAACTCGACGCCCTGTTGCAGCAGCGGTACGCGAAACGGACTGTAGCCGGCCTGCACGGCGACGGCGTCGGTGGCGGCGAGCGAATTGGTCAGCACGGCAATGCGTACGCCGCGATGCGTCAGTTCGCCGGCCGTCTTCACACCGGCTTCGTGTGGCACGAAGTAAGGCGAAATGACGAGGAAGTCTTTCTGCGCGTCGCGCATCAATTCGCCGAGCCGTTGCATCGGCGGGCTCACATAGTCCGGCGACGGATGCACGATCTTCTCCGGCAGGTCCGCCTTGAACTCCGCCCGCGCCCAGGTCAGGCCGAGTTGATCCTTGGCGATCTGCGAGGCGAGCGGGGTGGCGTTCAGCGGCTTCGCGTTGTACGGATCGGCGTTGGTGCGCCAGTGCTGGCGCAACTCGTCGCGTGTCTGGTCCAATTCCTTCGCGTCGAACTTCTGCTTGTTCAGCACGCGCAACGGATAGGAGATGCTGCTGTTCCAGTAGTCGTCGAAACTCGCGGAGACGTCGGCGGTAATCGGGCCGGCGGCGAGCACGTCGAGGTCGCGGAACTGCAATGTTTCGCTCGCGCTGAAATATTCGTCGCCAAGATTGCGGCCGCCCACGATCGCCAGCTGGTTGTCCGCGATCATCGCCTTGTTATGCATGCGGCGCGTGAAATGGCCGATTTGCGTGAACACGTTCGTGGTGCGTTCGAACATCCCTTCCTGCGCGCTGCCGAACGGATTGAAGACGCGTATTTCGATGTTCTCGTGCGAGTTCAAGCCCGCCATCACGCGGTCGATGTCCTTGAAGTTGAGATCGTCGACCAGCATGCGCACCCGCACGCCGTGATCGGCCGCAAATAGCGCGGCGCCGAGCAGCAGCTTGCCGGTGGTGTCCTCGTTCGCGATGTAGTACTGCATGTCGAGGGTTCGGGTCGCGGCGCGTGCGAGCGCAATGCGCATCTGCAAGGCGTCGGTGCCGTTCGGGAGGATCCGGAAACCGGATTGATCCGGATGCGCGGCTTCGAGCGGCGCGAGTGCCGTGCGAAGCGGCGTGGTTTCCGTGACGGGCAGGGCGTGCGTGATGTGACGGTCGAACTCGGTGGCCGGCGGCTTGGTGGCGCAGGCGGTCAATAGTGCCGTTGCGCAACACAGCAGGAAGAAATGTCTCGTGGTGCCCCAGGCGTTCTTACGCTGGGGTGTGCTGAACGCGCACTGGCGTTGCGGTGCGGCTCTGCTTTTATCTGGATGCGACGGCACGCTTTCTCCCCTTGTTTGCAGGCTTCTCATGGCGACAGCGCGCGAGCTATTCACGCTGTCGAGAAATGCATTCTAAGGGGAATCAGGCGGGCGGGTTTTTGTTCTGGTTGTTGTTCTGGTTGTTGTTCTGCTTTTTGATCTTATACGCCGCCTGGCCGATGCATCTCGCGATGCGGCGCTCGCGTTGCGGGTTCTACGGATGCGTCGTGAACGTATCGGCAGAACCCGAAATTCAATGCCGGCGCGCGCCGGGATCGCGAAGCCAGCGCGACGCGCGCGCTGTTACCCGCGTTCGGCGTTCAACACCTGCTCACCGTCCATATGCGTCGAGCCTTTCGCGGGACGTCCTGCCCAGTATCCGGCGAGCAGCGAGCCCGACAGGTTGTGCCACACCGAAAACAGCGCGCCGGGCAACGCCGCGATCGGCGTGAAATAGAGCTTGCCGAGCGTCGCGGCGAGGCCCGAGTTCTGCATGCCCACTTCGATGGCGAGCGTGCGGCACACGGCTTCGTCGAAGCCGAGCAGACGCCCGCCCCAATAGCCGCCGAGCAAACCGATGCCGTTGTGCAGCACCACGCCCAGCATCACCACGAGGCCGACCGAGGCGATGCTCTTCTGCGTGCCGCCCACCACCGCGCCGATGATCAGCACGATCGCGACCATCGAGATCAGCGGCAGAACCGGTTCGATCTTGCGCACGATTTTGCCGAACAGATGATTGACGATCAGGCCGACCACGATCGGCAACGCGACGATTTGCAGGATGCTCATCAGCATGCCGTGTACGTCGACGGCGATCGAGGCGTCCACGTAAAGACGCGTGAGCAGCGGCGTCGCGAATACGCCGACGAGGGTCGACAGCGCGCTGATCGTCACCGACAACGCAACGTCGCCGCGCGCGAGGTAGATCATCACGTTCGACGCCGTGCCGCTCGCCACGCTGCCCACTAGCACCATGCCTGCGGTGAGGTCCGGCGGCATGCGCAACGCCTTGGCGATCACCCACGCGGCGAGCGGCATGACGAGATAGTGCAGCACGATGCCGGCGATCACCGGCGCGGGCCGCGTGAAGACACGCTGGAAATCGGCCACGGAGAGCGTGACGCCCATTGCCAGCATGATGATGGTCAGCAGCGTGGTGACGTGCGGCGCGATGCCTGAGAACGAGGCGGGCGAGCAGTACGCGGCAATCGAAACGAGCACGGCCCAGAGCGGGAAGAGACGGGTGACGCGGGCAAGCATGAGAGGTGTTCCTTGATTATGTTTTATCGCGAGAAGCAGGGTCGGTCGGGCGGCACGCCGCCGTCGGCGGCGCGCTTGCGGGAGTCTGCCGCGTGAGCGCGGCAAGCCGTGATGGCGGGTGATGAGCCTTCGGGCTGCGCGGGCCTTTTTGAGGCGCGCGAGTGGGTTTTCGGCTAATGGACGCGGGTGCGCGTCCATTAGCCGTAACACGGTATTTTACCGTTCGTGGCGAATTTCCCGTGCACCGGTGGTTGCGCGTGCAACCAGTCGGGCATCGTTCAAACGGGATTGGCCGGCACGCGCCGCAGGCTCAGTTTGTGAAAGCGCAGCGTCATTAGCAGCGCGACGCTCGCGAGACCGGCGGCGAGTCCCCACCACAAGCCGCGCGCGCCGAGACCGAAGTGAAACGCCAGCGTGTAGCCGGTTGGGAAACCGATCACCCAGTAACCGAACGCGGCGGCGATCATGGGTACACGAGTGTCTTTCAGGCCGCGCAGACAGCCGGAACCGACTGTCTGCATGCCGTCGACGATCTGGAAGATCGCCGCCACGCCGAGCAGCGAACTCGCGAGCGCGACCGTGGCCGCGTTGGCCGGGTCGTCGAGATGCAGATAGAGGCCGACGATCCAGTGCGGCGCGGCGATCAGCACGAGCCCCGACAGCGTCATGAAGGCGACGCCGAGCGCCAGCGCGACAAACCCCGCATGGCGCGCGGCGAGCGGCTGGCCGGCGCCGGACCAGAAGCCAACTCGCACGTTGGCCGCCTGGCCGATCGCGAGCGGCACCATGAAGGCCACTGAGGCGACGTTCAGCGCGATCTGATGCGCGGCCAGTTGCGACTCGCCGAGCAGCCCGACCATCAGGCCGGTGGCGAGAAAGAGCGTCGATTCGACACCATAGGTGATCGCGACCGGCCAGCCGATGCCGAACAGTTCGCCCATCAACGGCACGTTCGGCCGGGTGGCGACGACGAAGTGCCGGTAGCGCGGCCGCAAATGCAACAGCGCCATCAGCACGAGCGCGCTCAGCCAGACGGTGATGGAAGTCGCGGCCGCCGATCCGAGAAAGCCGAGCCGCGGCAAACCATAGGCGCCGTGAATCAGCCCGTAGTTGAGAAACCCGTTCACGCCGACGCTCGCGAGCGACACCCACAACAGCCGTTTGGCGGCGCCGATGGCCGGCAGGAACGAGCGCATCAGGCCGACGCCGATCAGGCTGCCGAGCGACCCCCAGCGCAGCACCGCCGCGTACTCACCGACGTTGTGCGCGAGCAGCGCGGGTTCGCCAAAAGCGAGCAGGATCGGCGTGGCGAACGAGAGCAGGAAGAACGCCGGCACCGACAGCAGCACGGACAGCACGAAACCGGTCCAGTAGATGTGCGGCACGCGGCCCTCGTCCTCTGCGCCGCGCGCGTGCGACACGCTCACGCTGACGGAGGTCAGCACGCCTTGCAGCAGCGTGACCACCACGAAAAACAGGTTCGCGCCGAGGCCGCCGGCCGCGAGCGCGTCGGGGCCGAGCGAGCCGAGCAGGATCGTGTCGGTCACGCCCATGGCCATTTGCGAGAGCTGCGCAATGGCGAGCGGCGCGGCGAGGCGGGCAGTGTCCGCCGCGTGGCGGGTCAGGGTCGGCGGCCGGGCGGCCACCCGGGTGAAGCCGGATTGAGTCATGGAGCGCTTGGCAGCGGAAGTGGCGACAGCGCGACGGCGGGCGCGGTAGTCGCGCGGGCGGTGGCGAGGGCAGCGGTTCGGCGGGCCTTGGTGAACGCACGAGGCAATCGTACGAAACAAGCGCACGAAGCAACCGCCAGCCGGCGTGTCAGCCGATTGTTTGTCTGTCGAAACTGACAGCTTATTGCTTAGGCGCGGCGCTGTCGATGGAGAAGGCACGATTTTGGTGCGCGCGCCTCCTCCGAGTTTTCGGAAACCGCAGAGCGGCGGGGCGTTGCGTCAGGCTTCGTGAACCGCAATCCGCGTGTCGCCGAGCAAGACGACCTGGCCCGCGCGGATTTTGCAGGTTTTACGCGTTTCGACCCGGCCGTCTACGGTGACAGCACCGTCCGCCACCATCATTTTTGCCGAGCCGCCGCTGTCCGCGAGCCCCGTTATCTTCAGCAGATTATGCAGTTCGACGTAGTCGCAGGTGAGGGTGAAATCTAGGTTGGGCATGGCGTTTGCGCCTTCAGGCAAGGGGTTCGCATCATAAGCCAGAAGCTTGCCCTGGATGAAGTTCAAGGTGTGCGCCGACTTTGCGTGAGCATCTGCAAGCAGATGTTATGTGATTGTCAGAAAGTGAAACGTTGCGTAACACCGTTCGTAAGACACGAACTTCACTCGTAAAGTGCAGGTCAGTGGTAAAGCCTGCTGGATTGATCTGGCAGCGAGCAGACCGGGCGAGGCACGCAGAGCAAGCTAGCAAAGCGGCTCGAGAATGCGTAACGCCGGACAGGTCGCCCGCGTCACAACAACTTTAGAGAGGATTAGTCATGACCCAAATTCGAACGCTTCTGATCAATACCGCCCTGACCGCCGCCGTGACCGCGTTCGCGGCCACCGCAGCCGTTGCGCAGACTGCGCAACCGGCCGAGGGTGTCAACGGCCAGCCGCAAGTCCAGATGCAAGGCGCCGACGTTGCGCCCGCTGCACCCGCCGCGCAGGGCGTGCAGCCGGTGACGTCGCCCCCGGCGCGCCTGACGGCGTCGGGTTCGACGGACCCGCTGGTGCAGAAGCGCGACGCCAATGCGAAGGCCAACGCTGAATATCGCGCGTCGAAAAAGGCATCCAAGGCCGAGCTGAAGGACCAGCAGAAGGCCGCCAAGGCGCAGTACAAGGAAGAGGTGCGCGGCGCAAAGATCAACCAGAAGGCGGATAAGCAGGCCGCCAACAACGAAATGAAGATGGACATGCAAGGCCAGGCCGGCGTCCAGGCGGACGGCGCCGACGTCAAGCACTAAGACCGAGGCTGAGCGTCAAGGCGGTGGCGGGGCGGCATAGGTTGCCAACGCCGCCGCCTTGACCGATCGCGTTTGAAGGATCGCAAGGTCCAGGCATCTCGTTTCACGGAGGTATCGCATGAATATCACTCTGTCCATGAAGTCCAGAATTTCGGCCGCGTTGATCGCGGGCTGCCTGTCGTCGGTTGCCTTCGCGCAGGCTAGCGATCCGGCTGCGGCGCCGGTTACCCATGCCGACAAGAAGGCGGCCAAGGAGCAGTCGAAGGCGGACAAGAAAGCGTCCATCGCGCAAGCCAAGGCCGACAAGAAGAAAACCGACGCTCAGGCCGACGCCGATAAGGCCAAGGCCGACGCCAATGTGAAGGACGCGAAGACGCAGTAGCCCGGCTTGACCGCTGGCCTCGCGGCGACGTGTGAGCGGCTCCGCGTTGCGTTTTCACAGAAATGGCCCGTGCGCTTCTACGCCACGGGCCATTTTTCATGCGCGCAATTGTCATGCTTCGGGATGCCGGCCGCCGAGGGCGCGCGGCCGAAAAAAGGGTCGCTTGTCGACGAGGGTTGTATGGATATACAGTATGCGTCGCCGTACTGAATCCACCTAACGTCCAAACCGATCGTGCTCTCCGTCGCCGAATCCCCGTCGTTCGATACCGCCGCCTGGCTGGCAAAGCTCAACGACGCGCAGCGCGAAGCCGTCGAGTACGGCGCCGACACGCCTACCGCGCCGCCCGGCGCATTGCTGGTGATCGCGGGCGCCGGCTCTGGCAAGACCAACACTCTCGCGCACCGGGTCGCCAATCTGGTGGTGAACGGCGCCGATCCGCGCCGCATCCTGCTGCTAACGTTTTCCCGTCGCGCCGCGCTCGAAATGACCCGGCGCGTCACGCGCATCGCCGGCGCGGCGCTCGGCACGCGAGCCGCGCTCGCGCAAGGGCTGACATGGTCGGGCACGTTCCATAGCGTGGGCGCGCGGCTGTTGCGCGAGTACGCAGACCTGATCGGCCTCGCGCCGGCCTTTACGATCAACGACCGCGAAGATTCCGCCGACCTGATGAATCTGGTGCGCCACGAGCTCGGTTTGTCGGCGAAAGAGCGGCGTTTCCCGGCCAAGGGCACGTGCTTTGCCATCTACTCGCGCGTTGTGAACACCGGCGCGTCGCTCGGCCAGGTGCTCGACAGTGCGTTCCCCTGGTGCCGTGAATGGGAAGCCGATCTGCGCAGGCTGTTCGCGGCTTATGTCGAGGCCAAACAGAAGCAGAGCGTGCTCGACTACGACGACCTGCTGCTTTACTGGTCGCACATGGCGGCCGAGCCGGTCATCGCCGCCGACCTGTCGGCGCGCTTCGATCACGTGCTGGTGGACGAATATCAGGACACCAACCGTCTGCAGGCGTCCATCCTGCTCGCATTGAAGCCGGACGGCCGCGGCCTGACCGTGGTCGGCGATGACGCCCAGTCCATCTATTCGTTTCGCGGCGCGACCGTGCGCAACATTCTCGATTTCCCCGCGCATTTCGACCCGCCGGCCAAACAGGTCACGCTCGAGCGCAATTACCGGTCGACCGCGCCGATTCTGGCGGCGTCGAACGCGGTGATCGAACTGGCCAGCGAGCGCTACACGAAGAATCTCTGGACCGACAAGGCGTCGGCGCAGCGCCCGCGCCTCGTGAGCGTCGCCGACGAGGCCGATCAGGCGCGCTACATCGTCGAACAGGTGCTCGAGGCGCGCGAGCAGGGCATGAAGCTCAAATCACAGGCGGTGCTGTTTCGCGCAGCGCATCACAGCGCCGCGCTGGAGATCGAACTGACCCGGCGCAACATTCCATTCGTGAAATTCGGAGGCTTGAAGTTTCTCGATTCGGTGCACGTGAAAGACGTGCTCGCCGTGCTGCGCTGGGCGGAAAATCCGCGCGACCGCGTAGCCGGCTTTCGCGTCGTGCAGCTGCTGCCGGGCGTGGGGCCGGCCACGGCTGCCAAGGTGCTCGACGAGATCGTCGCGCGCGCGGGCAGCGGCAATCCGGCCGACACCGCCGGTGGCGCATTGGCGGCCTTCGCCGCGCCGGCTCGCGCGCAGGAAGACTGGCATCCGTTCGTCAAGCTGATGTCGAGCGTGTACGGCCGCCAGACGCCGTGGCCCGCCGAGTTCGAGATGGTGCGCCGGTGGTACGAGCCGCATCTCGAGCGCAACCACGAGGACGCCGCGATCCGTCATGCGGACGTGTTGCAGATGGAGAGCATAGCGGGCACGTATGCGTCGCGTGAACGCTTTCTGACCGAGCTGACGCTCGATCCGCCCGATGCCACCAGCGACGAATCCGGCGTGCCGTTGCTCGACGAAGACTACCTGATCCTCTCCACGATTCATTCCGCGAAGGGGCAGGAGTGGCGCAACGTGTTCGTGCTGAACGGTGTGGACGGCTGCATTCCCTCCGACCTCGGCACTGGCAGCGAAGAGGAAATCGACGAGGAGCGCCGCCTGCTCTACGTGGCGATGACGCGCGCGAAAGAGGATCTGCATATCGTCGTGCCGCAGCGCTTTTACGTGCACAACCAGACGCATATGGGTGATCGTCACGTGTGGGCGTCGCGTACGCGCTTTATTCCCGCGCATCTCATGCCGCTGTTCGACGCCTACGCGTGGCCGCGGATGCCGGTTCCGAGCGCGCCCACGGCGGCCGGGCTGGCCGCCGCCGCGCAGGCGAAGATCGAGATCGCGGCGAAACTCAGGAAGATGTGGGATTGAGAGTGCGGTGGGTGCCGCCGTTACGGGCGCGGCGCCTGCCGTGACACGATTGACGCCGCTTGACGCCGGGCGCCCGCGCGAGAAAAAAGACCGTTGGCGAGGCGCGCTATTGGAGATGACGTTTTTTCAGCGGCTGCGGGTCGCGGCCCGCAGCCGGGGCACGCGCGCCGGAGTCATTCTGCAAGACACGCGGCGCTTCGACCAGATAGGTTGGCTGCCAGTGAGTCGGCGCTCGTTTCTGAAGGCTTCGAGCTTCAGCGCGACTGCCGTTGTTGTTGCTGCGGGGCCGGACGCGGCGGCACGAAGAAGTTGCGCAGCCAGGCCGCCATGCGCGAGAACACGTCGTACGGCTCTTCGACGAAAATCTCCGGCTTGAGCAAACGCAGGAATTCCATGATCTGCTGCGCTTCCTGTTTCTGGAACGAGCCGTGCGAGATGCCCAGCCGCAGAAGCCCGCGCAGTTCGCCGAGCTTCTCGCGCGCGGTGCTCCCCACGCTCGTTTCGCACGCCACCTTGGCCTCGTAGACGCGCTGGCGCAGCGACTCCACCAGCCGCCAGGCCGGTGTCTGCATGACTTCCTCGAGCGCCTGAATGTCCTGCGCCGCGCTCTTGATCTGCGCCGCGAGCGGGTCGACCAGCGTGGCGTCGCCTTCCGCTTCCTTGACGATCGCCGCCGCCCAGTCGCGGCATTGCTTGGCGAGTTCTTCCGGCGTCCATTCCGAGCGGGCCGCGAAACCGAAGCCGAATTCGCCCGCCTGCCGCATCAGGATTGCGACGACGTCCGGAAACTCCTTGTCGAGCGTTCGTTTGGCCCAAGCGTACTGGCCGCCCTGCAACATCCGCTGAACCGCGTGTTCGGTCAGGGGCACCATATTGTCGAGCAGCTTGGCGCGCAAAAAATCCTCAAACGACGGCGTCGCGAACTGCGGATCGAGCTTCAGCGATACCCGCAGAAAAGCGTCGAAATCCTTGCGCAGTGTCGCAATGGTCTCGTCTTTGAGCGTGAGGGTGATTTGACCCATGAGTTATCCCGTTTGGTCCTGCCGCGCGGCTTCGCCGCGCCACCCGGCCGCGCGGGCCTTGGGAGACGCGACGTTCGATGCCGGCGCGCTTGATTCCTGCCTGTTGCCGCGTAACCAGCGGGACGTATCCCGACGAGCGGACCTCGACTGCATAACGGCGGATCGGGGGGAAACTTAAGGGCGTGCGGGACGGGTGCGCCCGCTTTAGAGGGAAGCGTCGCCCGGCATGCGCTTGCGTGTCGCAAGCCGGACGACCTGGATGCTGCCATGAAGGCGGCGTGCACCTATTTCAGCACGATACATTGCCAGACAAAAAACACCGCCAGGCCGACCGCAATGGTCAGAAGCGGCCGACGTGTGACTGCGCTGACGAGCACCGCGGCCAGCGCACCGACGAGTTGCGGATTGCGCCAGGTCAGTTCGGCATTGCTGCCGTGCGGCGAAACCGCCATCGGCACGATGATCGCGGTCAGCACGGTGACCGGCACGAAGCCGAGGGCGGTGCGCACAAGCGGCGGAAACACGAGCCGGTCGCCGAGCACGAAGACCGCGGCGCGGATCACCCACGTGATGGCCGCCATGCCGAGAATCAGAACGACGTAGTTCATCGGGACGCCTCCGCGGTTTTGCCCGTGCCGCGCAGGTTGGGGCGCGAGGTCGACAGCAGGACGCCGATCGCCACGCCCGCGAATACCGCGCCGAGCAACCCGAGCTTGTACGGCCACGCCTGCCAGAAGAAGGCCAGCGTGCCCGCGGTCACTGCGGCCGCGATATAGCGCAGCGCCACGAGTTGCGGCACGACGATCGCGATAAAGGTGGCGACCATCGCGAAATCGAGGCCGAGCGATTGCAATCCCGGAAACGCCGCCCCGAACAACAGGCCGACGACGGTCCAGATCTGCCAGTTCAGGTACATGGCGAGACCCGCGCCGAAGAAGTAGTGCGGGCCGACCGTGCCGGGCTCCCGGTGCCGGTAATGCTCCCACGCGACGGCGAAGACTTCGTCCGTGAGCAGCGCGCCGAGCGCCCAGCGCCAGCGCGCCGACAGATGCGCGACGTGCGGTGCGAGCGTGGCGCTGTACAGCACGTGACGCAAATTGACCACCAGCGTAGTCGCCCAGATCACGGCGAAACTCGCGTGACCTGCGATGAGGCCGAGTGCGATGAACTGCGCGGAGCCCGCGAACACGACGAGCGACATCAACTGCCCGTGCCAGAGGTGCAGCGGACCGGATGCGACGAGCGTGCCGAAAATGACGCCGAAAGGCGCCGCGCCGACCATCATCGGAATGATGTCGCGCGCGCCGGCGGTGAACTCTTTTAGATGGCCATGGCTTGTGGGCTGGCCTGCGGTGGAATGGGTCAATCTTGCCTCCTTGAATCGGGAAGCTTAGCGGGGGCGGCCCAGCGGGGCTTGTACGTTCTTGCGGCTGGGCGTGTCTCGATGCGCTGACGCGTGGCGATGTCGTTGGTTGGTGGCTTGCGCGCCGGGGCGTGTCGTGCGGCCGGAATGAGCGACGCGGCGGCGCGCGCAAAGGTTGGCAGCAAATTTCGTGCTGGGATGACGCCGGCGGCCGGGGCGTCCCAGGCAGCGGGCGTGCACAGGTCGCTAGCAACGTTCGCGCTAGCGTTGTCTCTGGCGGTTAGAGCGCCCGGAACAGCGGTAAAGGTCGCCGGCAACGTTCGCGCTAAGGCTGTCTTTAGCGGCTGGACTCTTTGAGGCCGCCGGACGCGCTGCTCGCCTCCAACGCCAGTGTCCCGCCAACACCCACGCCAACACCCACGCCAACACCCACGCCAACACCCACGCCAACACCCACGCCCTGTCAGACACCTTGCCAGCGTCCGGGCGGCACGCCGAACATCCGCCGGAAATGCCGCGTGAAATGGCTCTGGTCGGTGAAGCCGCTGGCGGCGGCGACATCCGTGACCGATACGCCGGCGCGCAATGGCGCGAGCGCGCGCTGCAAGCGCACCTGATTGCGCCATGCATGCGGCGGCAAGCCGGTCGTTTGAGTGAAAAGACGTGCCGCGTGGAACGGCGAAAGCCCGACCGCCTGAGCGACTTCGGCGAGTGTGACGGGTTCGGCGAGATCGCCCGTCAGGCACTCCTGCATGAGCGCCACGCGTGTGTCGTCGGTGGCGAGGCGGGCGCGCGCCGGGCGCGTTTGCGAATAGCGCACCAGCAGCGTGGACAACGCGTCGAGCATGGCGGCCTCGGCGGCAAGCGCGTCGGCGCCGGCCTCCAGCAGGCGATGCGCGTGCGCGAGCCGCTTAGCCAGATCAGGATCGCGGATCACGCCGGGCGCAAACCACGGCAACGCCTGCGGTTTGCCACTGACTTCATTGGCGAGCGAATGGATGAAATCCACCGGCGCATACATCACGCGATACCGCCAGCCTGCCTCGACCGCCTTCGAGCCGGTGTGCAACTCGCCGGGATTGATGATCGGCACGCTGCCGGCTTCGGCCACGTAGTCGGAACCGAGGTACCGATAACCCTCGGCGCCCGCGACGATCACCGGAATCGTGTACGCGTCGTGCCAATGCGGCGTGAACTCGTGATCGTGATATTCGGCCGTGAGCAGGTCCGCACCGGGCAGAAGCGGCGTGCGCCAGTAGCGGGCGGAATCCTGGAAACGATGGGCGGTGGTCATGATGAGGGTCCGGCAGGACCGGTCAGTGTAGCGCGTCGTGACTGGCGGCGCTTCATCGGCCGGGGGCTCGTGCCGGTGCTTCCGGGCGGCGGGATGCCCGGTTCGTGCGGTAGCTTTCCGCCGGTGCTGGATGTCGCACGTTTCGTGCTGCCGCCTCTCGCCGCCGCGGGAGGCGGCTAGTTTCCTCCGGTATCTTTTAGCCGCAGACGCCTGCCGTCGCTTTGTGCTCAAGCTTCTCGTCGCTGCCGGAAGCCGCAGCTTTTGGCCACTGACTGACGCCGGCGCGTCGTGCCACAGTTTCCTGCCACCGCCTGATGCCACCGATTCACGCCATCGCATCGGCCGGCTGCGTTTTTCCGTAGGGCGGGGCGCTTACTTGAGCGGGATCGTCGTGCCGGCCGGCATCGGCACGGCACTTACGCTGTTCTTCGCGCTACCGCTCACGACCCGGTCGCTGTAGGTGAGATACACCAGCGAGTTGCGTTTCGCGTCGACGACGCGCACCACATGCAGCGACTTGAAGATGAGCGACATGCTCACCGAAAACACGTCGGCCTGTTTCTTCACAGGACCCGTGAAGTGAATTTCGCCGACCTGACGGCAAGCGATCGACGCCTCCGTGGGATCTTCCGCGATGCCGAGCGTCCCCTTGACACCACCCGTACGCGCCCGCGATACGTAGCAGGTCACGCCCTGAACCACGGGATCGTCATAGGCTTCTACGACCACACGGTCGGAACCCGTGACGTGGAAGTTGGTATTGACGCTGCCGACTTCTTCGCTGTGTGCCGAAGGCAGCAGCAGCGCGGCGGTCGCCGCGAGCGCGATGCGCAACAAAGTGGGTTTCATGGGATCGCCAGAAATTGAGCGCCTGGGCAGGCGCGGGATGCATGCCGCAAATCGCCATCGTATAACGGCGAGCCGATCATCGGGCTTTTGCAGGCGAGTGCGGACAGCGTCCGCCATGTTCGGGATTGCGGCGAGAGTATCGACCCGGGGCTGTGATCGGGCGTGCAGAAATGTGACGCGGAAAAAGAAAAGGCCCGCACGAATGCGGGCCTTTCAAAATTTTTGGCTCCTCGACCTGGGCTCGAACCAGGGACCTACGGATTAACAGTCCGGCGCTCTACCGACTGAGCTATCGAGGAACAACAGTACAGCTTGATCTACATAAAAAAGCCCGTCTTGGTTAACGGGCTTTTGCAATTCTTGGCTCCTCGACCTGGGCTCGAACCAGGGACCTACGGATTAACAGTCCGGCGCTCTACCGACTGAGCTATCGAGGAACAGAACAACAACAGCAGAGAAACGAAATTGTAGGAGGAGCTTAAGCGGCTGTCAATACCCTGCGTTCATCTCGATTTCATTCGAAGTCCGCTGCGTATGTGACGTGCCGCGAGACTCAACGTACGAGCAGCTCGAGCTTTTCCTTTACGTCCTTGAACTCGTCGGCTTCGGGCAGCGGTGCTTTGGTCTTGGTGATGCTCGGCCAGCTTTTCGCGAGATCGGCATTCAGCTCGATGAAATTCTGCTGGTCGCCCGGCACGTCTTCTTCGGCATAGATGGCGTTCACCGGGCATTCGGCTACGCACACAGCGCAGTCGATGCATTCATCGGGGTCGATCGCGAGGAAGTTGGGACCTTCGCGAAAGCAGTCCACCGGGCACACATCGACACAGTCGGTATAGCGGCACTTGATGCAGCTTTCGGTCACAACGTGAGTCATTCAGGCAGCTCCTGCATGCGGTATCTGGGGAGGCGCAAACGCCAAAAGCGCTATTGTATCGTAACGTCAAGAGGCGCATGCAGCATCGCACCATGCCTTTTATACGTTTTCGTGATTAGTTTATGGCGCGCTAAAGGCCACCTGCTTCGCGGCGCTCACCGTGAAGACCTTGTTCGGGCGTGCGGTGCGAGCGCCCGGCGGCGCGCGGAATCCGGCGGCATTCGGGTAACATGCGTCAGGTCGGTGCGCACGGGGCGTGCCGTATGCGCATGGTTGAGTCGGGCCTTTCGTGTCGGGCCTTCCGTTTTTCCTGCAGTCCAGTTCGCACCATCATGATTATTACTTCGCTGCTCGACACCGATCTGTACAAGTTCACGATGATGCAAGTGGTGTTGCATCACTTTCCCGCGGCGAACGTGGAATATCGCTTCCGTTGCCGTACGCCTAATGTCGATCTCGTTCCGTATATCGGCGAGATTCGCGAGGAAGTGCGCAAGCTCTGCCAGCTTCGCTTTACCGACGACGAACTCGACTACCTGCGCCGCATGCGCTTCATCAAGGGCGACTTCATCGAGTTTCTCGCGCTGTTCCATCTGAACGAAAAATACATTTCGATCGAACCTTCGCCGAAGGGCAATGGCGAAATCGACATCGAGATCAAGGGACCGTGGCTGCATACGATCCTGTTCGAGATTCCGATGCTCGCGATCGTCAACGAGGTCTACTTCCGCAATACGCAGCAAAAGCCGGACTACAGCGAAGGGCGCGGCCGCCTCGTCGACAAGATCCAATTGCTCGGCGCGCGTCCGGAATTCGCCGACTGCAAGATCGCCGACTACGGCACGCGCCGCCGCTTCTCGAAGCAATGGCACGAGGAAGTGATCCTCAAGCTCAAAGAGGGCCTCGGCGAGCAGTTCGCCGGCACCAGCAACGTCTTCTACGCAATGAAGCACGGTCTCACGCCGCTCGGCACGATGGCGCATGAATATCTGCAGGCGTGCCAGGCGCTCGGCCCGCGGCTGCGCGACTCGCAGATCTTCGGCTTCGAAATGTGGGCCAAGGAATACCGCGGCGACCTGGGTATCGCGCTCTCCGACGTGTACGGCATGGAGGCGTTCCTGCGCGACTTCGACATGTATTTCTGCAAGCTGTTCGACGGCGCGCGCCATGATTCGGGCGATCCGTTCGAGTGGGGCGAACGTCTGCTCAAGCACTACGAAGCGAATCGCTGCGATCCGCGCACCAAGATCCTCGTATTTTCCGACGCCCTCGACATTCCTAAAGTGCTGCAGCTCTATGAGCGCTTCCGCGGCCGCTGCAAGCTGGCGTTCGGCGTGGGCACGAATCTGACCAACGACCTCGGCTATAACCCGCTGCAGATCGTCATCAAAATGGTTCGCTGCAACGGCCAGCCGGTGGCGAAACTGTCGGACTCGCCGGGCAAGAACATGTGCGAAGACAAGGCTTACCTCGCTTACCTGCGCCAGGTGTTCGGCATTGCGCAGCCCGAGGAAGAGGCGGCGAAGTAACGCGGCTCGCAGCCGGCTATTGCAGTGGGCTATAGCGTAAGCCGCGTGTGCGATACGCGGCAATATCCCGTTTGGCCAGGGTGGCCGCGCGCGGGGCGGCCGGTATAATTCCCGCCATCCCGAACGGCTGTCGACACGAGGATTTCGCACATGGATACATCGATTGCCCGACGCAACATACTGGCGCGCATCCGCGCGGCGCAAGGGCGCGAGCCGGAGCCGTCCGCTGCCGAGCGCGAGGCAGCGGCGGACTACCTGGCGCGCCATCCTGCCGGGCCGCGTCCGGAGATGCCGGCCGACCTCGTTGCGCGCTTCGTCGAACAGGCCCGGAAGATGGCGACCACCGTCGAATCGGTTCAGGCACTGAGCGACGTGCCGGCCGCGGCGCATCGCTACCTCACACAACATGCGTTGCCGTTGCAGGCTATCGCCTGGCAAACGCTGCAGGATCTGCAGTGGGCCGAAGCCGGCCTCACTGTCGAATTCCGCAAGCCGCAAGACGGCGACGTGGTTGGCCTGACCGGCTGCTTCTGTGCGACCGCCGAGACCGGCACGCTCGTGTTGCTGTCGGGACCGGAAACTTATGCGTCCGCTGGTCTGCTGCCTGAAACGCATATTGCCATCGTGCCGGCTTCACGCATCGTCTCGGGTCATGAAGAGGCGTTCGGTCTGATCCGCAAAGAACGCGGCGAACTTCCACGCGCGGTCAATTTCGTTTCCGGGCCTTCACGCACCGGGGATATCGAGCAGACCATCGTCCTCGGCGCGCATGGGCCATACCGCGTGCATGTGATCGTGGTGCAGGGCGCCTGAACGGCAAGCGCGGCCCGCGCCACGTGGCGCATGTGCCCACGCGCGGCTGCCGGCAATAACAAGGATTTCAACGCTATGAAAGGACGTGCCGTCTGGACGGGCATGGGGTTCGCGGCTGCATTGGCGCTGGCCGGCTGGCCGCAACTGGCGTCTGCCGCTACGCTCGATGGCGCCACTTTGTCGGCGCTGTGGGCGCTGCCATTCGCAGGCGTGCTGCTGTCGATCGCGGTATTTCCGCTGATCGCGCCGGCGTTCTGGCATCACCATTTCGGCAAGATCGCGGCTGCCTGGGCGCTCGCGTTCCTCGTACCGTTTGCGCTCACCTTCGGTACCGGTGTCGCGTTCGGCACGCTCGTGCATGCGTTGCTCGAAGAATACATTCCGTTCATTGTGCTGCTAACGGCGTTGTACACCGTGGCGGGCGGCATCTGCGTGCGCGGCAATCTGCATGGCACGCCGCGTCTGAACACGGGAATTCTCGCGCTCGGCACGCTGCTGGCCAGCATCATGGGCACGACCGGCGCGGCCATGCTGCTGATCCGTCCATTACTGCGCGCCAACGACAATCGCAAGCACGTGGTTCATGTAGTCGTGTTCTTCATCTTCCTCGTGGCGAACGCGGGCGGCTCGCTCTCGCCGCTGGGCGACCCGCCGCTCTTTCTCGGCTTTTTGCAGGGCGTGAGCTTTTTCTGGACCACCACGCATCTGATGCTGCCCATGCTGTTCATTTGCGGCGTGCTGCTGATCGGGTTCTATGCGCTCGACTCGTACTACTTTCATCGGCGTGAGGAAGAGCGCTCGCGCTTTCTCGATCCCACGCCTGACTCGCCGCTGCTCGGCATCGACGGCAAGATCAATTTCGTGCTTCTCGCCGCGGTAGTCGGGCTCGTGCTGATGAGCGGGCTGTGGAAGCCGGGCGTGGAGTTCGACGTGTTCGGCACGCACCTCGCGCTGCAGAATGCCGTGCGCGATGCCGCGCTGCTAGGGGTCACGTTGCTTTCATTGGTGCTCACGCCGCGTACGGCGCGCGCGGGCAACGACTTCAACTGGGCGCCGATCGAAGAGGTGGCCAAGCTGTTCGCCGGCATCTTCGTGACGATCGCGCCGGTCATCACGATCCTGCGTGCCGGCGAGGCGGGCGCCTTTGCCGGCATCGTCCATCTGGTCAACGACGCATCGGGCCAGCCGCACGATTTGATGTACTTCTGGATGACCGGGCTGCTGTCTTCGTTTCTCGACAATGCGCCGACCTACCTCGTGTTCTTCAACCTGGCCGGCGGCAACGCGCAGACGCTCATGACCACCGGCGCCACCACGCTCGCGGCGATCTCGGCTGGCGCGGTGTTCATGGGTGCGAACACGTATATCGGCAATGCGCCGAACTTCATGGTGAAGGCAATCGCGGAATCGCGCGGCGTGCGCATGCCGGGTTTTTTCGCGTATCTGGGCTGGTCCGCGGCGGTGTTGCTGCCGTTGTTCCTCGTGACCGGCTGGCTTTTTTTCTGACGCCGAGGCAATCGAACTCGACGCGCTATACGGAGAATTGCAATGCAGAAGATCCTCGTCGCCCGTCCAATCTTTCCTGACGTGATCGAACGGCTCAAACAGTATTTCGACGTCGACTGGAATCAGGGCGACGTATTGTCCGCCGACGAACTGACGCGTCGTCTCGCGGACAAGGACGGCGCGCTCACCGCGGGCGATCCGGTCGGCGCGGGCGTACTCGCGGCGGCGCCGCGTCTGCGCGTGGTGTCGAACATGGCGGTGGGCTACAACAATTTCGACATGGCCGCCTTCACCGCGGCCAATGTGCTCGGCACCAATACGCCGGACGTGTTGAACGAGTCGACGGCGGACTTCGGCTGGGCCCTGATGATGGCGGCGGCGCGCCGTATCGCCGAATCGGAGCACTGGCTGCGCGCGGGCAAATGGCAGAAGTGGGCGTATGACGGTTTTCTCGGCAGCGACCTGTACGGCTCGACGCTCGGCGTGATCGGCATGGGCCGCATCGGCCAGGCGTTGGCGCGTCGTGCAAAGGGCTTCAACATGCAGGTGATCTATCACAATCGTTCGCGCGTCGCGCCGGAGATAGAAGCCGAGCTGAACGCGGAATACGCGTCGAAAGAGGACCTGTTGCGGCGTGCCGATCACGTCGTGCTCGTCCTTCCGTACACGAAGGATAACCATCACACGATCGGCGCCGCCGAACTCGCGCTGATGAAGCCGACCGCGACGCTCACCAACATCGCGCGCGGCGGCATTGTCGACGACGCGGCGCTCGTCGAGGCCTTGCGCTCGAAGCAGATCGCCGCCGCCGGTCTCGACGTGTTCGAAGGCGAGCCGAATCTGAACCAGGACTTGCTGAGCGTGCCGAATGTCGTGCTGACGCCGCACATTGCCAGCGCGACCGAAGCCACGCGCCGCGCCATGGCGAATCTCGCCGCGGACAATCTGATCGCGGGCCTGGGCGCAGGCCCGCGCGCGGGCCGGCCGCCGAATCCGATCAATCCCGAAGTCATCGGCAAGGCGCGTTCATGACAATGATTCTGGTGGCGGCCGTCGCAGTGCTGGCGGTCGCATTGGTCATTGCGCTGGCCTTGCTGATGCGCGGCCACAGCCGCGCGCAAGAGAGCGAGCAGTTCGAACTGCTCAACGAGCGGCTGGACGCCTCGACCGACGCGCAAGCACACGCCTACGAACGTCTCGAACGGCAACTGCGCAATGACATCACCGAGACCGCGCGGGTGTCGCGTACTGAACAGAGCAGCGGCTTCGCGCACTTTCAGCAGACGCTGGCGGCGCAGTTCAGCAGTATGACGACGGTGCAGGCTGGCAAGATCGACGGGTTCGCCCAGCAGCTCGACGCCGTGCGTCACAGTCTGCAGGCGCAGGCCCAGCAGGCGCGCGACGAGCAGGGCCGCTCGCTCAAGCAGTTCGGCGACACGCTGAGCCTGCAACTGGGGCAACTCACGGAGGCGAACGATCGCCGTTTCGCCGAGGTGCGCGCAACCATCGAACAGCGGCTGAAGGATATCGAGGCGAACAACTCGGTCAAGCTCGAGGAAATGCGCCGCACCGTCGACGAAAAACTGCACGCCACGCTCGAACAGCGTCTGGGTGAATCGTTCAAGCTGGTGTCCGACCGGCTCGAGCAGGTGCACCGCGGGCTGGGCGAGATGCAGACGCTGGCGGCCGGTGTCGGCGACCTGAAGAAAGTGCTCACCAATGTGAAGACACGCGGCACGTGGGGCGAAGTGCAGCTGGAAGCGTTACTGGAGCAACTGCTCACCGCCGACCAGTACGCGAAGAACATTGCGACCGTGCCGAGAAGCACGGAGCGCGTCGAGTTTGCGATCAAGTTGCCCGGGCGCGCGGAGCAGGGCGGCGTGGCCACGCCGGTTTGGCTGCCCATCGACGCCAAGTTTCCGCGTGAAGACTACGAGCGTCTGATCGAAGCGCAGGAGCGCGCCGATCCTGTCGCGGTGGAAGAAGCCTCCCGCGCGCTCGAAGCGCGGATTCGCGCCGAGGCCCGCACGATTGCGGAGAAATACGTGTCGCCGCCACACACCACGGATTTCGCGCTGCTGTTCCTGCCGACCGAAGGCCTGTACGCGGAGGTGTTGCGCCGGCCGGGCCTGACGGACCTGCTGCAACGCGACTATCGCGTGACGATCGCCGGTCCGACTACGCTGACCGCATTGCTCAACAGTCTGCAGATGGGTTTTCGCACGCTCGCTATCGAAAAGCGGTCGAGCGAGGTGTGGCAGGTGCTCGGCGCGGTGAAAACGGAGTTCGGCAAATTCGGTGACGTGCTGGCGAAGACAAAGGCGCAACTGGAAACCGTCACGCGTTCTATCGAAGCGGCGGAAACGCGCACGCGTGTCATGAGCCGCAGACTGCGCGATGTCGAGGCATTACCGGGCGAGGAGGCGAGCGGGTTGCTCGGCGATGCGCTCTCGGGTGTGGATCCCGAAGAGCAATGAGGGTACGGGGCTAACGGTTAGGTGTGGCGGAACCCGGCGTGCAGCTCCGCTCGCCAATCACTCAGGCACGCGCGCCCGCTGCCAGCTGTTCAAGCGCGTCACCTGTCAGGCGCACCACGCGCCAGTCGGGCATGACGGTCGCGCCCATCTTTTCATAGAAGTTGATGGCCTGCCGGTTCCAGTCGAGCACGGTCCATTCGAAGCGCGCGCATTGCCGTTCCACCGCAAGGGCGGCGAGGCGTTGAATCAACGCGGTGCCCAGACCGCTGCCGCGTTGCGAGGGTTGTACGTAGACGTCTTCGAGATATAGCCCGCGCTTGCCGACGAAACTCGAGTAATTGTGGAAGAACAGCGCATAGCCGACGATGCGTCCTTCGCTCTCCGCTACCAGCGCTTCAATAGAAGGCCGCGCGCCGAACAGCGCGTCGCGCAAGCCCTCTTCGGTTGCGACGAAGACGTGCGTGAGGCTTTCGAATTCCGCGAGCTCGTACGTCAGCGCGAAGATCGCGCTGGTGTCGGCAGGCGTGGCGGCGCGGATCATCGCGGGCATTACGCTTCTTCCGGGGCGTCGGTCAGTTGGATTTCAATTCCGCCGAAGCGCGACGCAACCCAGTTGTACGCATGGCAGGCGATCCATAGCAGGACGAAGCCGAGAATCGCATTCAGCAGCAGCGCGCTGAACACCGTGCTCAGTTCCACCGAACCATAGCGCACGAACGCCACCAGTACGCCCAGCAGCACGATCGGTACCGAAAACGTCAGGTACACGAGGATCAGTGCTTTGGCTGTCTGTCCTGGTGCAATGAACGAAATCTGTTTTTTCATGTAAGTCAAACCCGTGTGTCGTAGTGGTAATGGGTAAAGCTATGAATGGCCGCTGGCGAGAGCGAGGCGTGAGCCGGGCGTCAGATGAGGCCGTCGAACAGCATGATCGCGACGCGCTCCCCTTGCGCAATCTCGCCCTCATCGTGCCCGAGCACGATGAAGCAATTGGCTTCGCTCATCGAACTCAGCACGCCGGAACTTTGTGAGCCGGTTGGCGTGACATGCCATTGTCCGTGCGCGTCCTGTTCGGCTACGCCGCGCTGGAACTCGGTGCGCCCGGCGCGCTTGCGGATGGCTTTGCGGCTCAGGGCGTGTATGAACGGCAACGGTTGCGGTGTTGCGCCCGACATCAGCAGCAGCGCCTCGCGCACGATCTGATAGAAGGTCACCATCACGGCGACCGGATTGCCCGGCAAACCGAAGAATAACGCGGGAAGCCCGAGCCCGGGTCGCTCGCCGGACCAGACGCGGCCGAAGGCGAGCGGCCGGCCCGGCCGCATGGCGAGACTCCAGAAGGCGACGTCGCCGAAAGTTTGCAGCAGTTGTTTGGTGAAATCGGCCTCGCCGACCGAGACGCCGCCCGAGGTGAGCACCACGTCGGCGCTCGCCGCCGCGCTGCGCAAGGCGGCTTCCATCGCGGCGGGCTCGTCGCGCACCACGCCGAGATCGAGCGTGTCGATGTTCAGGCGCCGCAGCATGGCGAACAGCGTGTAGCGATTGCTGTCGTACACGCAGCCCGCGTCGAGCGGCTCGCCGAGCGAGCGCAATTCGTCGCCGGTGGAGAAGAAGGCCACGCGCAAGCGCCGCTTGACATTGATTTCGCCGATGCCGAGCGAGGCCAGCAAACCAAGGTCCGACGCGCGCATGATACGGCCCGAGCGCAGTGCGGCGTGGCCTCGCGCGAGATCTTCGCCGGCGAGACGCCGGTTCGCGCCGGCTGCCACGGCGTTGGCGGCGAAGCGGATCGAACCCGAGTCGGCGTCGCGCTCGACCACCTCCTGCGGCACGACCGTGTCGCAGTCGGCCGGCATGCAGGCGCCGGTCATGATGCGCACGCATTGTGTGGTTTCGACGCGGCCCGTGAACGGATGCCCGGCGAGCGCTTTGCCGGCCACCGTCAACTCGACGGTGGTGCCGCCGGTGGCGCTGCCGGTGGCGCTGCCGGTGGTGAGTACCGCGCTCTTGAACGCGTAGCCATCCATGGCGGAGTTGTCGTGCGAAGGCACGTCGATTGGCGACACGATATCCGCCGCGAGCACGCGGTCGAGCGCATCGCGCAGGGGCACGCGTTCAGTAGCCGTGACCGGTGCGGCCCACTGGCGAACAATCGCCTGAGCGGCTGACACGGGTAGCGCGTGAGGATCGTACTGCGCGACGCAGCGGGAGAATTCGTTAGGCGTGGTCATGAAGAGCGGGACGTCGCGACCGGAGGCGGCAGCGGCAGTTGCCGTGCGGCCGGAGCGGGATTTCAACCGGGGCCTCAATCACGTTCGAGGTCGGCGAGTTCTTGTAGCGAATTGATATTGTAAAACGCGCGCTCGTCGGTAAAGACGACTTCCTCCGTCTTGTGGCGCGCGTACCACGCGCGGACTTTGCGCTCGCCAGCTTCCAGAAAGGCCGCCAGATCGTCCGCGAGGCCCGTGCGCAACAGTGCGAAAACGGGGTGCAGGGACAACTGACCGTGCGCGTCGGAGGTGGCGACCGTGGCGATATCGGCGCCGTTCGAGTCGAGCGCGCGCGCAAGACGCTCGGCGAGGTCGGCGGGCAGCCACGGCGAGTCGCAGGGTGCGCTGAGCACATAGCCGGTTCCGGCTGCGCGCAAGCCGGCGAGCAGGCCTGCCAGCGGGCCCGGAAATCCGGCCAGCGTATCGGCCACGACCGTGGCGCCGTACGGCGCACCGAGTGCGGCGTAAGCTTCGGCATGCCGATTGGCGCTGATGAGCAACGCGCCGGTTTGCGGTGCGAGGCGCTTGAGCACATGGCCGGCGAGCGGCTCGCCGTGCAGCGTTTGCAGCCCCTTGTCGGCGCCGCCCATGCGTGTGGCGCGTCCGCCCGCGAGCAACAGGCCGGTGATGTGTTCGCGCGTCGGTCTCATGCGCCGCCGCTCAGCCGCCGATGTACGACATTTCGACCCGACGGCCGTCGCGCGCGCCTGAATCGGCCGGGTTGCTGCCGCGCAGCTGCGAATACCGGTCGCCGCGGCCTTGCCAGATTTCGGCGATGGCGGTGGCGATACCGGCGTCGCTCGCGCCGTTGCGCACCAGCGCGCGCAGGTCGTGCCCCGACGACGCGAACAGGCACAGATAGAGCTTGCCTTCTGTGGACAGACGCGCTCGCGTGCAACTGCCGCAAAACGCCCGGGTCACGCTCGAAATCACGCCGATTTCGCCGCTGCCGTCCGCATAACCCCAGCGCTGCGCGGTCTCGGCGGCGCTGTGCGCTTCGAGCGGCGCGAGCGGGAAGTGCTCGGCGATGCGGGTGACCACGTCGGCGGACGGCAGCACTTCGGTCATGTTCCAACCGTTCGACGTGCCGACGTCCATGTATTCGATAAAGCGCAGCACTGCGCCCGAGCCTTTGAAATGACGCGCCATCGGCACGATTTCACTATCGTTCGTGCCACGTTTGACGACCATGTTCACCTTGACCGGCGCGAGCCCCACCGCATGCGCGGCGGCAATGCCGTCCAGCACGTCCGCGACGGCGAAGTCGGCGTCGTTCATGCGGCGAAACAGCGTGTCGTCGAGCGCGTCCAGGCTCACCGTGACGCGGGTCAAACCGGCGTCTTTCAGGCTGCGCGCCTTGCGCGCCAGCAGCGAACCGTTGGTGGTCAGCGTCAGATCGAGCGGACGGCCCGCCGGCGTGGTAAGTTGCGCGAGCCGGTCGATCAGGAATTCGAGATTCTTGCGCAACAACGGTTCGCCGCCCGTCAGACGGATTTTTTCGACGCCGTGCGCGACGAAGATCCGCGCCACCCGTTCGATTTCCTCGAAGCTCAGCAGGTCGCTGTGCGGCAAAAAGGTGTAGTCCTTGTCGAACACCTCGCGCGGCATGCAGTAGACGCACCGAAAATTGCAGCGATCCGTGACCGAAATGCGCAGGTCGCGCAGCGGCCGCGCGAGCTTGTCGTGCAGCGCGCCGCTAGGCGTCTGCACGGGGCCGCTGATAACCGGCACAGCGCTGAAATCGGCAACAGGGATGATGCGTCGGGACATGGTTGCTTCGCTTAATTGCTTCGCGTGTTTGCTTTGCTCAGTGCTTGAACTTAGTGCTTGAACTTAGTGCTTGAAATCAAAGCTAGATATTCATTCTATCGGAAATGCCTCAAAAGGCAGTGGGACCCCCCGGCGGTGTCGGGTATACGGGGAGGTGCCTGCCACCGGCGCGCCCGCGCTGCGCATAAAAAAAGCCCGCCATGAAGGCGGGCTTTACTGGTGGAGCGGGGCAGCTTACTGCGGGTGCTTACCCGTTTCCACTTGTTGCATCGGCGCGCTGTCGAGCGGCGGCAACGATTTACGCTCGCGCACCACGCGAGCCGGCTTGACCGTCTGCGCGGCCGCTTCCTGAGCGGCGCGAAGCTTGTCGGCGTCGGTGTTCACCCAGACGAGACCGGCTTGTTCCAGCACCGGCTTCAAGGCTTCCGCCGACACGGCGCCATGACGCGGTGCTTGCGGTGCAACGGCGACAGGCGCGGGCTCGATCACCGTCGGCTCGACCGCGGCCGCAACCGGCTGCGTTTCGGCGATCTCGGCATGCAACACAGGCTGAGCCGCCGGAGCTTCGACGACCGCAACCGGAGCGGCGGTTTCGACCGGAGCCGGCGCGGCTTGTGCTTCGACAGGCGACGCCACCACCGGCGTTTCGACTTGAGCCTGAGCCGGTGCTTCAAAGCGTGCGACCGGTTCAACCAGCGAAACCGTCTCGCTGACGGCCGGCGCGGCTTGCGCTGCCTCGACCGTCACGGCAGCGGCGGGCGCTACCGGCGTTTCGGCGACCGGTTCGCCAGCGGCCGGAGTCGCCGGCGCTTGCGCTACCGGGACGACCGTTTCCGTCTTCGCAGCCTTTTCGACAGCCAGAGCCGGCGTTTCGGTAGCCGCGTGCAGTTCGGTGACCACGGCGGTTTCAGTCGCGACAGCGGCGACCACCACCTCTACCGGCGTCACGTCCTTCGCCTCGTTGACTTCCGTCTTGTGCTCGACAGGTTGATGCGCGGTGCGCACCGGCGCTTCGTCGGCAACGCTGGCGTTGTCGCCTTCAGCTTCCGCGACGTCCGCTGCGAGGTTGCCGTTCACGTCCTCTTCACGCTCACGACGACCACCGCGACGGCCGCGACGGCGACGACGACGCTCTTCACCTTCACGCGCCACGGCTTCCTGATCGATCTGCGCGCCGTTTTCGCCCAGGGCGATCTGGTTTTGCGCCAGTTCTTCCGCCGGTTGAGCGTCGCTTTGCGTCAGAGACTCGGTGACTTCAGCTTGCGGCTTGCGGCGTTCGCCACGTTCAGCGCGATCACCACGTTCACGCCGTTCGCCACGCTCCGGACGTTCGCCGCGCTCGCCACGTTCAGCGCGCGGTGCGCTTTCGACGGCTTCCGCACGGTCGTTGCCGCGATTGTCGCGGTCACGGTTTTCGCGACCCTCGCGACCTTCACGCGGTTCGCGGGGCTCGCGGGTTTCGCGCGGTTCACGGCCTTCGCGGGCCTCACGCGGTTCACGGTTGCCACGCGGCTCGCGCGCTTCACGCGGCTCACGGCCTTCGCGTGCTTCACGCGGTTCGCGTTCCTCGCGACGCTGCGACGGCTGCTGGCCTTGAGCCTGACGGCCGCCGGTCGCGCCTTCGCCGCGGCCCGCTGCATCGCGGCCGCCTGCGCCGCCACGGCGATTGCGGTTGCGATCGCCACCGCGTTCACCGGTGCGCTCACCGCGCTCCGTGCGTTCGCCGCGTTGCGGACGCGTCTGCTTGTCGGTCGTAGCCGGCGCGACAGGCGCCGGTGCCGCCGGCTGCATGCCGAACAGATTCTTCAGCCAGCCGATGAACCCACCGCTTGCCGGCGTGACCGCGACCGGAGCCGGGGCGGCGACAGGGCGAACCGGTGCGCTCGGCGCCGGCTTTTCAGGCGTGATGCCCTTGACCGCCGCTTCCTGCTTCGGCTTTGCTTCTTCGGTGCGCTTGCTGTAACCGGTTTCCGATTCGAGCTCGCGGGCCGCTTCTTCGGCCATCTTCCACGAAGCGCGCGGTTCGTCGAGGCGCGCGTCGTCGTGACGCAGACGCTCGAGCTTGTAATGCGGCGTATCGAGATGCTTGTTCGGAATCAGGACGACGTTGACCTTGAAGCGCGACTCGATCTTGTTGATTTCAGCGCGCTTTTCGTTCAGCAGGAAGGCGGTCACTTCGACCGGCACCTGGCAATGAATTGCCGCGGTGTTTTCCTTCATCGCTTCTTCCTGAATGATCCGCAGCACTTGCAGCGCGGACGATTCGGTATCGCGGATGTGACCCGTGCCGTTACAGCGCGGGCAGGTCACGTGGCTGCCTTCGGACAGAGCCGGACGCAGACGCTGGCGCGACAGTTCCATCAGGCCGAAACGCGAGATCTTGCCCATCTGGACGCGCGCACGGTCGTGCTTCAGCGCGTCTTTCAGGCGTTGCTCGACTTCACGCTGGCTCTTGGCCGATTCCATGTCGATGAAGTCGATCACGATCAGGCCGCCCAGATCGCGCAGGCGCAATTGGCGGGCGACTTCGTCAGCGGCTTCGAGGTTGGTGCGTGCGGCGGTTTCCTCGATGTCGGCGCCCTTGGTGGCGCGGGCCGAGTTCACGTCGATCGCGACCAGTGCTTCGGTGTGGTCGATCACGATCGCGCCGCCCGAGGGCAGCGGCACCGTGCGCGAGTACGCCGTTTCGATCTGGTGTTCGATCTGGAAGCGCGAGAAGAGCGGCACGTCGTCGTGATACCGCTTCACCTTGCTGACATTGTCCGGCATCACGATATCCATGAAGGCGCGTGCCTGGTCATGAATTTCAGTGGTGTCGATCAGGATTTCGCCGATATCCGGCTGGAAGTAGTCGCGAATCGCGCGGATCACGAGGCTCGATTCGAGATAAATCAGCATCGGCTGACCGTTCGAACCGCTCTGCGACGCAGCTTCGATCGCGCGCCACAGTTGCATCAGGTAGTTCAGGTCCCACTGCAGCTCTTCGGCGCTGCGGCCAATGCCGGCCGTGCGCGCGATGATGCTCATGCCTTCCGGCAATTGCAGCTGCGCCATGGTTTCGCGCAGTTCCTGACGGTCGTCGCCTTCGATCCGGCGCGACACGCCGCCGCCGCGCGGGTTGTTCGGCATCAGAACCAGATACCGGCCGGCGAGCGAAATGAAGGTGGTGAGGGCCGCGCCTTTGTTGCCGCGCTCTTCCTTTTCGACCTGAACGATCAGTTCCTGGCCTTCGCGGAGGGCGTCCTGGATGCGCGCCGAGCGCATGTCGACGCCGTCGCGGAAATACTGGCGGGCGACTTCCTTGAACGGCAGAAAGCCGTGGCGGTCTTCGCCGTAGTTGACGAAACAGGCTTCGAGCGACGGCTCGATGCGGGTAATAATGCCCTTGTAAATATTGCCTTTGCGCTGTTCGCGCCCGGCGGTTTCGATGTCGATATCGATGAGTTTTTGCCCATCGACGATGGCGACGCGCAGTTCTTCCTGCTGCGTCGCGTTGAACAACATTCGTTTCATTGAACGGCTCCAGAGCGGCTTAGCCTGCCTGTTCGCTGCGCGGTTGTCAGTCGCGAGAGCGAAGCGTGCAGTGGCATGCCGCGCCTTATTGTGTTTTCACAAGCACGCTGGAGCGGGAAAGCTGGCGGGAGAATTGCCTGAGAGGGCCCGGCCCCATTGAAAAATGGGCGCGGTGCCGCAGGGCACATGCGAACACGGCTTCAAATAACGACCCGACACGCCGCGGGTTCTGCCGGCAGACCTTCAAAAGCCTTCGTCCACTCGCGCCGGTGCGCCAACTGGGCACGTGACCGGAGGGTCGAAGGCTGCGGCCATGCCGCAGCGGGAAGTTCGCGCAGTCGGCGCGTCTTTTCCTGCTGGGGGTGTCTCGCCTCATTTTGACGTCGCCATGTCTTGTACTTTCTACAAGACGCCTCGGGCGCACGCCGTATTTTCGCAACTTGCAGCCTCGTACAACTGGGCGTCAGACGGCCCGATACCGAAGCTGAAAGTTAAATTCTTTTTTACCAAAATTCCGTTACCGGCGAAGCCGACCTTGACCGAACGCGCCTGTGGGCGCCGTCCCTGCCGGGCACTGACTCCGTGCGTGCAACTTGTTGCATCTCATTTTCAGGGTGAGCAACCAGACCCCGGCGCAAGTAAAATAACGGTTTATCGCTTGCGCCCGCGCAATCCGCCCGAATTCCGAACACTGCGCCGGCCGCCGCAGACTGCTGGGCAAATTATATTCAGAATGAAAGAGTTAGGCAAAATATCCCAGAAATCGGTCGCAAGCGACCAGGTCTCGATGATCGAGATCGACGATAGTGCGGCCGGACAGCGCATCGACAACTTCCTGTTACGCGTCTGTAAAGGCGTGCCGAAAAGCCATATTTACCGCATCCTGCGCAGCGGTGAGGTGCGCGTGAATAAGGGCCGGATAGATGCGCAGTACCGGCTCGAACTAGGCGACCTGGTGCGTGTGCCACCCATTCGCGTCGCCCAACCGAGCGAAACCGCCGCCCAGGCGCCGGTACCCGCCGCCCATTTCAAGATCATTTTCGAAGACGAGCATCTGCTGGTCATCGACAAACCGGCCGGCGTGGCCGTGCACGGTGGCAGCGGGGTCGCGTTCGGCGTGATCGAGCAGATGCGCGAGGCGCGTCCGCAGGCGAAATTCCTCGAATTGGTACATCGGCTGGATCGCGAGACTTCCGGCATCCTGATGCTCGCCAAGAAGCGCTCGGCGCTCGTCAATCTGCACGAGCAGATTCGCGAGAACAAAATGGACAAGCGCTACTATGCTTGCGTTCACGGCGACTGGGCGAGCGATTGGGGCCGCCGCCGCGCGGTCAAGGAGCCGCTGCACAAGTATTTGACCGCGGACGGCGAACGCCGCGTGCGCGTGCAGCCCGACGGCCTCGCGTCGCACACGGTTTTCAATCTGATCGACCGCTGGCCGGAGTACGCGCTGCTCGAGGCGGAACTGAAGACCGGGCGTACGCATCAGATCCGTGTCCACTTGCAGCATCTGGAACTGCCGATCGTCGGCGACGCCAAATATGGCGACTTCGCGCTGAATAAGGCATTGGCGCGCGCCAATGCGAAGCCGGGCCTGAAGCGCATGTTCCTGCACGCCTACCGGTTAAAGCTCACGCACCCGGCAACCGGCGCGCCGCTGCAGTTCGAGGCGCCGTTGCCGGCCGAATGCCGCAGCTTCATCGCGCAGCTCAACGAATTACGAAATGGGTCAAACCCGGAGACGACACCGCATGGCTAGAGAGCAATTTGATCTGATCGTCTTCGACTGGGACGGGACGCTGATGGATTCGACCGCCCACATCACGCGCAGCATCCAGTCGGCTTGCCGCGATCTCGGCTTGCCGGTTCCCGCCGACGAGGCGGCGAGCTACGTCATCGGCCTCGGTTTGCGTGATGCGCTACAAATTGCCGCGCCCACGCTGGACCCATCGGACTATCCGCGGCTGGCCGAGCGTTATCGCTTCCACTATCTGGTAAAGGATCAGACCACCGAGCTATTCGCCGGTGTGCGCGAAATGCTGCAGGAATTGCGCGACCTGGGCTATCTACTGGCGGTGGCGACGGGCAAAAGCCGCGTCGGGCTGAATCGCGCGCTTGACCAGTCGCGCCTCACGAGCCTGTTCGACGGCACCCGCTGCGCCGACGAGACTTTCTCGAAGCCGCACCCGGCCATGCTGCACGAATTGACGCGTGAACTAGGGCAGGACAACGCCCGCACGGTAATGGTCGGCGATACGACGCACGATCTGCAAATGGCGATCAACGCGGGTGTCGCGGGCATCGGTGTCACATATGGGGCGCATCCTGCGGGCTCGTTGAGTGCGTTATCGCCGAAGTTCGTGGCGTCGAGCGTCAGTGTGCTGTCGGGCTGGCTGCGAGAAAACGCATGAGCGAGCAGACACCGGACGCGGCGCAGGCGGTTCGCATTTGCGCGTCGGCGGAATTGGTCGACGGCGGCGCGGGCGTGCGCCGCGGGGCGAAGCTCGGCGGAGGCGACGTCGTCGTATTTTTTGTTCGCTATGATGGCCGCGCTTACGGCTACCTGAACCGCTGCGCCCATGTGCCGATGGAGCTGGACTGGGCCGAGGGCCAGTTCTTCGAATCGTCCGGTTTATACTTGATGTGCGCTACACACGGTGCGATTTACGCGCCGGACACAGGCAAATGCGTCGGTGGTCCGTGCCGCGGCGGCAGATTGCGGCCCGTGCAGGTGGACGAACGCGATACGTCGGAAGGCCGCGCGGTTTTCTGGCTGCCTGACGGCGAACTGCGTCCGGACACCCCCTGATTTTTCTCTTCTTCGACCTTTCCACTGCACCGCATGTCCGACAATTTGACTCCCGAGCCGAAGGAACCGTCCCTGACAGGCCGCCCCCGCACGCCTGCCGATGAGCCCGGTTGGGAACGCGCGGCGCTCGAGCGCATTGCTCTTGCCGCGATCAATGAGCAGCGCGCGGCGCGGCGCTGGAAAATCTTTTTCCGCTTCGTTTTCCTCGTCGTCCTGCTGCTGGCAATATGGGCCGCCATCGACTTGTCCGGTGACAAGGTGGCTGCCACTGGCCGTCATACGGCTTTGATATCGCTTGACGGCGAGATCTCCGCTGATACGAACGCGAACGCGGAAGATATCAACACCGCGCTGCAAAGTGCGTTCGACGATGCGGGCACCGCCGGCGTGATCCTGCGCTGTAATAGTCCGGGTGGCAGTCCGGTGCAGGCGGGCATTATCTACAGCGAAATTCGTCGTTTGCGCGTCAAATATCCGTCAATTCCGCTCTACGTCGTCGTGGGCGATATGTGCGCGTCGGGCGGCTATTATGCGGCCGCGGCGGCCGACAAAATTTACGTGGACAAAGCGAGCATCGTCGGATCGATCGGCGTGCTGATGGATAGCTTCGGCTTTACCGGCCTGATGGATAAGCTGGGAATTCAGCGCCGTTTGCACACATCGGGTGAGAACAAGGGCTTTTTCGATCCGTTCTCGCCAGAAACGCCGAAGATGGACGAACACGCGCAAGACATGCTCGATCAGATTCACGCGCAATTTATCGACGCTGTTCGCCAGGGGCGCGGCAAGCGCCTGCATGAAACGCCGGATATGTTCTCAGGGCTTTTCTGGACTGGTCAAAAGAGCGTCGAACTCGGTCTCGCCGATGGTTTCGGCGACGCGGATTACGTAGCGCGCGACCTCTTCAAGGCGCCGGATATTGTCGACTACACGGTGAAAGAGAGCATTACGGACCGCGTTGCGCGTAAATTCGGCGCGGCGGTGGGCAGTGGTGCGGTTCACGCCATGGCGCTCGGCGGGAAGCTGAATCTGCGTTGATGTGTTGATTTGTTGACGTGCTGATGTGAAAAGCCCCGCGCGATCGATGTTTTGACGATCGCGCGGGGCTTTTTTATACCTATCCCGGGTTAGCCCGGATCAAACGGCCAGGATCAGAAAAATGGCGGGCCGCTTGTGCAGATTTATTGCAGGCTGTTTCTTCCAGTCGGCTACGGTGCGGCTGGCAATGGTTTCGGTTTCCAGCGTCAGATCGACCGCCACGCAGACGAGCGTGGAAGGCGCACACGTCGCCAGTAACGTATCCAGCAGCGCGCGGTTCCGGTAGGGCGTCTCGATGAAGATCTGCGTCTGCTTGCCTTTGCGTGATTGCTGTTCGAGGTCTCGCAGGCGTTTGGCTCGCTCCGTGGCGTCGACCGGCAGGTAGCCGTGAAACGCAAAGCTCTGGCCGTTGAGCCCGGAAGCCATCAAGGCCAGCAGAATCGAACTGGGGCCGACGAACGGCACCACTTTCACTCCCCGTTCATGCGCGCGGCGCACCAGCAGGGCGCCGGGGTCGGCGACCGCCGGACAGCCCGCTTCGGAGACGAGGCCCGCGTCGGTGCCGGCTAGAAGCGGCGCGAGTAGCTTATCGATCTCTCCGGCCGGCGTGTTGACGTTCAGTTCGCGGATCTCGATTTCCTGGATCGGCCGTTCCGTGCCGACTTTCTTCAGGAACGCGCGCGTGGTTTTCGCGTTTTCGCCGATGTAATAGTGAAGCGAAGCCGCGCGGGCGCGTACCGGCGCCGGCAGAACGGCGTCGAGCGCCTCGGCGTCGCCTTCGCCGAGCGTGTTCGGAATCAGATAGAGCGTGCCGGTCATTGCGCCCCCAGAAGCGGAAAGCCCACTGCGAGCAGCATGCGCGACAGTGCGATCAACGGCAGGCCGACGAGCGCGGTGGGGTCGTCGGAATGGATGGCTTCGAGCAACGCGATGCCGAGTCCTTCGGATTTGGCGCTGCCTGCAACGTCGTACGGCGTTTCGGCCAGCAGATAGGCCTCCAGCATGGCGTCCGGCAGATCGCGGAATTGCACGCGGGTAATCACGTCGGCGGCTTGCACTGTCCCCGAGCGACTGTCGAATAGGCACAGTGCACTATGGAATTGCACTTCGCGGCCGCGCATTGCCTGCAGTTGCGCCAGCGCATTGGCGTGGGTGCCCGGCTTGCCGATTTGCAGGCCATCATAAGTCGCGACCTGATCGGAGCCGATTACGAGCGCGGCCTCACCGGCGCCGAGTCCACCGGCAACCGCGCGAGCTTTGGCTTGCGCGAGGCGCAGAGCGGTCACTTCGGGCGTCTCGCCGGCGAGCGGCGTCTCGTCGATCGCGGGTACGACGACATCGAACGGCACACGCAGGCGTTCGAGCAGCTCGCGGCGATAAGGCGAACTCGACGCCAGGATCAGGCGTGGCGGGCGATTGAGGGAATCTGGCATGGGCAATCAACGGCTAGAGAGGCGGAACGTACGGGGTCGCGGAAAGCTTGCGCGTGTACGGGCTTAAGTGTTTGACTCGAAAAGACAAAACGGATATGATTTTGGGCTTTTCATCGGTATGCTTGCGCTAGGCGGGCCTCGGTGTGTGTCGGGCGTGCAGGCGGACTTGCAAGCGTGGCGTACAACTCGCGGGTCTTTCAGGTTGTCTCGCAAACCGGTTGTACCCCGCGGTTATACCCCGCGGTTTATACCCCGGCGAAACCCTTGCCGAAGCAGGAGCGCACATGACTCAACATCCTGGCAACCCTGCAGGTCTGTCCGACCCGCATAATCTCGATCTGTTCGAATTTGCGCGGAGTGCGCGTCAGGCCGCGGGTGTCGTGCGCGTCTCGCAACTGCCGCGCATGTTAAACGAAGTCCCGGCAGAAGCGCCAGACCGCGATACCGCGTTCACCTGGCAAGCCGAAGGAACGACGCAGCCGGAATTGCAGGACGACGGCACCGAGGGTCCCCAGCCTTATTTGAGGATGGCGATTCACGGCGCCGCATGGCTCGAATGTCAGCGGTGCATGACACCGTACTTGCAGGCATTCAACGTCGATGCAACTTACCGGATCGTCAACACTGAGGCGGAAGCCGAAGAGTTTCCGCTCGACGAGGATGAAGTCGAAGTGATCGTGGGCTCGAACCATTTCGATCTCATCGACTTGATCGAAGAAGAGTTGCTGCTTTCCTTGCCGCTCGTGCCCAAGCATGAGGTCTGTCCCGAAGTGCACGAGAGTCTCGTCTCTGGTGTGGCCGGTACTGAAGGCGAGGGCGACGAGGGCGCACTGGACGAGGCTGATGAGGGCGGTGAGCCCGAGCGGCCGAATCCGTTTGCGGCGCTCCAGAGTCTCAAGCGCGGTGAGCCGGGCGACAAGAAGCACTGAACAGTTGCATTGGAGCGCGACGCGGGCGCATTGGCCACTCGGCCAGTGGCGGACACCGAGTCGGGCTGTGTTAGAATCCGGAAAATTTTTAGGAGTTAGTCATGGCAGTTCAGCAAAACAAGAAGTCGCCGTCGAAGCGCGGCATGCACCGTTCGCACGATTTTCTGACGGCAGCGCCGCTGGCCGTGGAACCGAGCACGGGCGAAGTGCATCTGCGTCACCACGTTAGCCCGAACGGCTACTATCGTGGCAAGAAAGTTGTCAAGACGAAGAACGATTAATCGTTTCGCCGCCTGTTTCTCTGCGTGTCGCCCCTTGGCGTTTCGCGTGGCGATCGGCTCGCTTGACATTTTCCCGGCTCGGCAAAAAAGCGGCATTCAATTGCCGCTTTTTTGTGTCGATCGCAGCTGGCAATTTAGCGCCTACCGCGGTCCCATGCAGGGCGCCTGAAATTCGTCGCACTCCATGACAGTAAAGCTCACGATAGATTGCATGGGAGGCGACCACGGCCCGTCCGTGACCGTTCCCGCTGCCGTCAACTTCGTTCGTTCGCATCCCGATGCGCAGTTGCTGCTCGTCGGCATTGAAAGTGCGATTCGTGCGCAGCTGAAGAAGTTGAAGGCTCAGGACCTGCCGGCGCTGACCGTCGTACCCGCTTCCGAGATCGTCGCCATGGACGATCCGGTCGAAGTCGCGCTGCGCAAGAAAAAAGATTCCTCCATGCGCGTGGCGCTGAACCGCGTCAAGGAAGGCGAGGCGCAAGCCTGCATTTCCGCCGGCAACACCGGCGCGCTGATGGCGGTCTCGCGCTATGTGCTGAAAACGCTGTCGGGCATCGAACGCCCGGCTATCGCGTCGGCACTGCCCAATCCCAATGGCTACACGATGATGCTCGACCTGGGCGCCAACGTCGACTGTGAACCTCAGCATCTGCTGCAGTTCGCGGAGATGGGGCACGCGCTCGTGTCGGCGCTCGAGGGTAAGGAGCGGCCCACCATCGGTCTGCTCAATATCGGCGAAGAAGTCATCAAGGGCAACGACACCATCAAACGTGCCGGCGAATTGCTGCGCGCGAGTACACTTAACTTTCACGGTAACGTTGAAGGCAACGATATCTTCAAAGGCACGGTCGACGTCATCGTCTGCGACGGTTTTGTCGGCAATGTCGCGCTGAAGACGTCGGAGGGCCTCGCGCAGATGCTGTCCAACATCATCAAGGAAGAGTTTGGCCGTTCGTGGCTGACCAAGGTGATGGCGGTGCTCGCATTGCCGGTATTGATGCGCTTCAAGAAACGCGTCGATCATCGGCAATACAATGGTGCCGCGTTGCTCGGCCTGCGCGGGCTGGTGATAAAAAGCCACGGTTCGGCGGATGCCTACGCGTTTGAGTGGGCTATCAAACGCGGGTATGATGCCGTCAAAAACGGCGTGCTGGAACGCCTTGCGCGTGCGATGGAAGAGAACGCGGGTTCTCTCGAGCAGGCAGCGCGCGACGCGAGCGGTGCGGGTCACGCAAGCCCGATCGCAGGCCAGCCAGCCGAGCCCTACGCTGCGCAATCCTCGAAGGCATAATGGCTCAATCGACAATTTATTCCCGCGTGCTGGGCACCGGCAGCTACCTGCCGCCCAACCGCGTCACCAATCAGGATCTGGCCGAACGTCTCGCCAAGCAGGGCGTCGAGACGAGCGACGAGTGGATCGTCGCCCGCACGGGCATCCATGCTCGCCACTTCGCGGAACCTGATGTCACGACCAGCGATCTGGCGTTCATCGCTTCGCAACGCGCGATCGAAGCGGCAGATATCGACCCGCAGTCCATCGATCTGATCATTGTCGCCACGTCCACTCCGGACTTCGTGTTTCCGAGCACGGCGTGCCTGTTGCAGAACAAGCTCGGCATCAAGAACCACGGCGCGGCCTTCGACGTGCAGGCCGTCTGTTCCGGTTTTGCCTATGCGGTGGCGACGGCGGACAGCTTCATTCGCAGCGGTCAGCATCGTACGGCGCTCGTGATCGGCGCGGAAACCTTCTCACGCATTCTCGACTTCAAAGACCGCACCACCTGCGTGCTGTTCGGCGACGGCGCGGGCGCGGTGATCCTGCAGGCATCCGAAGAACCGGGCGTGCTCGCTAGCGCGCTCCACGCGGACGGCAGCCATTCGAACATTCTCTGCACGCCGGGCAACGTGAACGGCGGTGTGGTAGCCGGCAGCGCGTTTCTGCATATGGACGGACAGGCCGTGTTCAAGCTTGCCGTCAATGTGCTCGAAAAGGTCGCGGTCGAAGCGCTCGAGAAGGCCAATCTGTCGGCTGAGCAGGTCGACTGGCTGATCCCGCATCAGGCGAATATCCGCATCATGCAAAGCACCTGCCGCAAGCTCGGCTTGCCGCAGGAACGCATGGTCGTCACCGTGGGCGAGCACGGCAATACGTCGGCTGCGTCCATTCCGCTCGCATTCGACGTCGCCGTGCGCGACGGCCGCATCAAGCGCGGCCAGAACGTGCTGATCGAAGGCGTCGGCGGCGGCTTCACGTGGGGCGCGTCGGTTATCCGCTACTGATAGCGGCGACGCTATGGCGAGCGCGCTTCACGGCGCTCGGCTACGCTTGAGCGCGCTCGCCGTCAACCGGGCGCGCCTCCCACATCTGACAACATCGATTTTGGGGACGATATGAAATTTGCGTTCGTTTTTCCTGGGCAAGGATCGCAGTCGGTCGGCATGCTCAACGCGTTCGCCGATCACGCGGTCGTGCGTGAGACGGTTCAGGAAGCCTCCGACGCGCTCAATCAGGACCTCGGCAAGCTGATCGCCGAAGGCCCCGCCGAAGATCTGAACCTCACCACCAACACCCAGCCTGTCATGCTGACCGCCTCCTACGCCATGTATCGCGCGTGGTTGCAGGCTGGCGGCCCGAAGCCGGCGATCGTCGCAGGCCACAGCCTGGGTGAATACACCGCGCTGGTCGCGGCGGGTGCGCTCGCGTTTCGCGATGCCGTGCCGCTCGTGCGTTTTCGCGCGCAAGCCATGCAAACGGCGGTGCCGGTCGGTGAAGGCGGTATGGCCGCGATCCTCGGTCTCGACGACGACACGGTGCGCGCGGTGTGCGCTGAGGCGTCGGTTGCGGGCGTCGTCGAAGCGGTCAATTTCAATGCGCCGGCGCAGGTCGTGATTGCGGGCCACAAGGCCGCGGTCGAAAAGGCCTGCGAAGTCGCGAAGGCTAAGGGCGCCAA
Source organism: Paraburkholderia sp. RL17-380-BIE-A (assembly GCF_046028085.1). Classification (NCBI taxonomy): domain Bacteria; kingdom Pseudomonadati; phylum Pseudomonadota; class Betaproteobacteria; order Burkholderiales; family Burkholderiaceae; genus Paraburkholderia; species Paraburkholderia sp. RL17-380-BIE-A. Next base: position 66,935 of record NZ_JARESQ010000014.1, read on the forward strand.
GCGCGCGTTGCCGCTCCCGGTCTCGGCGCCGTTTCACTCGTCGCTGCTCAAGCCCGCGTCGGATCAATTGCGCGAGTATCTGGCGAGTGTCGACGTGCAGGTGCCTGCCATTCCGGTCATCAACAACGTGGACGTTGCCGTGGTCAACGAACCGGCCGGGATCAAGGACGCGTTGGTGCGCCAGGCTGCCGGTGCGGTGCGCTGGGTGGAAAGCGTTCAGGCCATGTCCGCTCAGGGCGTCACGCACGTGATCGAATGCGGTCCGGGCAAGGTCCTTGCGGGTTTGACCAAGCGTATCGACGGTAATCTGGTCGGCGCTTCGATCTTCGATCCGGCTTCGCTCGAAGAGACGCTCAAACTCGTGACGGCTGGCTGAGCACTGCGCCGCGCGTGCCTTGCGCTGGCAGCACGCGCTGCGCGGGAGCATCAGATCATCGCATCAAGAATCAATCAGCCCTCCGAGGGGCATCCGGACTGACAGATGGAAAAGACTCTCGACAAGCAGATCGCAATCGTGACCGGCGCTTCGCGCGGTATTGGCCGGGCGATCGCCATGGAACTGGCGCGCCAGGGCGCGACGGTAATCGGCACGGCGACCAGCGAAAGCGGCGCAGCCGCAATCAGCGAAGCGTTTAACGCCGCCGGCGTGAACGGCCGTGGCGCGGTGCTCAACGTGAACGACGCGGCCGCGGCGGAAGCGCTGATCGACGGCACGGTGAAGGAATTCGGCGCGCTGCACGTACTGGTGAATAACGCCGGCATCACGCAGGACCAACTCGCCATGCGCATGAAGGACGACGATTGGGACGCGGTGATCGACACCAACCTCAAGTCGGTGTTCCGGCTGTCGCGCGCGGTGCTGCGCCCCATGATGAAGGCGAAGGGCGGCCGCATCATCAACATCACGTCGGTGGTCGGCTCGGCCGGCAACCCGGGGCAAGTCAACTACGCCGCTGCGAAAGCGGGCGTGGCGGGCATGACGCGCGCGCTCGCACGCGAGATCGGCAGCCGCGGCATTACGGTGAATTGTGTCGCGCCGGGCTTTATCGATACCGACATGACCAAGACGTTGCCGGAAGAGCAGCAAACGGCGCTGAAGACGCAGATTCCGCTGGGCCGTCTCGGCAGCCCGGAAGATATTGCGCACGCCGTGGCGTTTCTGGCGTCGCCACACGCGGGCTATATCACCGGCACGACATTGCATGTAAACGGTGGGATGTACATGTCGTAACCAAATTCGGTTACTATCCGCGCCTTGATGCGTTTGTAAATGCGTAAGGCGCATGCCTTGACAGCCACCCGATGCGCCGCTTTTTTGCCGGGTCAAACCTGATAAAATGCGCGCACCTGTATTTTTGAACTTCTTTTCCCTTGGAGGGGTAATGGACAATATCGAACAGCGCGTCAAGAAGATCGTCGCAGAACAACTGGGCGTTGCAGAAGCTGAGATCAAGAACGAAGCTTCGTTCGTGAACGACCTCGGCGCCGACTCGCTCGACACCGTTGAACTCGTGATGGCCCTCGAAGACGAGTTCGGCATGGAAATTCCGGATGAAGAAGCCGAGAAGATCACCACCGTTCAGCAAGCGATCGACTACGCTCGCGCGAACGTCAAGGCCTAAGGTCATTCGCGCCCGCGTTTCTGCGTTGGCGGCGTATGACGCCCTGCCGTGTCGGTTGCCGACGCCAGCAGGGTTGGCGCTTTTTGCCACGCGTTTTGCCAAGCAGGAGCGAGCGATGTTGACTGCGCAATTTTTCGCGCGATTGCCGAGTTAAACAGCCACAGGGCATACAGGGCAGGTTCCTGTGGCCGCTGTGGCTTTTGCTTTTGTCATCTATGAAAAAGGGGTTACCGTGAGCCGCCGTCGTGTTGTTGTTACAGGCCTGGGGCTGATTTCGCCTGTTGGCAATAATGTTGCCGACGGCTGGGCCAATCTGGTCGCCGGCAAGTCGGGTATTGCCAATATCACGAAGTTCGATGCGTCGAACTTTTCGACTCGTTTTGCCGGCGAGGTGAAGGGCTTCAATATCGAGGACTACATCCCCGGTAAGGAAGCGCGCCACATGGATACGTTCATCCATTACGGCGTGGCTGCAGGCATCCAGGCGATGCAGGACAGCGGCCTCGAAGTCACCGACGAGAATTCGGAGCGTATCGGTGTAGTGGTCGGTTCGGGCATCGGCGGTTTGCCGATGATCGAAGTGACGCAAACCGAACTGCTCAATCGCGGCCCACGCCGTATTTCGCCGTTCTTCGTGCCGGCGTCGATCATCAACATGATTTCCGGCCACCTGTCGATCAAATTCGGCATCAAGGGACCGAATCTGGCTATCGTCACGGCCTGTACCACGGGCCTGCACTGTATCGGCGAGGCTTCGCGCCTGATCGAATACGGTGACGCCGATGTGATGATCGCCGGCGGCGCGGAATCGACTGTGTCGCCGCTCGGTGTCGGCGGCTTTGCGGCGGCGCGTGCGCTGTCGCAGCGCAATGACGATCCGGCAACGGCGAGCCGTCCGTGGGACAAGGATCGTGACGGATTCGTGCTGGGCGAGGGTGCCGGCGTCATGGTGCTCGAAGAGTACGAGCACGCGAAGGCACGCGGCGCGAAGATTTACGCCGAAGTCAGCGGCTATGGGATGAGCGGCGACGCTTATCACATGACTGCGCCGCTGGAAGACGGCGACGGCGCTCGCCGCTGCATGCTGGCCGCAATGAAGAACGCGGGTGTCAATGCCGACCAGGTGAATTACCTGAACGCGCACGGCACATCCACCCCGCTCGGCGATCTGGCCGAAACCACCGGTATCAAGCGCGCTTTCGGCGATCACGCCAAAGACATGGTCGTGAATTCGACCAAGTCGATGACGGGGCACCTGCTGGGTGGCGCCGGCGGTCTGGAGTCGGTGTTTACCGTGCTGGCCGTGCATCATCAGGTGTCGCCGCCGACCATCAACATCTTCAATCAGGATCCGGCCTGCGATCTGGACTACTGCGCCAATACCGCGCGGGAAATGAAGATCGACGTCGCGCTGAAGAACTCGTTCGGGTTCGGCGGCACGAACGGCACGCTGGTCTTCAAGCGCGCCTGATCGCCTGATAGTTGGTGATGCGCCAGTCGACGGCGCCGGTTGTGCCGGCGCTTTCCCCTGAACCGGCAACGCCCGACGGAGCGGCGCAGCGGATTGCGCTGCGCCGCTCCGTTGCCATATGGGCTGCGCTGGCGGTTTTCATTCTGACGGCGACATCTGCCGTCTTCGCTTGCCTCGCGTCGCATCTGGGCGCCGGGCAGGCGGTTCCGTTGACGCTCGCGGTATGGGCGTGGCTCACGCTTTGCGCGCTCCGCTATGGGCGCGCGCAGCCCGTCGCGCTGAAAATCGGGGCGGACGGCTTGTCCGTTTGGGGCCGAACAGGCGCACTGCTGGCGCACGGACGTATTGCCGGCTGTTCGCAGTGGAGTGCTCGCCTGCTGATTCTGGCAGTCATGCCGGATCAAGGCCGCCCGCGCACGCTACTGCTTGCCGCCGACACGCTCCCGGCACCCATCTTCCGCGAACTGGCCGTGCTGGGCCGGCGTGGCGCCGGCGCCTGACTGTAACGACTGTAACCGCTGTTACCGGCGTAACGTACCCAGTTGATGGGGACGCTACAATGGTGCCCCGCCATGCGCCCTATAGTTAACGGATTTATCAGGTGAGCGAAAAAGAAATTGATCAGGTGCTGGTCGAGCGCGTCCAGAAGGGCGACAAGGCCGCGTTCGAGCTTCTGGTCTCCAAATACCACCGCAAGATTCTCCGGCTGATCTCGCGCCTCGTGCGGGATCCCGCCGAGGTGGAAGACGTCGCACAGGACGCCTTTATCAAGGCGTATCGGGCGCTGCCGCAGTTTCGCGGGGAATCGGCTTTTTATACGTGGTTGTACCGGATTGCCGTCAACACGGCAAAGAACTACCTTGCGACCCAAGGGCGCCGCGCGCCGACCTCGACCGAAGCAGATGCTGAAGAAGCTGAAACTTTCTCGGACGCGGACCAACTAAGGGATATCAACACGCCTGAGTCGATGTTGATGAGCAAGCAGATCGCTGAGACGGTCAATGCTGCGATGGCGGTTTTACCGGAAGAGTTGCGCACCGCCATTACTCTTCGTGAAATTGAAGGTTTGAGCTATGAGGAAATCGCTGAGATGATGGGGTGCCCAATCGGCACGGTCAGATCGCGAATATTCCGCGCTCGCGAAGCCATTGCGGCAAAATTGCGTCCGTTACTTGACACACCTGAAGGCAAGCGCTGGTAAACCACCAGCCGGCCGGGCGGGGCGCGGGTGCAATATCTGGATTAGTGGTGTCACTACGAGGTATTTGTAAGATGGGGAGCATCATGGGGTCGGTCTCGATGCAATCGCAAGCCAGCTCGCGCAGCGAGCGCATGTCCGCTTTTGTCGACGGTGAGCTGGTCGGCGAAGAGCATCTGAATCTGGACGCGTTTCTTTCCGGGCTAGACGGCCAGGATCGCGCCGCCTGGTCGAGCTATCACCTGATCGGCGACGCTTTGCGTTCTGACGATCTGGCGGTGAGTCCGGCCGCGAGCAGCGCGTTCCTGAGCGGTTTTGCCGCGCGCTTCGACAACGAGCCGCACGTGTTGGCGCCTGCCGCTATGCCTGTTGCGCGTCGTTTGCTGGCGCTGCGTCGCCGTGTCGTGCCGGCCTTTGCCGTCGCGGCCGCTGCCGCCACGCTGACGTGGATCGTCGTGCCGCAACTGCAAGGCGTGCCGGGCGGTCCGGGCACGGCGCAACTCGCGTCGGTCCAGTCGCATGGCGATACGCTGCAACGCGTGGCCATGGCTTCGGTGCCGGCGGCTACCGTCCAGCCGATCGTACAAGACGCGAATATCATTCGTGACGCCAGTCTCGACCAGTATCTGGAAGCTCACCAGCAATTCGCGCAACAGCCGGTCATGCCGGGCTCGATGCCGCTGATTCGCGCTGCCGCCGTTTCTACGCAAGGCCAATAGTTTGATGCAGACTCCGCGGTTGAATAAAACGACTATCTGGGGGCGGCTGCCGGCATTTCTGTTCTGCGCAGCCGTGTTGTTGTCCGCTACACCGCGGGTCTTTGCGCAAACCGACGATCCGCTCGTCGCCCGTCGCACGGCCGCGGATCTGCTCGATCGCATCCATCAAGCCGCACAGCAGCAAAATTACGAGGGCGCGTTCGTCTACCAACGCGGCAATTTCGTTCAAACGTCGCGGATCGCGCACTACGCGACCCGCACGGATGGCGAATTCGAGCAGCTCGAGAGCCTCGACGGCAAGCCGCGCAAAATGCTGCGTCATAACGAGGAGCTCTACACGTTCGTGCCGGAGCGGCACCTGTGCGTCGTCGAAAAACGTCAGAACAAGGATTCGTTCCCGGCGCTACTGGCCGTGAGCGGCGAACAGGTGCTGTCGGTCTACGAGCCCAAGCTGCTGGGCGACGACCGTGTCGCGGGCGTCGACAGCCAGGTGATCGAGCTCGACCCGAAAGACGCCTATCGCTTTGCCTACAAGTTGTGGGCCGACAAGAAAACCGGCCTGCTGCTGCGTGCCCAGACACTCGACCCGAGCGGTCAGGTGCTCGAACAACTGTCTTTTTCGCAGATTCGCATCGGCGTGCCGGTCGACAAGGCCGGCATCGTCAACGGTATTCGTAATACGGCGGGTTGGACCGTGGTGCGCCCGCCGGTCGAGCCGGTGGACATGGCCGCGCAAGGCTGGCAGATCACGCCAACCGTGCCGGGTTTCCGCAAGATTCGTGAACTACGCCGTCCCATGGCCGCGCGTGACGCCGGCCAGCCGACCATTCCAGTGGACCAGGCGGTGTTCTCCGACGGCCTCGCGGCCATTTCGGTGTTCGTCGAGCCGGTTGAGAACAACACGCGCAAGGAAGGCGCGGGCAGCAGCGGCGCGACGCACGTGCTCGTCAAGCGTCGCGGCGACTTCTGGATTACTCTGCTGGGTGAAGTGCCCCAGACCACATTGCAGCAATTCGCGGCTGCCATAGAATACAAAGCTCCGAAGTAATCCTCCGAATCCTGAATCCCTCGGCTTGCTACGATATGACGACTTTCTCGGTGCGCAAATTCCTCGCGGCCGCGGTAGTAGCGGCGTGTTTGCCGCTCGTGCCGCATACGGCGTCGGCGGCTCCCGCCGCCAATCTGCCCGACTTCACTGACCTCGTCGACAAAGTCGGCCCGGCGGTCGTCAACATCCGCACCACCACTCGCGTGTCCAGCAGCGGTGCCCGCAGCGGTTTGCCGCCGGGTATGGACGACGGCGACATGTCGGAGTTTTTCCGGCGCTTCTTTGGCATTCCGTTGCCGCAGTCACCGCAATCGCCGGGTTCGCCGGGGGCGCCCCGCGGCGGCGATAACGGCGGCAGTGGCGGCAGCCAGGACACGCCGGATAGCAGCGATCCGGAACAGAACAGCGGCGTGGGCTCGGGCTTTATCCTGTCGGCGGACGGCTACGTGATGACAAACGCGCACGTCATCGACGACGCGGACACCATTTACGTCACGCTCACCGACAAGCGCGAATTCAAGGCAAAGCTGATCGGCGTGGACGATCGCACCGACGTTGCGGTCGTCAAGATCAGCGCAGCCAATCTGCCGACCATCACGATCGGCGACTCGAACAAGGTTCGCGTCGGCGAGTGGGTGGTTGCGATCGGCTCGCCGTTCGGGCTCGAGAACACGGTGACGGCCGGTATCGTCAGCGCCAAGGGGCGCGATACGGGCGACTATCTGCCGTTCATCCAGACCGACGTGGCCGTCAACCCGGGCAACTCGGGCGGTCCGCTGATCAACATGCAGGGCGAGGTGATCGGCATCAACTCGCAGATCTACAGCCGCACCGGCGGTTTCATGGGCATTTCGTTCGCGATTCCGATCGACGAAGCGATGCGCGTGGCCGATCAGTTGAAGGCCTCGGGCAAGGTGGTGCGCGGCCGGATCGCGGTGGCGATCGGCGAAGTGACCAAAGACGTCGCCGAATCGCTCGGTCTGCCGAAGGCGCAGGGCGCGCTGGTCAGCAGCGTCGAGCCGGGCGGCCCGGCGGATAAGGCGGGTGTGCAGCCGGGCGATATCATCCTGAAATTCAACGGCCATTCGGTCGACACGGCAACCGACCTGCCACGCATGGTTGGCGACACGAAGCCGGGTACGAAGTCGACGATCACGATCTGGCGCAAGGGCCAGACGCGCGATCTGCCGGTGACGATCGCCGAGATGCAGCCGGATAAGGCAACCAAGGCGGATCAGAAGAAGCCGCAGCCGCCCAAACAGCGCGCCACGAACGTGCTGGGTGTGGCGGTCAGCGATATCCCTGCCGAGCAGTTGAAGGCGCTGAAGCTGCACAGCGGCGTGCAGATCGACGCCGTGGACGGTCCCGCAGCGCGCGTGGGCCTGCAAAAGGGCGACATCATTCTGCGGGTGGGCGATACCGACATCACGAGCGCAAAGCAGTTCGACGACGTGAGTTCGCATCTCGATTCGCAGAAGATGGTCGCGCTGCTGGTTCGCCGCGGTGAAAACACGCAGTTCGTGCCGGTCCGCCCGCGCAGCGCGCAGAAATGACAAAGACGGCGCCGCTCACGCTCTACGGGCGCGCGTGGTGCCATCTTTGCGATGACATGCGTGCCGCGCTCGCGCCCTTGCTGGCCGAATTCGGCGCGCAGGTCGAAATTGTCGACGTCGACGCGGATCCCTTGCTGGAAGCCCGTTACAACGAACTGGTGCCAGTTCTGGTCTGTGACGGCGTCGAGCTGTGTCACTATCACCTCGACGTAGCGCGGGTTCGCGCCGCGCTCGCCACGCGGGTCGCGGCGGCCTCCTGAGTTTTAGCACGAGGGTTCGAGGTGCGGCATCGACGCCGCTCCGCTCACGCCGAGTTTCACGTCTCTCCTGTCAACCCGAGTTGGCGCCGCAGCGCCGTGCTCTGGTCCCATGCAGCAGGGTTGCCCAGCTGTCTTTTCCGCCCGAGCTTCGCAAGATGCGCCGGGCGACGGCCTTTTCGGCTAAAATAGATAGGTTTTTCACCTACTTACAAGGCGTGCTCCGCTATTGTCCGAGCGCGCCTTTTTTGCTTGATCGGCACTGAATGGATCATATTCGTAACTTCTCGATCATTGCGCACATCGACCATGGCAAGTCGACGCTCGCCGATCGCATCATCCAGATTTGCGGCGGCCTGTCCGACCGCGAGATGGAATCTCAAGTGCTCGATTCGATGGATCTCGAACGCGAGCGCGGCATCACCATCAAGGCACAGACCGCCGCACTGACGTACAAGGCCCGTGACGGGCAGGTCTACAACCTGAACATGATCGACACGCCGGGCCACGTCGACTTCTCGTACGAAGTCAGCCGCTCGCTGTCCGCATGCGAAGGCGCGTTGCTGGTCGTCGACGCGAGCCAGGGCGTGGAAGCGCAAACCGTGGCGAACTGCTACACGGCGATCGAGCTCGGCGTGGACGTGATTCCGGTGCTCAACAAGATCGATCTGCCGGCGGCGAACCCCGAAAATGCGATCGCCGAAATCGAAGACGTGATCGGCATCGACGCAACCGACGCCACGCATTGCAGCGCAAAGACGGGCCTCGGCGTGGAAGACGTGCTCGAAGCACTGATCGCCAAAGTGCCGCCGCCCAAGGGCGATCCGGAAGCGCCGCTGCAAGCGCTGATCATCGACTCGTGGTTCGACAACTATGTCGGCGTTGTGATGCTGGTGCGTATCGTCAACGGCACGCTGCGTCCCAAGGACAAGATCCGCATGATGGCGACCGGCGCGCAGTATCCGGTCGAGCACATCGGCGTGTTCACGCCGAAGTCGAAGAATCTCGAATCGCTGTCGGCCGGGCAGGTGGGCTTCATCATCGCCGGCATCAAGGAATTGGCTGCTGCGAAGGTGGGCGACACCGTCACGCTGGTGAACCGTCCGGCCGCCGAGCCGCTGCCCGGATTCAAGGAGGTCAAGCCGCAGGTGTTCGCCGGCCTCTATCCGGTCGAAGCCAACCAGTACGACGCGTTGCGTGATTCGCTCGAAAAGCTGAAGCTCAACGACGCCTCGCTGATGTACGAGCCGGAAGTGTCGCAGGCGCTCGGCTTCGGTTTCCGTTGCGGCTTCCTCGGCCTGCTGCATATGGAGATCGTGCAGGAACGTCTCGAGCGCGAATTCGACATGGACCTGATCACCACGGCGCCGACCGTGGTGTACGAAGTCCTGCAGCGCGACGGCACGATTCTCATGGTCGAGAATCCGGCCAAGATGCCGGAGCCGTCGAAGATCGAAGAGGTGCGCGAACCGATCGTCACCGTGAATCTGTACATGCCGCAAGACTACGTCGGCTCGGTGATCACGCTGTGCACGCAAAAGCGCGGCACGCAGATCAACATGCAGTATCACGGCCGTCAGGTGCAGTTGACCTACGAAATTCCGATGGGCGAAGTCGTGCTCGATTTCTTCGATCGTCTGAAGTCGATTTCGCGCGGCTATGCGTCGATGGATTACGAGTTCAAGGAATATCGCGCGGCAGACGTGGTGAAGGTCGACATGCTGATCAACGGCGACAAGGTCGACGCGCTGTCGGTCATCGTGCACCGTTCGCAAAGCCAGTATCGCGGCCGCGAAGTCGCGGCGAAAATGCGTGAACTGATTCCGCGTCAAATGTACGACGTGGCGATTCAGGCCACGATCGGCGCGAACATCATTGCGCGCGAAAACATTAAAGCGTTGCGTAAGAACGTGCTGGCAAAATGCTACGGCGGCGACATTTCACGTAAAAAGAAGCTGCTGGAAAAGCAAAAGGCAGGCAAGAAGCGAATGAAGCAAGTGGGATCGGTCGAGATTCCGCAAGAGGCTTTCCTCGCTATCCTGCGTGTCGAAGACAAATAAGACGAACAACGGAACCCTATGAATTTTGCGCTGATTCTTTTTGTGCTCGTCATTTTGACGGGCGTCGCATGGGTCGCAGACAAACTGGTTTTCATGCCGCAACGGCGCCGCGCGGCGGAAGCCGCGGTCGCCGAGTTCGACCGCCAGCAGGCACGCGTCGGCGAGCGTTTCGCCGACGAGAACGCGGCGCAAACGCGCGCCCGTTTGCGTGACGACAAGTTGCGCCAACCGTGGTGGCTCGAATATTCGGCGAGCTTTTTCCCGGTGATTCTGGTGGTTTTCGTGGTGCGCTCGTTCGTGGTCGAGCCGTTCAAGATTCCGTCGGGTTCGATGGTGCCGACGCTGCTGGTGGGCGACTTCATTCTCGTCAATAAATTCGACTACGGCATTCGTCTGCCGATCACCAACACGAAGATCACCGCAGGCCGTCCGCTCCAACGCGGCGACGTGGTGGTGTTCCGCTACCCGAAAGACGAATCCGTCGACTACATCAAGCGCGTGATCGGTCTGCCTGGCGACACGGTCGCGTATCAGGACAAGCAGCTCACGATCAACGGCAAGCCGGTGCCGGAAACGCCGCTGCCCGATTACCTCGACGACGAACGCATGGGTTACGCGAAGCAGTTCGAAGAAGATCTCGATGGCCGCAAGAACGCAATCCTGAACAATCCTGCAGTGCCGCCGTTTATCGTCGGCGCGGAAGATTATCCGTATCGCGACAACTGCACGTACAACGCGCGCGGTGTGATCTGCAAGGTACCGCCGGGCAACTACTTCATGATGGGCGACAACCGCGACAACAGCGCGGATAGCCGTTACTGGGGTTTTGCGCCGGACAACAATGTCGTCGGACGCGCGTTTTTTATCTGGATGAACTTCAGCAATCTGAAACGCATCGGCTCATTCAACTGAGTTCGTGTGCGTTCATTGCACGACACGCCGCGCGGTTGGCCTTTACACAGGTCACGCAGCCGCGGCGTGTTATCACGCTACTTTAAGATTCCGCGGTAACGTCGCTTCACCACGCTTTTTCCGCTGGCCGCCCCGCGTTTTCGCCGGGTCAGGCGCCCGCGTTATACTCTGCCCATGCCCCTATCTCCGTTGGAAAGCCGTCTGCGCTATGAATTTCGCAATGCGGAATTGTTGCGCCAGGCTTTAACGCACCGCAGTCACAGTTCCACGCATAACGAACGGCTCGAGTTTCTTGGCGATTCCGTTCTAAATTGCGCGGTGGCTGCGCTTTTGTTCCAACGTTTCAGCAAGCTGGACGAGGGCGACCTGTCGCGCGTCCGGGCCAATCTGGTCAAACAGCAGTCGCTTTACGAAATCGCTCAGGCCCTCAATATTTCCGAAGGCTTGCGGCTGGGCGAAGGCGAGTTGCGCAGCGGTGGCTTCCGCCGGCCCTCCATCCTTGCTGACACGCTTGAAGCCGTGCTGGGCGCGGTGTTCCTCGACGGCGGCTTCGAAGCCGCCCAGACGGTCATCAAACGTCTTTACGTGCCGATTCTCGATCACATCGACCCGCGCACGCTCGGCAAGGATGCCAAGACGTTGCTCCAGGAATATCTGCAAGGTCACAAGATCGCGCTGCCGACCTACACCGTCGTCGCTACACATGGTGCGGCGCACAATCAGCAGTTCGAAGTCGAATGCACGGTGCCGAAGCTGGACGTGAAAGTGTCCGGTTCCGGTGCGAGCCGGCGCGCGGCGGAGCAGGCGGCGGCCAAGAAAGCTCTCGACGAAGTGATGGCCGCGGCGCCCGCCATGGTCGCCAAACCCAAGCGCTCGAAAAGCGCCCGCGCGGCGAAGCATGTCGAGCCGGAGATCGTGCCCGGCGTGACCGGCGTGCAAGCCGCGCTGGATTTGCGCAGCCCGGATCGCAAGAGCGAGCGCGCAGCCGGGCGCGGCGAGGCCCGCGGAGCGGCGGCCACTGCGGAGCCGGCAGCCGAACGCCCTACGCTGACAGCCGCAGCCGCGCCGTTGGCGGTGATTCGCGCCGCGCACGTGGAGTACAGCGGACAGGACAAGGCCGAGCGCGCAGAGAAGGCGGAGAAGACGGCCGCTCACGCGGGCGACAAGTCCACAGATAAAGCCGCAGCGGAAAAAGCCTCAGAAAGGCTCGACACCAAGGCCGCTGACGCAAAACTCGCCGAAGCCAAAACGGAAGCCAAGCCCGCCGAACCCAAGCCCGCCGAAGCCAAACCGGACGCGAAACCAGAAGCCAAGCCGGACGCCGCTGCGGTCCGCAGTGTCGACAAACACCGCGGCCGCGAAGTCACACCCGGTCCCGCCGTGCCCGCGCCGAGCGCAGCGGCGGCACCGACCGAACACGAACCCGGCGTAGCCGACGCGGTGCAAACGCGCGTCGCCGACGCGGGCCATTGATTGCCATCGGCGCGCCATTCCCGCGTGTCGATCTGAACTTGCCGTAGCCCGAATATGAACGCTCCCACTCCCACTGGTTTTCGCTGCGGCATGGTCGCGATCGTCGGCCGCCCCAACGTCGGCAAGTCCACGCTGATGAACGCGCTGGTCGGCCAGAAAGTCAGTATCACGTCGCGCAAGGCGCAGACCACGCGCCATCGCATCACGGGCATCCATACGCTCGAAGACGCGCAGTACATTTTCGTCGACACGCCGGGTTTTCAGACCAAGCACAGCGGCGCGCTGAACCGTTCGCTCAATCGCGCGGTCACGTCCACGCTGACTTCGGTGGATGCGATCCTGTTCGTGATCGAAGCCGGCCGCTTCGGCCCGGACGACCAGAAAGTGCTCGACCTGATTCCGCCGTCGGTGCCCACGCTGCTGATTGCGAACAAGCTTGATCGCGTGTCGGATAAAGACTCGCTGTTCCCGTTCATGCAGCAGGTCAGCACGCTGCACAAGTTTGCCGAGATCGTGCCGCTGTCGGCGAAAAATATCGACGACATCAAACGTTTGATGGCGACCGTCAAGCCGTTCCTGCCGGAAGGCGCGCCGATCTACGGCGAAGATGACCTGACCGATCGCAGCGAGCGTTTCCTCGCCGCGGAAATTCTGCGTGAAAAAGTGTTCCGCTGGACCGGCGACGAACTGCCGTACACGAGCACCGTGCTGATCGACAAGTTCGAAACGGAAGGGCGCCTGCGCCGCATTTTCGCGACCATCATGGTCGAACGCGATACGCACAAGGCGATGATCATCGGCCAGAAGGGCGCCAAGCTGAAGCAGATCAGCACCGAAGCACGCCTCGACATGGAAAAGCTGTTCGACGGTCCGGTGTATCTGGAAACCTTCATCAAGGTGAAGAGCGGCTGGGCCGACAACGAAGCCGGACTTCGTGCGTATGGGTACGAATGACGCGTGGATGACGCTGAATTCCGACGCTGATCCGGACGACTCGGAGCCGGCCGCGCCGGCACGCGATTTGTCCCAACCCGCGTCCAAACCCGCTCGTAGCACCAGAAAAACTTCATCGGCCAAAAGCGCCCAGGGCGCCGAAGGCGAACCACGCAAAGCGCCGCCTCGCCGCGCGCCGCGCACCTCCGCATCCGACTACCGGATCGCGGAGCAACCTGCATTCGTTCTCCACAGCTATCCGTATCGCGAGACCAGTCTGATCATCGACGTGCTCTCGCGCGATCATGGTCGTCTTGCGCTCGTCGCGAAGGGCGCGAAGCGTCCGCACTCCGCGCTGCGCGGCGTGTTGCAGACCTTCCAGCCGCTCGCGCTGTCATGGTCGGGCAAATCCGAAGTTCGCACGCTGACCGGCGCGGAGTGGGTCGGCGGCATGTTGCCGCTGGCCGGTGACGCGCTGCTGTGCGGCTTCTACGTCAACGAACTGCTGGTCAAGTTCTGTGCGCGCGAAGACCCGCATCCGCAACTGTTCCATCACTACGTCGTCACGATGACGCGTCTCGCGCACGACGAACCGCCCGTGCAGGTGCTCCGTTCGTTCGAGCGCGTGCTGCTGCGCGAAACCGGCTACGCGATGGCGTTGGATCGCACCGTCGCGCGCAAGGCGGTGCGGGCCGACGGCCGCTACGTGTTCGACCCGGAGCGCGGCGTGCGCGAAGCTTCCGACGATCTGCCCGCGCAATGGCCTGTGATCGGCGGACAAACCTTGCTCGACATGGAGCAGGACGATTACCATCGAGCGCAGACCGTGGCGCAAAGCAAGACGCTGATGCGCTTTCTGCTCAACACTTACCTTGGCGGCACGCCGCTCGCGACGCGCCAGATCCTGATCGACTTGCAGAACTTATGAGCTTCTTTCTTACGTCGCCGAATGTGATTGACCTGGGCGTGAACATCGATCACGTCGCCACGCTGCGCAACGCACGCGGCACTTCCTACCCCGATCCGATCCGCGCCGCGCTGATGGCCGAAGAGGCCGGCGCGGACGTCATCACGCTGCATCTGCGCGAAGACCGCCGTCATATCGTCGATGCCGACGTGCGCAAGCTGCGCCCGCTCCTCAAAACGCGCATGAATCTCGAATGCGCGGTCACGCAGGAAATGCTCGATATCGCGTGTGAAGTGCAGCCGCACGACGTTTGCCTCGTGCCGGAAAAGCGCCAGGAGTTGACGACGGAAGGCGGGCTCGACGTCGCCGGCCAGTTCGAAGCCGTGCGCGCCGCTTGCAGGCAACTCGCAGAAGCGAACTCGCGGGTGTCGCTCTTCATCGATCCGGACGAAACGCAGATTCGTGCCGCGCATGAAGCCGGCGCCCCGGTGATCGAATTGCATACCGGCCGTTATGCCGAAGCCCACGATCCCGCCGAACAGCAGCGCGAATTCGAGCGCGTGGTGCGCGCCGTCGAATTCGGCGCGACGCTCGGCATCAAGGTCAACGCGGGCCACGGTCTGCACTACACGAACGTCCAGCAGATTGCCGCGATCGAGGGCATCGTTGAGTTGAACATCGGCCACGCGATCGTCGCGCATGCGATCTTCGCCGGCTGGGACAATGCGGTGCGCGAGATGAAGGCGATCATGGTCGCCGCGCGTCTCGGCGCGCGCTCCTGATGCAACCTGAGGGGCCCCGCGCATGACGATCTACGGCATCGGTACGGACATCGTTCAGGTCAGCCGCGTCGGCGCGGTCATGACGCGCACCAACGGCCGCTTCGCCGAAAAGGTGCTCGGGCCGGACGAACTGCGCGTCTATCACGCGCGGCACGCCCGCTCGGCGGCGCGCGGTCTCGCGTTTCTCGCCACCCGGTTCTCGGCGAAAGAAGCGTTCTCGAAAGCGATCGGCCTCGGCATGCGCTGGCCGATGACGTGGCGCGCGCTGCAAACGCTCAACAAGCCGAGCGGCGAACCGATGGTGGTCGCATCCGGCGAGCTGGCCGAATGGCTCGACGCGCGCGGTATCACGGCGCGCGTCACGATCAGCGACGAGCGCGATTACGCGGTGTCGTTCGTGATCGCGGAAACACGGGAAGCCACGCAAGCAGCGGCACCCGGCGCAGCCGAATAAAAAATATTTTGAACGCGGCGCACGCCGGCCGCGTCTTCCTTTGTTCCAGGCTTTTTTCTAGCGGAAATCGATGAAAACCATTCCCGGACCGGTGATGCTCGACGTGGTCGGCAAAACGCTGAACGACGACGACAAGCGCCGCCTTGCGCATCCCATGACCGGCGGCGTGATCCTGTTCGCGCGCCATTACGAGAGCCGCGCGCAACTGATCGCGCTGACCGATTCGATCCGAGCGATCCGCGAGGATCTGCTGATCGCCGTCGATCACGAGGGCGGGCGCGTGCAGCGATTTCGCACCGACGGTTTCACGGTGCTGCCGGCCATGGGCAAGCTCGGCGCGTTGTGGGACAGCGACGTGCTGCACGCCACCAAAGTGACGACAGCGGTCGGCTATATCCTCGCGGCGGAATTGCGCGCGTGCGGTATCGATATGAGCTTCACACCGGTGCTCGACCTGAACTACGGCAAGTCGCAGGTGATTGGCGACCGCTCGTTCCACCGCGATCCGCGTGTGGTGACCTTGCTGGCGAAGAGCCTCAATCATGGACTCGCGCTGGCCGGCATGAGCAATTGCGGGAAGCACTTTCCGGGGCACGGTTTCGCGCAGGCGGATTCACACGTCGCGATGCCGGTCGACGATCGCTCGCTCGAAGAAATCCTGCGCGATGACGTAGCGCCTTACGACTGGCTCGGGTTGTCTTTGGGATCGGTCATTCCCGCGCATGTGGTCTATCCGAAAATCGATTCGAAGCCCGCGGGTTTCTCGCGTATCTGGCTGCAGGAAATTCTGCGCAACAAGTTGCGCTTCGAAGGCGCGATCTTTAGTGACGATCTTTCAATGGAAGCCGCGCGCCAGGGCGGCACGCTGAGCGAAGGCGCTACCGCCGCGCTGCAAGCCGGCTGTGACATGGTGCTGATCTGTAATCAGCCGGACGAGGCGGAAAAGGTGCTGAATGCACTGCGCTTCACGCCGTCGAAGGAATCGCAACAGCGGCTCAAGCGCATGCGGCCGCGGGGCAAGGCCTTGAAGTGGAGCAAGCTGGTCGCGGAGCCTCAATATCTTCAAGCGCAGGCATTGTTGCGCAGCGCGTTTGCCTGAGTCGCGCGAGCGACGGACACGCGAGCTGGAAAAACGGCACCTCGAAGGTGCCGTTTTTTTAACCTTATCGACAAGGCTCCCACCTCGAACCGCCGAGGCAGCGCTCAGTTCAAGCGCATGCGCTGCAGCTTGTTGTACAGCGTCTTCGGACTGATACCCAGAAGCGACGCCGCCCGGTGACGTGTACCGCCCACCGCATCGAGCGTGGCCCGAATCAGCATCTCCTCGACGTCCGCGAGCGGTGTGCCCACCGTGACCTGCACGCGGCTGCCGTTCAGATCGCGGCCATTTGCCGAGCCCGCTTCGTCGGCGCGCAACGACTCCAGCACATCGCCAGACGCGTGATACGCGCGCCGCACGCGGTCGTGCAGCTCGCGCACATTGCCGGGCCATTCATAGGTGAGACACTCGCGCAGAAAATTCGGCCCGATCTGCTTGGCGGCCTCCAGCGTGCCGCGCGTGGCTCCTTCGTGATTCTGCTCGTCGACGACCGCCTGAGCGATTAGCGCCGGATCTTCGCCGCGCTCCCGCAGCGGCGGCAGCGTCACGGCGGCCGCTTCGAGCCGCAGCGCCAGATCTGCGTGCAGGCTGCCGTCAGCCACTGCCTCGCGCGGCACCTTGCGCGTCGAGGCGATCAGCCGGAAATCCGTCACGACCTGATTCGTGCCGCCGACACGCATGAAGGTTTGCGAATCGAGCGCGCGCAACAGCGCTTCCTGCTGATCGCGCGGCAATTCCGCGATTTCGTCGATGAACAGCGTGCCGCCGCTCGCCTGCTCGAAGAGGCCCGGCTCGCGCTGCTCGGCGCCGCTGAACGCACCGCGTTCGTGGCCGAACAGCAGACTGTCGAGCGAGCGATTCGCGCTGTTGGCCGTCCGGCAATCGAGCGTGACGAACGGGCCTTTACGGCGACGGCTCATATCGTGGATGGTGCGCGCGGCCATCTGCTTGCCGGTGCCGGTTTCGCCGGAAATCAGCACAGCGGCTTCAGTCGGCGCAATGTGCTCGATCGTGTCATAGACATGCTGAATCGCGCTGCTACGGCCGAGCATGGAACCGAAACGGCCAAGTTGGCGTAGCGACGCACGCAGCGTCTGCACTTCCTCGGTCAGTTCGTACGGCCGAGGAATGCGCGCGAGCAAACTGCGCAAGCGTGGAATGTTGACCGGCTTCAGGAGGTAGTCCCAGATGCCGTGCCGCAAACCTTCGATCGCGCTTTCCACCGTCGCATTGCCGGTCATTACGATCACGGGCAAGGCGCCGCCGGGCGGATGCGCGGGCAGATGCTGCAGCAGGTCGAGCCCGCTGCCGTCCGGCAGGTTCAGGTCGACCAGCACGACGTCGGGAATGAAGCGTGTCAAGGCGGCCCGGGCCTCCGCGATGGTGGTCGCCGTGTCGACAGAGAAGCCGTCGGCGGCGAGGATGGCGGACAGGCCTGACAGGCTATTAGGATCGTCTTCAACAATCAGGGCGTGTGGCATGGCGAGCGCAATTTTTTAAATGGATGGAATCCCCAGCCCGCTGCGCCAATAATTCGGCGCGCGGCACGAGGCGCGATGCAGGCCGGTATCTCCGATCGAATCGAGTGTCGCGCTCCCAAACTCGTCTTGCGCGCTGCAAGAGGAGCCGGACGACACCGTCTGGCTCCGTAGCGCGTCCAACCATCAGACAGTCAGGGAGGCGCTCGGCGATTCAATTCGAGTACTTCTGGTCCTTTGCGTTATCACACTGCGGAGCCCATCCTGACCTCTTGTAAGCTTGGGCGGGCACCTGTATTTCCTTCACTCGGCCTGTCAGAAATCCCGATTGCTATCGAAAAACCGGCGTACTTCCAGTTCCGCCTGTTCGCGCGTCTTGCCGTAGCGTTCCTGAATCAGACCCGCAAGCTTGTCGGCGCGACCCTCGGCCTTGGTCAATTCATCGTCCGTCAGTTCGCCCCACGCCGTCTTGGCCTTGCCGACCATCTGCTTCCACTTGCCTTCAGCGATGTCGTTATTCATATGGCATCTCCCGAGTTGAAGAAATTAAAGCCTTATTGGCCTACACCCAAGATAAGCATGAACTGTACCACCATGATTTACTTAAACTAATCAATGGTTTGCCGAGCGGATCATGGGAAAAATTGGGATGCCGGTGTGCAAATCCGAGAATATCGCCGGTAAAGTTTTCCTCAACCATACACGGCAGCACGAAAAAGAAAAAGCGCCCAATGTGGGCGCTTTTTTTTGCCATTTTTTTCTCAGCGCCGGGGTTGCGGCGCTGGATTCAGGCGAGCAGGGCGCTTAAGCGCGGCTGCGGTACTCGTGCGTACGCGTGTCGATTTCGATCTTGTCGCCGATGTTGCAGAAGAGCGGCACTTGCAGTTCGAAACCGGTGTTCAGCTTCGCGTTCTTCAACACCTTGCCCGACGACGTATCGCCCTTGACAGCCGGTTCCGTATAGATGATTTCGCGGACCAGCGTGGTCGGCAGTTCGACCGAGATGGCTTTCTCGTTGTAAAACACGACTTCGCAAGCCATGCCGTCTTCGAGGTAATGAAGGGCGTCGCCCATCATTTCGTTTTCGACTTCGAACTGGTTGTAGTCGGCGTCCATGAACACGTACATCGGGTCAGCGAAGTACGAGTACGTGACTTCCTTGCGTTCCAGCACGACGACGTCGAACTTGTCGTCAGCCTTATACACGCTTTCCATGCCTGCGCCGGTCAGCAGGTTCTTGAACTTCATCTTGACGACGGCGGAGTTGCGGCCCGATTTGTTGTATTCGGCCTTTTGCACAACCATTGCGTCTGCGCCGATCATCACGACGTTACCGGTGCGGAGTTCCTGTGCGGTCTTCATAAAACTGTCCTGTACGAAATAAGTAGCTTCAACTTTTGCTCAACGGCATACGGCGCAAGCGGCTTCGGCGTTTCGCCCACTGCGCGCCGCGCCGACTGGAATGGCTCGGCGGGTTGCGGGCGAATCAAGGCGTGGCCGGCTTGCCGCGGAGACTGGCTCTCGGGCCGCAACCTTTGGCCTGTGCCATTCCCAGCAATCCGTTACCTGCTTTTTACCCTGTGCGGGCGGGTACACGAGTGGCGCCGATCCGCAACATACGTCCCTTTTTTGACATTTCCGCCATTCAGACTTTGATGTGGGGACTGTCTCGCATCTTTCGATACGGGGTCGACGGGCCGGTCAAGCCAAATGGCCGGATTCTGCCGCTGCGATCGGGCCGCGCTTGCGTCGTCGGCCGTTGGATAACCGCTTATTTTAACTGAGTTTTTGCGAACAAGGCCAGATTTCCGGCGAGGTCGCCCACTTGAGCCAGCTCGCCGGCCCATTCGCCTGCACGGCGCTCGAGCGCCGGGGCGTGGCGCTGCAATTGCGCCCAGTCCGGCCGGCCCGCGCCGTTCCACGCGTGCCAGAAGCGCCCAAGGGCGTCGCGCGCGTCGGCGGGCAGGGTGCGCGCGTAGTGCGCGAGCGCCGCGTCGAGCTTCGGCAGATGGGCGTCGTCGGCTTGCGGGTAGATGTGCCAGACGAAAGGTTTGGCGGCCCATTGAGCCCGGACGAACGAATCTTCGCCGCGCACGAAATTGATGTCGCTGACCCATAGCAGCGTGTCGTAGCCGGTCTGGTCGGTAAAGGCGAGCGCGTGCGCGCTGAGGTTTCCGCGCACGGCGTGCGAACCGGCAGCGAACGAGGGCAGGTCGAAGAAGCGCGCGAGCGCCCCAGAGATGCGGCCTTCGGGCACCAGCAGCACGACCGGGCTGGCGCCGTCGCGCCATTGTTCGAGCAGGCTGTCGACGGCGGGGTTCTCATAGGCGAACAGCGACACGACGGTGGCCGCGGCGGGTGGCGGCGCGTGGCCGGTGGCTTGACGCCACCACGCTTCGCGCGCGGTGGGCGAGCTCTCGAACGCGGCGCGCGCGCCGTCGAGATGCCGTTCCTTCAGCACACCGCCGGTGCCCAGGCCGAGGCCGGGGAAAAAGAAAGTCTTGGTCAGCGCATAGCGCGGATGAGGCGAGGGCCGCAAATGAAAATCCGCCACCCAGTCCTCGGCGCTCAGATATTCGAGGTTGATCCAGACGGGCGCGCGCGTGCGCGCGGCCATTGCGGCGACATAGACAGGTGGCAGTTCGCAGCCGAATGCTTCGATCACGACGTCGGCCACTTCGAGCGTATCGCCCGCATGGGCCGGCTCGCGCCAGTGTTCGACGACGATGCCGCTCACCGTCTGGCGGGCGCGCTCCAGCGTCAGGGCTGGGCACAGCTTCTGAAACGCATGCAGGTCGTCGACGAACACGCGCACCTGCCAGCCGTGTTCGCTCGCGAGTTGGCGCGCAAGTCGCCAGCACACACCGATGTCGCCAAAATTGTCGATCACCGCGCAGAAGATGTCGCAAGCGATTGCCGTGGAGGCGTCAGCAGCGTGGTCGGGAAGAGGCGGGGCGGAGGACATGATGGCCTGAGTCGCGGATTGGAACGGATGGAGGGAGCGGTACGGTTCGAGCCGTCTGAACCTGCTGCGTCGCGGCGTGACCGGCTGCCGCGGGTGCGTGGCCCGATTCGGGGCAACAGGGTTCGAACGCACGCGGAATGTTCTAAACTGGCGATTCTAAAGCACCCGTTCACGATTGCGCGCGCGACGCACATTGAGGTTCGCCGAGGCGCGCGGCACGCGGGGCAACGCTTCGCAAGACCGTCCCACCCAACCGATTCTGCATGACTGAACCCGAAGCAACCGACGCTTTCGAGCCGAAAAAAGTGCTCACCCAACTGCCGCATCTGCCCGGCGTCTATCGCTATTACGATACGCACGGCGCGGTGCTTTACGTGGGTAAGGCACGCGACCTGAAAAAGCGCGTCTCGAGCTATTTCACGAAGACGCAACTGTCGCCGCGCATCGCGATGATGGTCACGCGCATTGCGCGCATCGAGACGACCGTCACGCGCTCCGAGGCCGAAGCGCTGCTGCTCGAAAACAATCTGATCAAGGCGCTGGCGCCGCGCTACAACATTCTGTTTCGCGACGACAAGTCGTATCCGTACCTCAAGCTCACCGGGCACAAGTTTCCGCGCATGGCGTATTACCGTGGCGCGGTGGATCGCAAGAATCAGTACTTCGGTCCGTTTCCGAGTGCATGGGCGGTGCGCGAGAGCATCCAGATCCTGCAGCGCGTGTTCCAGTTGCGCACCTGCGAAGACTCCGTGTTCAACAATCGCACGCGGCCCTGTTTGCTGCATCAGATCGGCCGTTGTACGGCGCCGTGCGTCGCGGCCATCAGCGAAGAGGATTACGCGCGCGACGTCGCCAACGCGTCGCGCTTTCTGCTCGGCCGGCAAGGCGAAGTGATGAGCGAACTCGAGCAGAAGATGCATGCCTTCGCGAGCGAACTGAAGTTCGAGCAGGCTGCGGCGGTGCGTAACCAGATGAGCTCGCTGTCGACGGTGCTGCATCAGCAGGCGATCGAAGTCGGCAGCGACAGCGACGTCGATATTCTCGCGGTGGTCGCGCTGGGCGGGCGTGTGTGTGTGAATCTGGCGATGGTGCGCGGCGGACGGCATCTGGGTGACAAGGCGTATTTCCCGGCGCATGTGGAAAGCGCGCTGACGGTGGATGAGGGTGGTCTGGAAGAAGACGGCGAGGCGTTGGCTGCTGCACCAGGCTCGCTCGGTGAAGCGGGCGTGGACGATGCGGCGGAATCAGCTGCTACCGCGGACGCGCTGGCAATCGCGCAAGATATGCCGCCGGAAGACGAAGAGCGCGAGACTGACGAGCAGGACGAACAGGACGGCGAACCCGAAGAACCCGAAGAACCCGAATCGGACTCCGAACCCGCGAAGCCGCGCAAAGGCCGCGCCCGCGCGGCCGGCGGCATCGAATCCGAGGTCCTCGAAGCGTTCATCGCGCAGCACTACCTGGGCAATCGCGTGCCGCCGGTGCTGGTGGTCAGCCACGCGCCCGCTACACGCGAACTGGTCGACGTGCTGATCGAGCAGGCCGGGCACAAGGTAACCGTGCTGCGTCAGCCGCAAGGACAGCGGCGCGCCTGGCTTGCCATGGCCGAGCAGAATGCGCGGCTCGCGCTCGCGCGCCTGCTCTCGGAACAGGGTTCGCAGCAGGCCCGCACGCGCGCGCTCACCGACACGCTCGGCATGGAGTGCGATGATCTTGCGCATCTGCGCATCGAATGTTTCGACATCAGCCACACCATGGGCGAGGCGACGCAGGCATCGTGCGTGGTGTATCACCATCACAAGATGCAGTCCTCGGAATATCGCCGGTACAACATTACCGGCATTACGCCCGGCGACGATTACGCCGCGATGCGCCAGGTCCTCACGCGCCGCTACGAGAAGATGGTGGCGCAAGCCGCCGCGAATGCCGCTGATGAAGCCGCCGAATTGCAAAACGACGCGGCCGCGGATCCGTCGCTCGCGCCGGACGCCGCGGAGCCGGTCGCGGCCGGCGGCGTCTTGCCGACCATCGTGCTGATCGACGGCGGCAAGGGTCAGGTCGAAATCGCGCGCCAGGTGTTCACGGAACTGGGTCTCGATACCAGCATGCTGGTCGGTGTCGCGAAGGGCGAGGGACGCAAGGTCGGCCTCGAAACGCTCATCTTCGCGGACGGCCGTGCGCCGCTCGAACTCGGCAAGGAAAGCGCCGCGCTGATGCTGGTCGCGCAGATCCGCGACGAAGCGCACCGCTTCGCAATCACCGGCATGCGCGCGAAGCGCGGCAAAACGCGCCAGACCTCGCGGCTCGAAGAGCTCGAAGGGGTGGGCGCGAAGCGGCGCCAGCGGCTGCTCGCGCGCTTTGGCGGTCTGCGCGGCGTGGTCGCCGCCAGTGTCGACGATCTGGCGAGCGTCGAAGGCATTTCGCAGGCGCTCGCGGAGCAGATTTACCGCCAGTTGCACTGATTGCGGCGGGTCCGGCCGGCCGCTCGCACCTTTCGAGCGGCGCGTGCGCGAGGATCCGCGCGCCGCTTTGCTTGTGGCAGGCCCTGTGACACGGCACAATTGCATCTCCCTCGTCAGACGCTGCGCCTGCCCATGCCGTTTAATTTCCCGATTTTCCTGACTTGGCTGCGGATCGTCCTGATTCCGCTCGTCGTCGGCGTGTTCTATTTGCCCGACATGATGATGAGCCCCGCGCACCGTAATCTGGCGGCCGCGACGATCTTCATTCTGGCGGCGTTGACCGACTGGTTCGACGGCTTTCTGGCGCGCAAATGGAATCAGACTTCGGCATTCGGCGCGTTTCTCGACCCGGTCGCCGACAAGCTGATGGTGACCGCCGCGTTGCTGGTGCTCGTGCAGCTCGCGCGAATCGATTCGGCCATTGCGCTCGTGATCGTCGGGCGCGAGATCGCGATTTCGGCGCTGCGTGAGTGGATGGCGCAGATCGGCGCGTCGAAGAGCGTCGCAGTCAATTCTCTCGGCAAGTTCAAGACCGTTTGTCAGATGGTCGCGATTCCCATGCTGCTGTTTTATGGGCCACTGCCGTTCGGTGGGGGCGTGGTGATCGATACGCGCGTGTGGGGCCTGTGGCTCATCTATCTGGCCGCGTTCCTGACGATCTGGTCGATGCTCTACTACATGAAGCTCGCATGGCCGCAGATTCGCGAGAGGAGCGGTGTGGCCTGATCGCTCGCCGTGGCGGAAGACGTCCGGTGCGTGCCCGAACTTCGCGGCAACATGAGTGAAATCTGTTCAGCAAAAGAGATTCGCAAAAGGGGGTTGACACGTTTCAGTCGTTTCTCCATAATCTCGTTTCTCCGATGCACGCAGTTCGAAACGTCGGTGGCAGTAAGAGAGTAGTTGCAGTAACAAGGCAGCAGTTAGTCAGTAATAAGCAGGCAAAAGCAGCACAATGCGGGAGTAGCTCAGTTGGTAGAGCGCAACCTTGCCAAGGTTGAGGTCGCGAGTTCGAGCCTCGTCTCCCGCTCCAAATTTTTAAAGCAGTGCGTTGTTTGGCGAAGTAAAAAAGGCAGCGCGTTGTGAAGCAGTGCAATGCGGGAGTAGCTCAGTTGGTAGAGCGCAACCTTGCCAAGGTTGAGGTCGCGAGTTCGAGCCTCGTCTCCCGCTCCATACATAAGGGGAAGCAGTGCTTCCCTTTTTGTTTGGTGGTCCGGTCCTTCCGGTTGTCCGCCAGACAGAATCTGCGAATCTGTTGCTAGGTTCCAGTCCGCTTGCGGCGCGATAGCAAAGCGGTTATGCAGCGGCCTGCAAAGCCGTTTAGGCCGGTTCGACTCCGGCTCGCGCCTCCAGTAGTTGATGCAAAGAAAAGCCCCGACTTGTCGGGGCTTTTCTTTTTTGTGCGCGCTCCGTCAGCGCGGATGCAGATGCTCACGCTACGCATGTGTAGCGGTCTCACCTCTAATGCTGCACATATCAGCGTCGGCCCGCGCGATCATCAGCGGGTTCAGCGCGAGTCCACCCTTGCTTGCAGCCAACCTCGAACCGGTCCCGCGAATCTCATGCCTACCGAGTCATAGCCAACGCGGCGCCGCTCGCCTGAACCTTATGCCGTTTGCCAATCGCTTCTCGCGTACTTTCGTTTTTATTTAATTGGCTTTCATATTTATTTTAGTAGTGGAACTGCGCTCGGTTTGCAGTATTGATTGCCATCGGTAATTGCCGATAATGTACAGTGGCAATGCACATTCGCGCATTTAACGCATGGCTGCAATCTACCTGAATGGATGGCGATGTTTTTTCATCGTGAATGAATGGGGCAATGCAAACCCGCTACAACTACTACATCTCGACCAATGAAAAAAACGATAACCGCAGCCGTGCTGTTGACCGTCTGTTTGCCGATATTGGCCATTGCTCAGTCGGCGCCGCCTCCGGTCCTCAAGACCGGCGACACCTGGACTTACGTCAATACGTTTGAAAAAGCGCCTTCGGTTTGGCGCCAGACGCACGATGAGGTGACCGTTTTGCGCGCCACGTCGTCGCACATTTACTATGCGTCGAAGCCGTCGGGTTCGACTCAGGCGGCGAACGAACTGATCGCGGGCGCGGACTGGAGCCGCGAGCGCAGCGTGAACGGCACCGAAATGGTGGTCAACCGGCCACTCGCGTTCCCGTTATCGCCGGGTAAAACCTGGAGCATCGACTACGCGGAACAGCATCCAAACAAGATGCACGCCTTGGAGAAGTGGCGCACCCAATATCGGGTCGTGGACACGGAAACGGTCGAAGTGCCGGCGGGCAAATTCCAGGCGATCAAGGTGGAAGCGGAGGGCGACTGGACCGCGCAACTCGAGCCGACCCAGACCGTCACACAGGCCGTGCAGGTTCAGCAGGGCGATACGGCCATGGTGACGCATGCACAGAAAACCGGCCCGGTTCAGGCAACCGGGCGTACTTATAAAGCAATCTGGTATGTGCCCGAAATTGGCCGGTGGGTAAAATCAGTGGAAGAGTATTACGCCAGCAATGGAGTGCGAAACGAGCGCTATACGAGCGAACTGGAGTCGTTCAAAAGAAGCGCCGAATAATCAGCCGCGTGTGAGTATCAAGCGGAAGGATTTCCTGCGAGAGGCCCCGGCAATCCGGGGCTTTATTTTTGCTGAACACTTCGAAAATCGCCGGAAATACGTATGCAGGATATCGTCCGCCGCTCGCTTTATTTACGCGTGATTTATGCGCTTTGCCTGGCCGGCGCCACGTGGACGCATCTTCAGGCGGTGCTGACGCATGGCCTCTCGTGGGACTACGGCAACGTCGCGCTCTTTACGCGCATCTACTGGACTTCTCTGCTCTTCATCGATCTTGTCACCGCGTTACTGCCGCTAGTCTCTCCGGCAATAGGGTTGATTCTTTGCATTGCCGTTATCGTCACGGATGTGGCGCACAATTCGTGGTTCGCGCCGCATCACCCGATCCGTATGGATCTGTATCTGTCGCAGATCGTCTTTCTGCTGTTCGTCGCCTTCACCGTGCGTACGGCCTGGCGAGGCGCGGCGAGCCGGTGCGCCGCGCCGCACGTGATCGGTTGAACGGCGGCCCAGCTTCTTTGCATCATTGCTTGTCCACACCGAGGTTGCATGTACCTACAACTCACCGGCACTCAGGTTCGCCTGCTCGGCTCGATGCATCTCTTTCCGGCGACGAGCCGCCGAACACCGCCATGGATCGCCGAAGCGTATGACTGGGCGGAGGCGCTCGTCTTCGAGTCTGATCCGCCGACGATCCTCCCGTTTCTGAAGGCCGCCAGCCACGGTGGAGCCGCTTGCCTGCAGCCTTTGCTATCCGCCGATGCGTGGCAGCGTCTTCAGGCGGCCTGGCCCGTTGAAGGCCCGCTGGCGCCGCTCGTCGATCTGTGCCCGTGGGCCGCGCTGATCGTTGCGCCGACGCTGTTCCAGCAGGTCGTCGAAGGCGTCGAGCCGCGCATGCTGCGCTCGGCGATCGCGCAGGCCAAACCCTATCGCTATCTCGAGACCGCGCAGGAAGTGGCGGCGGCGCTCGAATCGATTCCGCTCGATGCTGTCGGCGCGGCGCTCGGTCTGCTGATGGCCGATCTCGATGAACCGCAGCGCACGCTCGAACGCATGCATGCCGCGTGGCTGGAGGGCGATCTGGCCGCCGTGCACCGCATCGCCAACGAGTCGCCGATGTTCAATCTGCCAGGCATCCGGCATGCGATTCTCGACGCGCGCAATCGCGCATGGGCGGCGCGCCTGAGGGACTTGCTGTCGCGGCCTGAGCGCACGTTGGTGGTCGTTGGCGCGCTGCATCTATGCGGACCCGACAACCTGATCGACTGTCTTGCGCGGCCCGTAGAGCCGGTCTTTGAAAGCTCGTAGTCAGGCCGCCGTCACACCTTGCCGCGCGAGCGTCTCGGCTCGGCGCGGCCTGCATCGGCGCGAATGCGGATGCAGCGGGCACGCAATCCGAGGGAACTCTCGCGCTCTGGTCTTGCCCCAAGTGACGTATGTCGCTATACACTAACCGCCTGCCACTTCGGCCACACCGGTCGCCTTGGGGACTACTACATGCATGTGCCACCGACGCCCATTGACGAAAGCGCCCGTCTCGACACCCTGCGTGCGCTGCATATTCTCGATACATTGCCGGAAGAGCGCTTCGATCGCCTGACCCGGCTCGCCAAGCGACTCTTCGGTGTGCCTATCGCCCTCGTGAGTCTTGTCGACGCGGATCGTCAGTGGTTCAAGTCGTGCGTCGGCCTGAACGTGAGCGAGACCTCGCGTGACGTGTCGTTCTGCGCGCACGCCATCGTTGGCGACGAGATCCTGATGGTGCCCGACACGTTCGCGGACGAGCGGTTTCACGACAATCCGCTCGTCACGGACAGCCCGAATATCCGTTTCTACGCCGGCTGCCCGCTGACAGTGCCCAACGGCAGCAAGCTCGGCACGCTCTGTCTGATCGACACCAAGCCGCGCGGCCTCGACGAAGAAGAGCGCGAATTGCTGCGTGATCTGGCGCGCATGGCCGAGCAGGAACTGGCGGCGGTGCAATTGGCCACGCTCGACGATCTGACGCTTCTGTCGAACCGGCGCGGGTTCGAGTCACTCGCGCAACATGCGCTCAACGTCTGCAAGCGAATGCAAAAGCCCGCGTCGCTGCTGTTCTTCGATCTGAACGATTTCAAGCAGATCAACGACACGCTCGGCCACGCCGAAGGCGATCACGCGCTGAAGAACTTCGCCGACGTCCTGCGCACCGCGCTGCGTGAAAGCGATGTGATCGGGCGGCTCGGCGGCGACGAGTTCGTCGTGCTGCTCACCGATTCGGACCGCGGCGCCACGCAGGAAGTGACGCACCGACTTGCGCAACTGCTGGACGAGCGCAACGCCGAAGCCCAGCGTGGCTACGACATTCGCTATAGCGTCGGGCAGATTCAGTACGATCCCGCCCGGCATCGATCGGTTGCCGATCTGCTGGCGGCGGCTGACGCTGCGATGTACAGCCATAAACAGGCGTCGAAGGCGCGCGCCGCGCATCACAACTGAGCCGGCACGGCGGCGAAGCCGTGACGTGCCATGCGGCATAATCTCGCCTCACCGTTATTCGTGCGGTGCGCCTTCTTTCTATTGAACGTTGTCATGACTGAACTGCAGCAGAGCGCCGCCACGCGGCTCGCGCAACTCGACTGGCGCTGGAAATACTTCGACGAGCTCACGAGTATCGAGGTCTATACGATGCTGGGGGCGCGCAGCGCGGTGTTCGTCGTCGAGCAGAACTGCGTGTATGGCGATATCGACGGGCTCGATGTGGACGCCTGGCATCTGCTGGCCTATGGTCCCGGTGAAAAGCGGCCGCCGCTCGCGGGTTATCTGCGCGTGCTGCTGCCTGATGCGGACGACACGGATATCCGCATTGGCCGTGTGCTCACGACAGCGGAATTCCGCGGCATCGGTTTGGGCAATGCGATGCTCGAACGGGCGCTTACGCATATTCGCGCGCAGTGGCCGGGCACTCCGATCCGCTTGCATGCGCAGGCCCATCTGCAAGGCTTTTACGGTGCGTTCGGCTTCGCGCCGGTGTCGGAAGTCCACGAAGAAGACGGCATCCCGCATGTCTGGATGCGTTCCGCCTGAAGCAGCGCACATCCTCCGCGCAAGTTGTACGCGCGCGGAGTTTCCGGCGACCGTTGCAAACTATGGGATCAGTGGCGATTGCCCGCAGGCGTTGCAGCCGCGTTCGCCAAAGCGTGCGTCGCCTTCGCGCGCCGTTCGCCGCGCAAGCGTCCACGTGCCGACAGCCGCATCCAGTGACGCAAGGCCACCAGCGCGCCGATCACGCTCATCATCGAACCCGGAATCCACAGCAACAACCCGCCGATCTGCTGATCGCGCATCGGGCTCAACCATGTAAACGCACGGCCGCAAATCGAGTAGATCGGATACAACTCGCGTGGCGTGAAGAAGATGAACGCGCCGAGAATGATCTGCGGCGGAATCGCGGCGATCACCACCAGCACGCGCTTGCCGGGCGACAAACGCGCTGGCGGCGCGGGACGCGGATCGAGTACGAGCCACCAGAACAGCAGGCCGTCGATCACCATGCTCCAGTTCATCACGCGATACAGCCGCCAGTCGAGCATCGCGACGAAATGAATCGGCGACATCAGCCAGAAGTAAATCAGCCCGACGAACAGCGTCACTGCAACGACCGGATGCATCACCACGTCGAGCAGCTTGCGCACGACCGGCGTCTCGAGCGCGGGCCGCACGAAGCGTTGCCGCCAACTGAACGGAATACCCGCGCGCAACGCGGCACCCGGATACGACAGTGCAATGAAGAACGGCCCGAGATGATGCAGCACCAGGTGCTGCGCGCGATGCATGAAAAACTCATGCTCGAAGAAATAGTCGAGCCGCGTATGCAACGCGACATACAGCGCCACCAGCCCGAACCAGAAGGAGATACGCCGCGCGACCGACATCTTCGCCTTGCGCGCGCCGCGCACGAAGAGGATCGCCGGCACCAGCAAGGCGATCACGACGGTCGGCGAAAACTCCCAGGGATCGAGCCAGTAGAGCAGATTCATCGCCGCAGTTTACTTCGTCTGCGCCGGCGATTTGACGGCGAACGGCGTGTCGAGCGTTTCGCCGTCGGAGAACTTGAGCGTGAGATGCACGGTGTCGCCCGGCGCGATCTTGTGCTTCGCATCTTCGAGCATCACGTGGTAGCCGCCGGGCGCGATGGCGACCTGGCCGTGGGCGGGCACGGTCAGCTTGTCGACCATCACCATCTTCTGCGACGAACCGTTCGACACCGTCTGATGCAGCATTGCGTCGCCGTAGTCGTTGCTGGAGATGTCGACGAGATCGACCGGTTTGTCGCTCGCGTTGACGAGCGTCACATAGCCGGCGGCGGGCAGGTTATTGGGCAGCCAGCGGACCCACGCGTTTTTCGCGCTGACCGCGTTGGCGCCCGCGGCTTGCGCGGTCGTGGCAACACCGAACGAGAGGGCGAGGGCGCAACTCAGTGCAGCGAACGTTTTGATCTTGATCGACATGAATGGACTCGGGAAAGGTCAGGAACGGTCTTCAATGATACGGCGCAGGTCTTCTGCGATCGCATCGGGCGTGTCGCGGTCGGTGGCCAGCAGGCGCGCGTGCCCCTGGCTGTCGAACACGTAGACGGCGGAACTATGGGTGACCTCGTAGTTGCCGCTGGGATCGCGCTTTTCCATCTGATAGGCAACGCGGTAACGCTTGGCGAGCGACTCGATCTGCCAGTCGGTGCCGGTCAGCCCTTCGGCGTGTTGCGAGTCGAAAGCGCCGACGTAGTCGTGCAAGGCTTGCGCCGTGTCGCGCGCGGGATCGACGGTGATGAACAGAATGCGCACCTTCTGCGCGTCGGGGCCGAGTTTGCCGAGCACCTGCATTAACCGGCCCATCGTTTCGGGACAGACGTCCGGGCAATGCGTGTAGCCGAAATAGACCAGCGAGGTGCGGCCCTTGAACGAATCGCCGTTGACGGCGCGGCCATCGTCGCCGGTCAGCGTGAAGTCGAGATCCGGCAGATGGCCGGTCACATTGGTCAACTGCCATGTGTCCTGGCGATGCGTGCAGCCGGCAAGCGCCGCGAGCGCGCCTAACGCGAGCGTCAGCGCCAACAGGCGCGCGCGGCGCAGCCCGTGTGTTTGCGAATGCCGGAATGAGAAGATCGGGAACAAAGCAGGGTTCAGTTACTCGATTGAATGGCGGCGCCAGTGCGCGCGCGAGCGGCGCTGCGCGATTCGGGCGTTTCGCGCGGGCCGTCATAGTGTGCAAAACTGGTCGTAACGGCAGTGATCTGCGTGGCAGCGACTGTAGCGCAAAATCGCTGATGGCGTCGCGCAGCGCCGACGGGCGCACGTTTTGCGAGGCAATTTGACGCAGGCGGCTGAAAGCTGCATGAAGCCGGATTGTTTTCTTTTTGAACGCAATCGCCGGCGGTGTTCGCTCGCGGCGCTCGGCCGGGCTTGTGTCCAGCCTTACTTTCTCGAAAAATTGGTGGATGCGCGGTAAGATGCGCTCACTTTTCCGGCCGCACAAGGCTGAAAGGCAAAACTAACCGATGCAAGCACTTCCGGCTGTTCTGTCTCCAGGCGAGACCGCATTTTTCTTCGATTTCGACGGTACGCTCGTCGAACTCGCTTCCACGCCGGACGGCGTGCTGGTGGAACCCCGCGTGGTCGATCTGTTGAGCGAGCTGCGCAGCCTGACCAACGGTGCGGTCGCGGTCGTGTCGGGCCGCGGTATCGACAGTATCGACGGTTTTCTCGGCATGCCCGATTTGCCGATTGCCGGTCTGCACGGCGCCGAGCGGCGCGACGCGAACGGCGACACGCAGCGTATCGGCTTTCATGACGAGCGGCTCCTGCGCATGGAGCAGGTGCTCGCGCAGGTGGTCAACGAAAATCCCGGCATGCTGCTCGAAATCAAGGGCGCGGCCGTGGCGCTGCATTACCGCAATGCGCCGGATCGCGAGCCGGTGGCGCGCGAGGCAACCGGGCGGCTGGTGGCCGATTACGCCGGCTCCTACGTGCTGCAGCCGGGCAAGATGGTCTATGAAATCAAACCCAAAGATGTCGACAAGGGCCGCGCGTTGCGCGCGTTCCTCGACGAGCCGCCTTTCGTCGGCCGCCAGCCGGTCTTTGCCGGCGACGATCTGACCGACGAGAAAGGCTTTGCCGTCGTCAATGAGCGCGGCGGGGTGTCGATCAAGGTCGGTCCGGGCGAGACGCTGGCGCAAACCCGCATCGACTCCGTCCCGGCGCTGCTCGACTGGCTGGCGTCGGTCGTCACGGCGGCGCGCTCGGTCTGATGGCCATGCCGCATCGCTCAAAGAAAACAACGTACTGCATCGGGAATCGCGCTTCATGAGTCGACTGATCATCGTATCGAACCGGGTCGCGCCGATCTCGGAGGGCGGCCCGGCGGCGGGCGGTCTGGCGGTCGGCGTGTACGACGCGCTGAAGGAAACCGGCGGCATGTGGTTCGGCTGGAGCGGCGACGTGCTCGGCTCGGGCCAGCCGCAGATCAAGGTCGAGGAGCGCGGCCCGGTGACGTTCGCGACCATCGCGCTGATGCGCCGCGATTACGACCAGTACTACCGCGGTTTCTCGAACGCCACGCTGTGGCCGGCGTTCCACTATCGCGCCGACCTGTTGCAATACGACCGGCACGACTTCGAGGGCTACTGCCGCGTCAATGCGTGGCTCGCGCAACAACTCGTGCCGCTGCTGCGTGAAGACGACGTGATCTGGGTTCACGACTATCACCTGATTCCGTTTGCGCAGGCTTTGCGTGCGGCGGGCGTAAAGAATCGCATCGGGTTTTTCCTGCACATTCCGTTTCCGGCTTCGCAGGTACTGCTGGCGGTGCCGCCGCATCGCGAACTCGTCGAAGCACTGTGCTCGTTCGATTTGCTCGGCTTCCAGACGGCGCCGGATTTGCGTGCGTTCTGCGACTACATCGTCAACGAGGCGAACGGCACCGTCGACGCATCGGCGAAAGGCCCGCTGACGATCCACGCATTCGGTCGCACGCTGCGCGCGGCCGCCTATCCGATCGGTGTCTATCCGGACGAGATCGCCGAACTCGCGAAAGCGGGCGAGCGCGGCAAACCGGTGCGCACGATGAAGGCGACGCTGCATTCGCGCAAGCTGATCATGAGCGTGGACCGGCTCGATTATTCGAAAGGGTTGGTCGAGCGTTTTCGCGCCTTCGAGCGGCTGCTCGAACATGCGACCGCGCAACGCAACAAGGTGTCGTTCCTGCAGATCGCGCCGCCGACGCGCGCCGACATGCATGCGTATCAGGACATCCGCTTGCAGCTGGAAGGGGAGTCGGGGCGTATCAATGGGCGCTTCGCCGAACTGGACTGGACGCCGATTCTCTACATCCATAAGCAATACGAACGCTCGGTGCTGGCCGCGTTGTTTCGCACCGCGCACGTCGGCTATGTCACGCCCTTGCGCGATGGCATGAACCTGGTCGCCAAGGAGTACGTATCGGCGCAGGACCCGGAGAATCCCGGCGTGCTCGTGCTGTCGCGTTTTGCCGGCGCCGCGCAGGAACTGGACGGCGCGCTGATCGTCAATCCGGTCGACATCGACGGCATGGCCGAGGCGCTCGCGAGGGCGCTAGAGATGCCGCTCGCGGAGCGTCAGGCGCGTCATCGCGACATGATGGTGCAGTTGCGCGAGAACAATGTGTCCGTGTGGCGCGATAACTTCATGCGCGATCTGCAGGGCGTTGCTGGTGCAAAGAGCACCCGAAGCGGGAAGGCGCGCGCAGTGCCGGGGAAAAAGGCACGCCAGACTCGGGCCGGGTAGGCGCGTTCGGGGCGGCCGGCAATCGGCGGTGTGAAAAGCAGAAAAGCCGCTCTTCGAGCGGCTTTTCTTTTGGCGCTGGGGCGTTGGCGCTGGACGCGCTGTCGTTGCGACAGCGGCTCGAAGGATACCCGCGCGCGGGTTCAGACCACGTGTTGTTCGTCGACCTTCTTGCCGCCGATATGCAGCGTCGTGCCTTTGCCATACTGCTTGGTGAGCAGATCGCGGTACAGGCCCGGGCGCTGGCGTAACTCGTCCGGGCTGCCGTCGTCGATGACTTTGCCGGCGCTCATCACGATGATCCGGTCGAAGTTGTTCAGCGTGGACAGACGGTGCGCAATCGCAACCACGGTACGGCCGACCATCAACCGGTCGAGCGCCTTCTGAATGGCTTCTTCCGAGGCGCTGTCGAGCGCCGAAGTCGCTTCGTCGAGCAGCAGGATCGGCGCGTTCTTCAGGATCGCGCGCGCGATCGCGATCCGCTGACGCTGTCCGCCGGACAACTTCACGCCCCGATCGCCGACGATCGTGTCGTAGCCTTCCGGCATGGCCTCGATGAAGTCCGCGCAGCGCGCTTCGCGAGCAGCCGCGAGCACTTCTTCGCGGGTCGCCTCCGGACGCCCATAGGCGATGTTTTCGTACACCGTGCGATGGAACAGCGAGATGTCCTGCGGCACCAGCGCGATCGCGTGGCGCAGGCTGTCCTGCGTGACCGTGGCGATATCCTGGCCGTCCACCTTGATCGCGCCGCCCTGGGTTTCATAGAAACGCTGCAGCAGTGCCAGCACCGTGGATTTGCCCGCGCCCGACTTGCCGATCAGGCCGACGCGCTGCCCGGGTTGGATATGCAGGTCGAAATGGTCGAGAATCGGGCGGCGGCGCGGATAGGCGAACGTGACACTTTCGAAATCGATGCGCCCGCCTTGCGGCACCAGTTCGGTCGCATCGTCGCGGTCCGGCATGCCGTGCGGCTCGAGCAGCGTCCGGACGGCCTCCGCGAGGCGCGCCACGTGTTGCGTGACATCCACGAGCGCCACGGCCAGGTCGCGCGTGCCGTGCAGGATCGTGAAGCCGAGCGAGCTGACGAGCACGATGTCGCCGGAGGTCGCCCGGCCTTGATCCCACAGGTGCAACGCCCAGCCCAGCAAGCCCGCCGACAGCAGCGCGGTGATCACGGCATGCAGCAGGCGCAGCTTTTCCAGATACAGCAGGCTTTGCTGGCGTGCGTCCATCTCGGCCTTGACCGTTGCGCCGAAACGCTGCTGCTCGCGAAAGGTCATGCCGAAAGCGCGCACGAGGCCCATGTTGCTGATCACGTCGACCAGCTCGCCGTCCACCGAAGCCGCCTTGGTGGCGAAATGGTGATGGCGCGCCGACCCGCGGCCGGCGAGCTTGTACAGCACGACCGACAGAATCGCCGAGCACAGCATCAGGCCGCCAGCCATCAGCGGATTCACGGCGGTGATCATGACGATGGCGCCGAGCACCGCGATGCACGGCGGCAGCACGTTCCATGCGGTGGTGTTCTCCGCCGTGTAGACCGCGTTCGAGGTGGCCGTGATCCGGCTTGCGAGCATGCCCGGCTGTTTCTCGGAGTAATAGGTCGGCGAATGGCCGCTCAAATACTGGAACAGGTCGCGCCGCAGATCGCCGGTCACGGCGACGAACGTATGCGCGGCGACCCAGCCGCCGACACGCCACAACAGGTTGTCGGCGGCGATCAGGCCGACGAGGATGGCGAATGCGCCCCACAGCGGACCGGGATGATGCCGGCCTTCGCCGAGCACGTCGATCAGATGCTTGATCGCATACTGAGAAGCGAGCGCGCAGCCGACGGCCGCGAACACGCTGCACAGCACGATCGCATGCGCGAGCGGATGGCGGCGAATGAAGCGGAAAAGAAACGCGAGCGGCCGGTGCGCATAGCTCGCGAGCTTTGCGTCCTGGGCATTACGCTGGGCGACGGTTAAATGTTCCAATTGATCGTGAAGGTCGATGGGTTCGGGGTTGTGCATGCAAAGCGCGGGCCACGTCAGAAACGGTTCGCCGCGAAGCCGATGCTTCGCATTGTAAACATGCAAAAGCGATTGCGCCCTGTGTTATCGGGCCTTGGCGCGATTGATCTCGCGATGGACGTTCGAAACCTGCCGCGACACGACCCGCCGGCGGGTCAGGTTGCCGCAGGCCGCGGAACCAATTCAGGATATAATTACAAATTGCATTCAACTGCGGCGCGGCATTTCTTCAATGCTTGCCGGCAAAGTTGACTCGGGACCTTACCGCGCCGTTCGGGCGTTGCTGCGCTGCAAACCAGTTGACACTGTAGAACTGTCTTAGAAAACAAGGGTTTGCAAAGTGTTTCGCCTTTGTAACAACGTAAAGACTTTGAAATGTTGTGGTGCAGCGAGAATCCCGGCATTGATAATGCATGCTCTGTAGGCCCACCGAAATTTCTGACAGTTTGTCAACGTAGGTGTCTTGCGTGCGTTTACCGGCACATGCACAGACGCTGACAACCAGTCTGGGCTCACTACCCAAGCGATCCATCGCAGGATTTCTCGAAAGAATCAGGCCCGCGCCGGCATATCCGGCCAGACTGCCCTGGCGAGCAAGCGAGTCGCTTTTACCAAACGCAGTACCTTTGCCTGATTTTTTACGAGGAGTTCTTCATTATGCGAATCGCTCAAATCGCTCCGTTGCACGAGGCGGTTCCTCCCAAGCTGTATGGTGGTACGGAACGTGTGGTGTCCTACCTGACCGAGGCTTTGGTCGAGCAGGGCCACGACGTCACGCTCTTTGCGAGCGGCGATTCGCAAACCTCCGCGAAACTCGAAGCTTTCTGGCCGCAGGCGCTGCGCCTCGACCCGACCATCCGTGACGTGATGGCGCCGCACATGCTGCTGCTGGAAGAAGTGCGCCGCCGCGCGGACGAATTCGACGTGCTGCATTTCCACATCGACTACTACCCGTTCTCGTTGTTCGCCCGCCAGCCGGTGCCGTTCCTGACCACGCTGCACGGCCGTCTCGACCTGCCGGAACTGCAGCCGATCTTCAATACGTTCAGCGACGTGCCGGTGGTGTCGATTTCGGACAACCAGCGTATTCCGCTGCAACAGGCGAACTGGCTGCAAACCGTTTATCACGGCCTGCCGGAAAACGTGCTCACGCCCATCGACAACGTCGAGCCGGGCTACCTCGCGTTCCTCGGCCGCGTCTCGCCGGAGAAGGGCCTCGACCGCGCGATCCGCATCGCCGGCCAGGCAGGCATGAAGCTCAAGGTCGCCGCCAAGATCGACAAGGCCGACCGTGCCTATTACGAAGAAGTGATCAAGCCGCTGATGGCGCTCCCGCATGTCGAGTACATCGGCGAAATCGGCGAAGCCGAAAAGCGGGAGTTCCTCGGCAATGCGCACGCACTGGTGTTCCCGATCGACTGGCCGGAGCCCTTCGGTCTGGTCATGATCGAAGCGATGGCGTGCGGTACGCCGGCGATCGCGTTTAACCGCGGTTCGGTGCCGGAAGTGATCGAAAACGGCGTGTCGGGCTTCGTCGTCGAAGACGAAATCAGCGCGGTCGCCGCGGTCAAGCGTCTGCACACGCTGTCGCGCGCCAACGTGCGCAAGGCGTTCGAATCGCGCTTTTCGTCGAAGGTCATGGCGCAGAACTACGTTGCCACCTACGAAGAACTGCTGCGTCAGAAGCACCGCACCGTGCTGCGCGAAGTCAACGCCGGCTAATTGCCGTCGGTTCATGCGCAACAGATGAGTCGAATCGGTTGAGGAGCGCTTTGCGGTGCTCCGCCAGCCTCCGCAACGCCCCGTGTGCCACCGGCCCACGGGGCGTTGTTGCAAGCGCGCCGCGCTTTTTTCAATGAACCGACGAAAGTGAGCGGTTTCGGCCGTTAAGAATGAGCCGCTCTCCGTAAAATCCCTATAATGGCCGTGCCGCAAATTTGGCTGCGGCGCCGCCGACGACAGGAGGATGCCTTGGCGAGAACGAAAGAGACGCGTGCGAACGCGGCGCCTGGCGCCGGAACGATTTTCGCGTTGCGCGCCATCGGTCTCGTGCTCCTCGCTCGCTGGCTCTTTTCCATGGCGCAGATGGATGCGGGCGCATCGCTGCTGGCCATGGTGTCCTCGCCTTGGGCGTGCATCAACCTCGTCTTCCTGTTCCTTCTGATTTTCCTGCCGGGCGCGCGAGCCGTCGCCGAGCGTCCGTTTCATCCGCTGCCGCAATGGCTGCGGCAAGCGTTGCGTCTGTTTGCTTTTCTCGGCTTCCTCTTTGCAGTCTGGTCGGTCGGTGCGTTCGCGGCGAGCGCCGGCTGGCGCCGCGCCGCCAACGCGGTGGCGGCGTCCAACGGCTGGTTGCTGGCCGCGCCGGCGCTGTATGCGGCCGTGCTGTGGATCTGCCGCCCGCGCGCGCTGTGGCGTACCAATATCGCCGCGCGCCGGTTTGCGATCGGCCGCTATGCCGTTTCGCTCGACCCGGTCACGCGCACGGTCATTGTGTGGGCGGAGCGCCGCAAAGTGGGGCAGTACGACGCGCGCGAATTGTCCGTGCGCTGGGCTGCCGGCCAAGCCGCGCGACCCGCGCCGACGCCCACGCCCGCAGTGGCGTTCAGCGCCGCGGGCGAGCCGGGCGGCTCCGGCGCGTCACTCGGGGCGGCCGCTGCGCCGTCGCTTGCGCGTGGCGCGTTCGGTCGCCGGCCGAAAATCGAATTGTTGTGGGATTCGCCGGCTGCGGCGGGTCACAATCGCCAAACCGTGTTCCGTACCGCACTGACGACCGAGCGCGATCGGGTCGCCGCCCGTGCGCTTGACACATCCTTGCAGCAGGTCTGAATCTGCCGGTTTGTGCAGTTGGCCACACCCCGTGGTCGAAGCAGGCGTTGTAAATTGAGCCGTAGTCGATAATGAAGTCATGGCGCCCGGCGCTTCAGCGCGGGCGAGTGAGACATACAACGATCGTATTGCGTCCTTTGCAGGAGTCGCCATGCTGGTTCGCTGGTTGCTTGCCGCCATCCATCTGCTTGCTTATGGCTTCGCACTCGCGTCGATTCTGCGGCGCACGTGGGCGCTGCGCCGCGCCACGGTGCCAGCCGCGCTACGATCCGTTTTCCGGGCGGATACCGGCTGGGGCATCTCGGCGTTGGTGCTGATCGTCACCGGGTTGATGCGCGCTTTCGGTGGGTTTGAAAAGGGCGCCGATTACTATCTCCACGAGCCGCTCTTTCACCTCAAGATGACATTAGTCGTGGTCATTCTTATCCTCGAAGTGCCGTCGATGCTTGCGCTGATGCGCTGGCGGGCCGCGATCAGAAAAGGCGCCGCGCCCGATCTGCACAAGGCGCGCTCCTACGCACGCTTCAGCGTGATCCAGACGATATTGATGGTGGTTGTGGTGTTGGCGGCCACCGGGATGGCGCGCGGGGTAGGGTTGCCGGCGGGCGTGGTGTAGCCGGGGCTGCCGAAGGGTGGTTGGACGCTTGCGGAGAGCGGCGCTCAGGAGATCGTTGAGTGCATGGGAAAACGATTGGCGGCAAAACGCTGCCTAAAAACTGCCTAAAAGCCGCCCCAACGCCCCCAAAAACCGCCGGCTTACACCGGCGGTTTCCAGCGGACATCCCACACGACTAGCATCATTTACTTCCCGACCAGCAAGCTGGAATCGTCCGTGCGGATCGCACTCGGCCGCGAGGCATGATTCGCGAGTTCCGGCTCGCCCAGCCCCTTGATCAGTTCCAGTGCCTGACGCTCGAACAGCCGCCGGTAGAGGCCGTTTTCGAGTCGGATCAGCGCGTCGTGACTGCCTTCCTCGATCACCTTGCCTTTATCCAGCACCAGCAAGCGGTCCAGCGCGCGCACGGTGGAAAGACGGTGCGCCACCACCAACGTCGTGCGGCCCATCATCAGCCGCTCCATGGCTTGCTGGATCAGCACTTCGCTTTCGCTGTCGAGACTCGACGTCGCCTCGTCCAGAATCAGGATCGGTGCGTCGGCGAGAAATGCCCGTGCGATGGCCACGCGCTGACGTTCGCCGCCCGACAGCTTGACGCCGCGTTCACCGACCAGCGTGTCGTAGCCATGGGGCAGCGCCGCGATGAAGTCGTGCGCGCTCGCGAGCTTCGCGGCGCGTTCGATCTCGGCGCGGCTCGCACCGGGCCGCGCATACGCAATGTTCTCGGCAAGCGAGCGGTGAAACAGCACAGGCTCCTGCTGAACGATCGCGATCTGGCTGCGCAGCGACGCCTGCCGCACCCGGGCGATGTCCTGACCGTCGATCGTGATGCGGCCTTCCGAAATGTCATAGAGACGCTGGATCAGCTTGATGAACGTAGTTTTCCCCGAGCCCGAATGCCCGACCAGTCCGACGCGCTCGCCCGGCGCGATACGCACGGAGAAGTTGTCGTACAGCGGCTGGCCGCTCGCGCCGTAATGGAAGGTGACGTGCTCGAAACGGATCTCGCCTTTGCCGATCACGATCGGACCTGCGCCGGGCCGGTCCTCGATACCGAGCGGCTGGCTTTCCAGCGACACCAGTTCTTCCATGTCGTTGACCGAGCGTTGCAGGTTGCGGATGTGCATGCCCACGTCGCGCAGATAGCCTTGCAGCATGAAAAACATGGTTAGCGCGAACGTGATGTCGCCGACGCTTGCCTCGCCGCGCGCCCACAATAGCAGCGCCGCGCCGAGAATGGCGGCCTGGATTGCCACCAGCATGCCGCCCTGGATGCCGCCGTTGATCGTGCCGCGCATCCACGTGCGGCGCGTACGATGCCGCCATTTGCCGATCACGCGCGCGAGCAGCGCTTCTTCGCGATCTTCCGCGCCGAATGCCTTGACTACGCCGTTGCAGCTGACTGCGTCGGCGAGCGCGCCGCCCATGCGCGTATCCCATGCGTTTGCGAGGCGCGCAGCCGGCGCCACGAAGCCGAGCGACATGGCCACGGTCACCGCGATATACAGCACCGAGCCGATGCCGACCACCGCGCCCATCATCGGCCAGCGCCAGCCGAGCAGGGTCGTGGCGCCGACCAGCATGACGAGCGACGGCAACAACGCGATCAGCAGCGTGTCGTTGAGCAGGTCGAGCGCCCACATGCCGCGCGTGATCTTGCGCACCGTGGAGCCGGCGAAGCTGTTCGCGTGCCAGTCGGTCGAGAAGCGTTGCACCCGATGAAACGCGTTCGCGGCGATCTCGCTCATCATCTTGAGCGTGAGCCTGATGATATTGAAGTACACGCCTTGCCGCAGCAGCGTGGCGCCGAGGCCGAGCGCACTCAGCACGCAGAACGCCGTCACTGCCGCGTGCCAGGCCACTGCGTTGCTGGCCGCACCCGACGCGATGGCGTCGACGAGACGTCCGGCGAACATCGGCGTGAGCACGTCGGCCAACGCGGAGAGCAGCACCAGCCCCGTAATCACGAGAATGCGCCAGGGCTGCTGCGCCCAATGACGGAAGGTAAAGCCGAGGACGTCCTTGAAGGCCTGTCCGTGAAAGTCGAGTTTTTTTCTGGTCATTTGCCACGACCCGGTGACGCATGAGCGCACCGAGGTTCCAGTCAGAAGCGAAAGGACGAGACAGTCAAAACGCGCCGCTATGCACGGGCGATGGAACTGCGGACTGTCTGGGAATTGCGCGGAGCGCCTTTTCAGGCGGAACCGCGTGAGCAGCGAATGAGCAACCTGAGAAACTTAAGGTCGCGACAACGCTCGCGAAACCATGCCAGGGGCGGCGATACGCATTGCAAACATGTGGCGCCTCCCTGTGGTCGAATGAAGTGAAGAAAAAGGACGGGGCGAATGCCCGAGTGCCAACTATATCAGCAGTATTCGGCGCCCGCAAACGTACGAAGATTCGGTGTTGACGGCAAAGCGCGATGCGAGGTCTTGTGACGCTGCTTCGATTTGATCGATGCAAATCGTTTGGAGCGAGGCGAGTGGCTCAACCGCTGCAGAGCACGCCGAGATCTACCTGGCATTCCATACGGTTTTCGGCGTGCAGCAAAAGCTCGCAGCAGCGCACAGCAACCAACGGCCGCAAATGAAAAAGGGCTTACGCATTTCTGCGTAAGCCCTTTAGTCTTCGGTGATCGACACACCAAAATTCTGGTGGGTAGTACTGGGATCGAACCAGTGACCCCTGCCGTGTGAAGGCAGTGCTCTACCGCTGAGCTAACCACCCGAAGAGAGCCGAATTATGTCAGGGATTTTTGCACTCGTCCAGTACTTTTTAAGCGGTTTGCTCATCCGCGGTCGGCGCCGGTTCGAGTCGCCACACGCTCGTGCCCTTGATCGCCTTGTCGAGACCGTCGAGTACCGCCTGGTGCGCGGCCAGTTCGTCGTCGCTGGCGGTGAGCACGACCAGATCCAGCGAGTCGAGCGCGACACGCGGTGCGCGCGCATCGCCGCCGGCATGTGAATCGCCGAGCATGTCGATGACGAGGCTTTCCTGGCCGCGCGTCATCGCCAGATAGACTTCGGCGAGCAGTTCCGAGTCGAGCAGCGCGCCGTGCAGCGTGCGGTGCGCGTTGCTGATGCCGAAGCGATCGCACAGCGCGTCGAGGGAATTGCGCTTGCCAGGGAACATCTGCTTGGCGCGCGCCAGTGTGTCGATGATTTCGCCGCAGTAGGTGTTCACCGGCGGCAAGCCGAGCAGGGCGAACTCGACATCCAGAAAGCCGATATCGAACGGTGCGTTGTGAATGATCAGGTCCGCGCCCTGGATGAAATCGCGGAACTGATCGGCGATCTCGCCGAACTTCGGCTTGTCGCTCAGGAATTCGGTGGTGAGGCCGTGAACGGCCAATGCGCCCGGATCGCTGTCGCGTTCAGGGTTGATATAGAAGTGCAGGTTGTTGCCGGTGAGCCGGCGGTTCACCAGTTCGACACAGCCGAGTTCGAGAATCCGGTCGCCGGTGCGGGGATTCAGGCCGGTGGTTTCGGTATCGAGGATGAGTTGACGCATGTCGGATTAGCCTGCCTCAGAAAATTGCAGCAAAAAAAGATGGCACGCGCGGCTAGCCGGCACGGCCGTCGCAGCAAGAATCAAATCTGCGCGAGTGATGCGACGCCGCGATTGGCCAGCTGATCGGCGCGCTCGTTTTCCGGGTGGCCATTATGCCCGCGCACCCAACGCCATTCGATTTCGTGTTGCGCGACGAGCGCGTCGAGCCGCTTCCACAGATCGGCGTTCTTCACCGGCTGCTTGGCGGCGGTGATCCAGCCTTTTTTCTTCCAGCCGTGGATCCATTCGCTGATGCCTTTCTGCACGTACTGCGAGTCGGTGTGCACGACCGCCTTGCAGGGGCGTTTGAGCGCTTCGAGCGCGGCGATCACGCCCATCAGTTCCATGCGGTTGTTGGTGGTGTTGGGTTCACCGCCGAACAGTTCTTTTTCCTGGTCGCCGAAGCGCAGCAGCGCGCCCCAGCCGCCGGGGCCGGGATTGCCCTTGCAGGCGCCGTCGGTATAAATATCGATGAGATCGGAAGTCATTGAGTGTGGTTACGTGTATTCGGTGTGGCGGCGGGCGCGAGGCCTGCGGCGAGGACGGGTTTCTTCACTTTCAACGGGCCGATGAGACGCATGCCGCGCACGCGCTTGATCGCCTTGATCATGTAGGTGGCGCCGAAGATCGGCCACCAGCGGTCGCCGGCGGCTTCCATGAAACCGTAGCGCGACAGCCATTGTTCGCTGCCAAGCGGCGGACGATAGCAGCCGAAGCGACCGCGTTCAAGGTCGAAGCCCAGCAGTTTGATCCAGTCTTTCAGGCGCGTGAAGGCAATCAGGTCGACAGCCGCCGGCACGAAAGGCCGGCCGGTCATCTTGCCGACCGACTGCCGCGCGCCCCAGAGCGACAGCGAGTTGAAGCCCAAAATAATCAACTGGCCCTCGGGCATCAGCACGCGCTCGGCTTCGCGCAGAAGACGGTGAGGGTCGCTCGTGAATTCCAGCGTGTGCGGCATCACGATCAGATCGACGCTCTGTGCTTCGAACGGCAAGTCCAGCAGGTCGCACCACACGGCACTGCGCCCGACCGGCGCCGGCAGGCCTGCAAGTCCGCCTTGTGCGGCGCCGTTGCTGAGCCCATGCCCCAGCCCGCGCGGAAAAGCGTAAGGCGCGCTCGCACCGCTCGCGGCGTCGAGCACCAGCCCGCGGCACGGCATGCGGTTTTCGCGCAATGCGTCGAGCTGCGGCAGGCCGAGTTGCAGCGCATGGTAACCGAACACGTCCGACACCACGCGGTCGAGCTGGGTCTGTTCCCACTCGAGCACGTAGCGGCCAGGCGGCGAATCGGTCCACGCGGGCCAGTCTATAATCGCTCGATCAGTCATATCAGAGAATGCGTCGCCTATGAATGCGCTCGAGTACGTACCGGTCCCGGCGTTTGATGACAATTACATCTGGGTCGTCTCCGACGGACACAATGCGGTCGTCGTCGATCCGGGTGAGGCCGCCCCCGTGCAAGCTTATCTGGCGAAGCGGGGTTGGCGGCTGA
Organism: Paraburkholderia sp. RL17-380-BIE-A; assembly: GCF_046028085.1. Classification (NCBI taxonomy): domain Bacteria; kingdom Pseudomonadati; phylum Pseudomonadota; class Betaproteobacteria; order Burkholderiales; family Burkholderiaceae; genus Paraburkholderia; species Paraburkholderia sp. RL17-380-BIE-A. The sequence continues at coordinate 111,209 of NZ_JARESQ010000014.1, forward strand.
GCGCTATTTTACTCACGCACCATCATCAAGACCACGTCGGCGGGGTGGCCGATCTGCTGAACGGCCAGGCCGTGCCCGTCTACGGCCCCGTGGGCGAGGCGATCGAGCATCTCACGCGCCGTCTGAAAAATGGTGATCACGTGTCGATTGCGGCCCCCGCGCTCGAATTGAGCGTGCTCGATGTGCCAGGTCATACGAGCGGGCACATCGCTTACTTTCAGGCGGCCGACCCGCGCGGCACGCCGCACGTTTTTTGTGGCGACACGCTGTTCGCCTGCGGTTGCGGTCGGCTGTTCGAAGGCACGCCGAAGCAGATGCTCGCTTCGCTGGACGCGCTTGCCGCGCTGCCCGGCGCGACCGAGGTTCATTGCGCACACGAGTACACGCTCTCGAATATCCGCTTCGCGCTCGCCTGCGAACCCGCCAACGTCGAACTGCAAGCCTGGCGGGATAAGGCGAGCGAATTGCGCGCGCGCGGCGTGCCGACGCTGCCCACCACGATCGCCCACGAACGCGCGGTGAATCCGTTTTTGCGCGCTGATAATCCGGCAGTCCAGGCGAGCCTGCAAGAGCAGTTGCACGAAAAAGTGCCCGATCGATTGACGGCCTTTACGTTGATGCGCGAATGGAAAAACCGCTTCCGTTGACCCGTTCCAATGAAGGGTGTTGTTCACGCGAAGAATCGGAAAAATTCGCCAAGCCCAAGATTTACTTGATTTTTTCGTAATTTTCCGATTGACGTAAACGTTGCCGTTTCGTACTATCGGCTGCAAATTCCAGCCCTTGTGGAAGCCGAGACGTTCATGCGATTTATCTTAAGTGCGTTGCTGGTTCTGACGCTCGCCGCCTGCGCGAGCCAGGGACCAACGACGAGTAGCCTTTCCACCGCAACAAATCCCGCCAGTCAGCAAGCCGTAGCCGACGCCCTTCGTAAGAGCGCCACCGCCAAAGAAACGATTAACGTTGACCAGGGCTCCGTCACGCAGTTGACGAGCGCCGACGCCGATCTTTGGGGCCGTATTCGCCGTGGTTTCCAGATGCCGGACCTGCAAACCGACCTCGTCGACATGCAGGTGAACTGGTATGCGCAGCGTCCCGATTACGTGCAGCGCATGACCGAGCGCTCGCAGAAGTATCTGTACCACATCGTCGAAGAGCTCGAAGCGCGCCATATGCCGACCGAGCTCGCGTTGCTGCCGTTCATCGAGTCGGCGTATAGCCCGCAGGCTTTGTCGGTAGCGAAGGCGGCCGGCATGTGGCAGTTCATGCCGGGCACGGGGCGCACCTACAATCTCAAGCAGAACATGTGGCAGGACGAGCGCCGCGACGTACTGGCCTCGACCAGTGCCGCGCTCGATTATCTGTCGCGTCTGCATGACATGTTCGGCGACTGGCAGTTGGCGCTCGCGGCGTACAACTGGGGTGAGGGCAACGTGCAGCGCGCGATCGCGCGTAACGAAGCGGCGGGCCTGCCGACTGATTACCTGAGCCTGCGCATGCCGAACGAGACACGTAACTACGTGCCCAAACTGCAGGCGGTGAAGAACATCGTGATGAACCCGCAAATGTACGGGCTCGCGCTGCCGTCCATTCCGAACCACCCGTATTTCGTGACGGTGACCACCTCGCACGATATCGACGTGGACATGGCCGCCAAGCTTGCGAATCTCTCCACGGACGAGTTCCGCTCGTTGAATCCGTCGTTCAGAAAGCCGGTCATTCTCGGCGCCACGCAGCCGCAGATCCTGCTGCCGTTCGACAACGCGAGCGCGTTCGAACGCAATCTGAAGACCTACTCCGGCTCGCTGTCGTCGTGGACCACGTATACGGTCACCGAGCGCGCGGCGCCGGCGGCGATCGCGCAGAAAATCGGTGTCGATGCCGACACGCTGATGGAAGTGAACAAGATTCCCGTCGGCATGCGCCTGAAACCCGGCTCCACGATCGTCGTGCCGCGCGGTTCGGACGACGACGAAGACATCAGCGCGGACGTGGCTGAAAGCGCGGTGCTGGCAATGGAACCCGACGTCCCCGACACGCGCAAGATGCTGATTCGCGTGCGCCGCAATCAGACCATGGCTGCCATTGCCGTGCGTTACGGCGTGTCGATCGGTCAGTTGAAGGCATGGAACCGCACGCACCGGGACAGCGTCTCGCGCGGCCAGGTAATCGTGCTGCACGTGCCGGTTGGCAAGGCCATGCCGAGCGAACCGGGCCCTGAGCGGATCGCGACGGACGTGCAGGGCGGCGGCGTCGAGAAGATCGGCACCCGTGTCGCGGACACGAGAAGCGATTCGCGCTACGATAACAAGAAGGGTCGTGGCCGGTCAGGCGTGGTGAAGGTTTCCGAGCCGGCAGGCAAAATCAGCAAGCCGACGGCATCCAGCGCCAGTAAGGGCAAGGTGACCAAGGTATCGGCTTCCACGTCCAGCAAGGCGTCGAAGGCTGCGGCAGAGAGCCGCCCGAAGACCGCGGCCAACGCGAAGAAGGGTAAGTAGACCAATAGCGGCTCACACGGTAGTGACCACATGCGTTGCGGGGGCAGGGCATGAATTGCGCTCCGATCACGCACCGTGCTTTTTCCAACGCCGTCACCTGTGGTGACGGCGTTTTTCATTCTGCAGATCATTTTGGGTAAAGCCGGCGGTTTTCCTTTATCGTTCGTGCTTTGGATCAAATTGATCCGGCCAGCAGCCTGATCCAGGAGCTTATGTCGTCGACCCAGCTGCGCGTTTTTTTGCTGTTTTCCGCCGGTTATTTCGTTTCCTACGTGTTTCGCGGCGTCAACCTCGGCTTTGCGCCGTTCATTACGCGTGATCTCGGCTTGTCGGCGGCTGATCTGGGCTTGCTCACCAGTCTCTATTTTCTTGGCTTTGCGGGCGCTCAGATTCCAGCCGGCGTCCTGCTCGATCACTTCGGCGCGCGGCGGGTCACGGCCGCCACGCTGCTGTTTGCCGCGCTCGGCATCGGCGTGTTCGGCGCCGCGCAGGGCGTCGGCGCGATGATGGCGGGGCGGCTGCTGATCGGCGTGGGTGTCTCCGTCTGTCTCGGCGCCGCATTCAAGGCATTGGCGCAACACTTTGCGCCGGCGCGCCTGCCGTTGATGAACGGACTGGTGATGGCGATCGGCGGCTTCGGCGGCGTGATGGTCGGCTCGCCGCTGACGTGGGTGCTGACGTTTGCCAGTTGGCGCATGGTCTGCGTCGGGCTGGGTTTGCTGACCGTGCTCGTCGCGCTGGCGCAATGGACGCTCGCTCCGGACACGAAGGAAACCCATCACCAGGCGAGTCTCGGCGCGCAGTTCAAAGGCACGCTGCATATTTTGCGCAGCGCGGCGTTCTGGAAGATCGCGTCGTTCTCAGTCGTCACGCAAGGCGTCTTCTATGCAATGCAGTCGCTTTGGGTCGGCGCGTGGTTGCGTGACGTGCAGGGCTTCGGGGCGCGCGAGGCGGCAGCGCTCGTGTCGGTTCTCGGCTTCGCGATGATGGCCGGCTGCGTGGGCTTCGGCGCGGCGGCGCGCGGTCTCGAGCGGCGCGGCATCTCGCTCCATGCGTTTTGCGGCGTCGGCATGGCGCTGTATGTGCTGACGCAGTTGCTGATCATGTTCAAGGCGCCGCTGCCCGCGGCTCTCTTGTGGGCGGCGTACGGGATCTTTGGTGGCACGGGCATTCTCAGCTACGCGGTCATGGCCCGGCACTTCCCCGCGCAGATGATCGGCCGGGTGAACACCACACTGACGTTGATCATCTTCCTGCTGATTTTCGGCTTCCAGATCGGCGTGGGCGCGGTGCTTTCACGTTGGCCGGCGAGTGGTGGCCATTACCCGGCGGCCGCGCATTTGACCGCGTGGGGCATTCTGGTCGCGCTGCAGATGCTGAGCGCGATCTGGCACGTATTGCCTGGCCGCAAAAAACAGCTGTGTCCGCCTGAAGTCCACCTCGAACAGGAAGCTTGAGTTCGCTAAACACTGTCTCGAGCACGCCTCGATGCTGCCAGCCGCGTCGATTCGCCACTCTGAGCAGTCCGCCGGCGTAATTCTGGTGACCGTCGACACCAGGCTTGGACTATCCCGATTCGAACCCGTGGAAATTATGTCGAATGTCGGCCGCGCCAGACGCAGCAAGGCTTTGAGCGGCTTTCAGGCGTGCTTTCCCAAGCTCGCTTGCCATCTCGGATTTGGACGGAAGGGCGTTTTCACGCTATAATTTCAAGGTTTGAGCTTATCAACCCGCACCCTAGCGCCTACCTCTCCCATACCGTTCATCCGCCGCGCGCCACTGGCGTAGCAAGCAGGGCTTCGCCCCCAGCCGATCCGTCCACACAATGGACCCATCGCGCCTCTTGCAACGTCAACGGCAGTTCGCGAGCGAGTCTGCGCGCGCATCCCGGATGCGTCTCGCTGCGGCTCGCAGTCGGATAGACAGGTCGGCAACAGGGTGTTCCCCAAGGAGTCTCCCGTGTTGCCGTCATTTTCTCCCGCTCTGCTCGCGCTCGCCGACGGCACGGTCTTTCGTGGTTACTCGATCGGCGCCCCCGGGCATACCATCGGCGAAGTCGTGTTCAACACCGCTATCACCGGCTATCAGGAAATCCTGACTGACCCGAGCTACGCGCGCCAGATCGTGACCCTCACGTATCCGCATATCGGCAACGTCGGCGTGAACGCCGAAGACGTCGAAGCAACGAAAGTCCATGCCGCCGGGCTGATCATTCGTGATCTGCCGGTTCTCGCGTCGAACTTCCGCATGGAGCGCACGCTCCAGCAATATCTGCAGGACGAAGGCGTGGTCGCCATCGCCGGTCTCGATACCCGCATGCTGACTCGCGTTCTGCGCGACAAGGGTGCGCAGAACGGCGCGATCCTCGCCGGTTCGGACGACGAAGCCCGCGCCATCGAACTCGCACGCTCGTTCCCGGGCCTCGCGGGCATGGACCTCGCGAAGGTCGTGTCGACGAAGGAATCGTACGAGTGGGCGCAGACCGAATGGCGTCTGGGCGAGGGCTACGGAACGCAAACCGCGCCGAAGTACCGCGTCGTGGCGTTCGATTACGGCGTCAAGTACAACATCCTGCGCATGCTGGCTGAACGCGGCTGCCACGTCACGGTGCTGCCGGCGCAAGCCACTGCGGCCGACGCGCTCGCGCTCAATCCGGACGGCGTCTTCCTGTCGAACGGCCCGGGCGATCCGGAACCGTGCGACTACGCGATTCGCGCCACGAAGGAGCTGATCGAGCGTGGCATTCCGACCTTCGGCATCTGCCTCGGCCATCAGATCATGGGCCTCGCGGTCGGCGCCAAGACCATGAAGATGAAGACTGGCCACCACGGCGCGAACCATCCTGTGAAAGATCTGGACAACGGCCGTGTGGTGATCACGTCGCAGAACCACGGCTTCGCGGTCGACGCCGACACGTTGCCCGCCAACGCCCGCGCTACGCACGTCTCGCTGTTCGACGGCACGCTGCAGGGCTTCGCGCTGACCGACAAGCCGGCGTTCTGCTTCCAGGGTCACCCGGAAGCGTCGCCTGGCCCGCATGACATCGCCTATCTGTTCGACCGCTTCACGGCGTTGATGGACACGAAGAAGGCCGGCAAGACCGCTGCGGCATAAAGCGGCATCAAAGTCTCGGCGGCGCACGGCTCGCGCCGCGTCGCGCGTGATCGACGCACACGCGGCGTATGCGCGACGAACACGCGACGAACACGCGACCAACACGCGGCGAGCCGGACCAGACAGAGCAGAGCGCGCGCAGCGTAACAGCAGCGCGCGCCGACGGAAAGAATTCAGGAATACATTAGCGAGAGCGTTATGCCCAAGCGGACAGACATCAAGAGCATCCTCATCATCGGCGCGGGTCCGATCATCATCGGCCAGGCGTGCGAGTTCGACTACTCGGGCGCGCAGGCATGCAAGGCGCTGCGTGAGGAAGGCTACAAGGTCATTCTCGTCAACAGCAATCCGGCGACGATCATGACCGACCCGAACACGGCCGACGTGACCTACATCGAGCCGATCACGTGGGAAGTGGTCGAGCGCATTATCGCGAAGGAGCGCCCGGACGCGATCCTGCCGACGATGGGCGGCCAGACCGCGCTGAACTGCGCGCTCGATCTGCACGCGCACGGCGTGCTGGAAAAGTACAAGGTCGAGCTGATCGGCGCGTCGCCAGAAGCCATCGACAAGGCGGAAGACCGCCAGAAGTTCAAAGACGCGATGACCAAGATCGGCCTCGGTTCGGCCAAATCGGGCACCGCGCATTCCATGGAAGAAGCGCTCCAGGTGCAGGCCGACATCGCGGCGCAAACCGGCAGCGGCGGTTATCCGGTGGTGATTCGTCCGTCGTTCACGCTGGGCGGCTCGGGCGGCGGTATCGCGTATAACCGCGACGAGTTCGAAGAGATCTGCAAGCGCGGTCTCGACCTGTCGCCCACGCGCGAACTGCTGATCGAAGAGTCGCTGCTCGGCTGGAAAGAGTACGAGATGGAAGTGGTCCGCGACAGGAAGGACAACTGCATCATCGTCTGCTCGATCGAAAACCTGGACCCGATGGGCATCCACACCGGCGACTCGATCACGGTTGCTCCGGCGCAAACGCTCACCGACAAGGAATATCAGGTCCTGCGTAACGCGTCGCTCGCGGTGCTGCGCGAGATCGGCGTCGACACCGGCGGTTCGAACGTGCAGTTCTCGATCAATCCGAAAGACGGCCGGATGATCGTGATCGAAATGAATCCGCGTGTGTCGCGTTCGTCGGCATTGGCTTCGAAGGCAACGGGTTTCCCGATCGCCAAGGTCGCGGCCAAGCTCGCCGTCGGCTACACGCTGGACGAATTGAAGAACGAAATCACCGGCGGCCAGACCCCGGCGTCGTTCGAACCGACGATCGACTACGTCGTCACCAAGATCCCGCGTTTCGCGTTCGAAAAATTCCGCGAAGCCGATTCGCGTCTGACCACGCAAATGAAGTCGGTCGGCGAAGTGATGGCAATCGGCCGCACCTTCCAGGAGTCTTTCCAGAAGGCGCTGCGCGGTCTGGAAGTCGGCGTGGACGGTCTGGACGAAAAGACCGATAACCGCGACGAGATCATCCGTGAGATCGGCGAAGCCGGCCCGGATCGTATCTGGTACGTGGGCGACGCGTTCCGTGTCGGCATGACGGCTGAAGAGATTTTCGAGGAAACCTCGATCGACCCGTGGTTCCTCGCGCAGATCGAACAGATCATCCTGAAGGAAAAGGCGCTGGCCGGCCGCACACTCGGGAGCCTTTCGAAGGAAGAGCTGAAGTACCTGAAGCAAAGCGGCTTCTCGGATCGGCGTCTCGCGAAACTGCTCGGCGCGAAGCCGGCGGAAGTGCGTCAACGCCGTATCGAGTTGAACGTGCGCCCGGTGTACAAGCGCGTCGACACCTGCGCGGCCGAGTTCGCAACGAAAACCGCTTACATGTACTCGACCTATGAGGAAGAGTGCGAAGCGAACCCGACCAACAACAAGAAGATCATGGTGCTGGGCGGGGGCCCGAACCGGATCGGCCAGGGCATCGAGTTCGACTACTGCTGTGTGCACGCCGCGCTCGCCATGCGCGAAGACGGCTACGAAACGATCATGGTCAATTGCAACCCTGAAACCGTTTCGACCGACTACGACACGTCCGATCGTCTGTACTTCGAATCGCTGACGCTCGAAGACGTGCTCGAAATCGTCGACAAGGAAAAGCCGGTCGGCGTGATCGTGCAATACGGCGGTCAAACGCCGTTGAAGCTCGCGCTCGATCTCGAAGCCAACGGTGTGCCGATCGTCGGCACGTCGCCGGACATGATCGACGCCGCGGAAGACCGCGAGCGTTTCCAGAAGCTGCTGCAGGACCTCGGTCTGCGTCAGCCGCCGAACCGCACCGCGCGCGCCGAAGACGAAGCGCTCAAGCTCGCCGACGAAATCGGCTATCCGCTGGTGGTGCGTCCGTCGTACGTGCTGGGTGGCCGAGCGATGGAAATCGTCCACGAGCCGCGCGACCTCGAGCGCTACATGCGCGAGGCCGTGAAGGTGTCGAACGACTCGCCGGTGCTGCTCGACCGCTTCCTGAACGACGCGATCGAATGCGACGTGGATTGCATCTCCGACGGTGAAGCCGTTTTCATCGGCGGCGTGATGGAGCACATCGAACAGGCTGGCGTGCACTCGGGCGACTCGGCGTGCTCGCTGCCGCCGTATTCGCTGTCGAAGGAAACCGTCGCGGAACTGAAGCGTCAAACGGGCGCAATGGCGAAGGCGCTGAACGTGGTCGGCCTGATGAACGTGCAGTTCGCGATCCAGCAGGTGCCGCAGGCGGACGGTTCGAAAGAAGACATCATCTACGTGCTCGAAGTGAATCCTCGTGCTTCGCGTACGGTGCCGTACGTGTCGAAGGCGACCAGCCTGCCGCTCGCGAAAATCGCCGCGCGTGCAATGGTCGGCCAGACGCTGGCGCGGCAAGGCGTGACGAAAGAGATCGACCCGCCGTACTTCAGCGTGAAGGAAGCCGTGTTCCCGTTCGTCAAGTTCCCGGCAGTCGATCCGGTGCTCGGACCGGAAATGCGTTCGACCGGCGAAGTGATGGGCGTGGGTCAGACCTTCGGCGAAGCCTTGTTCAAGTCGCAACTCGCGGCGGGTTCGCGTTTGCCGGAGTCGGGCACGGTGCTGTTGACCGTGATGGACGCCGATAAGCCGAAGGCCGTCGAAGTCGCACGCATGCTGCACGAACTCGGTTATCCGATCGTCGCGACCAAGGGTACGGCCGCGGCCATCGAAGCGGCCGGTGTGCCGGTCAAGGTCGTCAACAAGGTGAAGGACGGCCGTCCGCACATCGTCGACATGATCAAGAACGGTGAAATCGCGCTGGTCTTCACGACCGTCGACGAAACCCGCGCCGCGATCGCCGATTCGCGTTCGATCCGCATGAGCGCCCAGGCGAACAAGGTCACGTACTACACGACCATGTCCGGCGCGCGGGCCGCAGTGGAAGGTTTGCGCTATTTGAAGGACCTGGAAGTCTATGATTTACAAGGCCTGCACGCTCGCCTAAACTAAGGCTTCGAATACCTGTCCAAGATGTAAGTGCCGCGGTTAAGCGGCGTTCCGCAGGTGCTTGGCACCGGGTTTTGCCCGGCGCTCTGGCCCCCGCGGAATGCACTTAACCGCGGTGATTTTTTTTACGGCTGTTTTTTGCATAGAGTTGTTTATGAGCACTGTTCCATTGACTAAGCGCGGCGCGGAAATGTTGCGCGATGAATTGCAGCGCCTGAAATCGGTTGAGCGTCCCTCGGTGATCAATTCGATCGCGGAAGCGCGTGCCCAGGGCGATCTGTCGGAAAATGCAGAGTACGACGCGGCGAAGGAAAAGCAGGGCTTCATCGAAGGCCGTATCGCCGAAATCGAGTCGAAGCTGGCCGGTGCGCAAGTGATCGACCCGTCAGCGGTGGAAGCGGACGGTCGTGTGGTGTTCGGTGCAACGGTGGAACTGGAAGACCTGGATTCGGGCGCGTCCGTCAAATATCAGATCGTCGGCGACGACGAAGCGGACATCGATCATGGCCTGATCTCGATCAGCTCGCCGATCGCGCGTGCCTTGATCGGCAAGTCGGAAGGCGACGTTGCGTCGGTGCAGGCACCGGGCGGCGTGCGCGAATACGAAATCATCGCAGTCAGCTACGTTTGAACGCGCTCCTGGTGCCCCAGATGCCGCATCGATTGTTCCGGTTATTGACGGTGGTGTGGGTCGGTAGTCTGCTGACTATCGGCTATGCCGTTGCACCCGTGCTGTTCAGCTCGCTCGACCGAGTGACGGCGGGCGCGGTCGCGGCGCAACTGTTTCGCATTGAAGGCGTGCTGGGTGCGGTGTGCGGCATTTTGCTGCTCGGTCTTGCGAACGTACTGGTTCGCCGCGGCGGCGATGCCTATCGACGCTTGCGCTGGCTGATCGCCGGCATGCTTGTTTGCGTGCTCGTTGGCTACTTCGCGTTGCAGCCGTTCATGAATGCCATGCGCATTGCCGCGCTCGAAGCGGGCAGCGACGTCGGCCATTCGGCTTATGCGACGCGCTTTGGCATCCTGCACGGCGTGTCGAGTCTGTTTTATCTGATCGAAAGCCTGCTGGGCGTGGCGCTCGTGTGGAAGTTACCTGCGGGCGCAGGCGTTGCGGCGGCGGAGCAAGGTACCCGCAACACAGCGGGCAAGGTCACTGGCTGACGTTGCGAACCAGTGGGGCGCTTCGCAGCGTCTGGGCAAATCGACTCGGCGGCGGTTTCTTTCGTTGAGCACGATGCTGAGCTTGCAAGACGCGTTCGGCGGGCAACGCCGAGATGCGGGACTCGCCCGCACCTCTCATCAATCGCTTATTTCGACGACTGATGCGCGCGCTTCGCGCTGCTTTGGCGCTTCTTGGCGCGCTTGATGTTGCCGCCTTGGGTAACACGTTCATTGCCGCGCACCACGACTGCTTTTGCCTTCGGTTTGCGCATCGGGATTTCGCTGGGCTTGACGACCGTTACGACGCGTGGCGCGCGGCCTTTGCCCGGTTTGGCTTCCACAGCGGCTTCGCGCGCGCTCGGCAGTGCGCCGCGTTTGGCCTTCACCGCCGGCTGTGTGGCTTCCGGCTTCCAGATCACCAGCAGCTTGCCGATATGCTGGATCGGCGCGGCGTTCAGCTTGTCACAGATTTCTTCGTAGATCGCAAGGCGCGCTTCGCGCTCGTCGCCGAACACGCGGATTTTGATGAGCTGATGAGCGCCAAGGTGGACCTTGATCTCGGAGAGCACGGCGTCGGTCAAGCCTTCGGCGCCGACGAGTACGACCGGTTTGAGCGCATGTGCCTGGGAGCGCAACTCGGCGCGTTGGTCGGAAGAGACTTTGAGGGCGGGCATGGAAAGTGGGAGACTCGACTAAAATGGCGGCACCTGCGTTCCCCGGTACAGTCGTTCGATTGACTTGATCGAGGCGATTCGGCAGGGCGGCGCGTCAGAACAACAGAATCGCGGATGGCCGCCAGTTTTGGCGGTGGCCGCGCGAATTAACCGCGTATTATCCGCTAAAGCGTGACATCACGCAGCAAGAGTTCAACGTTTAATGGCAAAAAACAAGTTCAACACCGCGTGGCTGCATGACCACATCAACGATCCGTACGTAAAAATGGCGCAGCGGGAGGGCTATCGCGCCCGCGCTGCCTACAAACTCAAGGAAATCGACGAACAGGACAAGCTGATCCGCCCGGGGCAGGTCATCGTCGACCTTGGCTCGACGCCGGGTAGCTGGAGCCAGTATGCGCGTAACAAGCTTGCCAAAGGCGCCCAACGCGACGCCGAGCGCGAAGGCGGGATCGACGGCACGATCATCGCGCTCGACCTGCTGCCAATGGAGCCGGTCGCCGACGTTCACTTCATTCAGGGTGACTTCCGCGAAGACTCGGTTCTGGCGCAACTGGAAGAATTGGTCGGCGAACGTCAGGTAGATCTTGTAATTTCGGATATGGCGCCCAACCTGTCGGGAGTGGCGGTGGCGGATGCCGCGCGAATCGAGCACCTATGCGATCTCGCGCTGGAATTCTCACAAAATCACCTGAAACCGGATGGTGCCCTTTTAGTCAAATGTTTTCACGGCAGCGGTTACAGCCAGATTGTCGAAAAGTTCAAGCATCAGTTCAAGGTAGTGGGGGCCCGCAAGCCGAAAGCGTCGCGGGACAAATCGTCAGAAACGTTTATTTTGGGTAAGCATCTCAAGCGGCCCGCATAGAGGCGCTGCAGGAAGGTTCCGCATCTGCCGTTAATGCGATCACGACTTCAGAAACGGGTGCTGCAATGGCACGCTGTCCTATTTCTGTGGTAGTGAAACCTTATGGCAGGGGTCTGCGGACTGGATTAGAATGCTTTCGTGGTGCCGCAAGGCAAATGTAGGCGCCCGTCTAAGTGAAGGAGTGGTGCTTTGAACAACAATATGTTTTCGAAAGCAGCAGTGTGGCTGGTTATCGCACTGGTGCTGTTTACGGTGTTCAAGCAGTTCGACAAGCCCCGTGTCCAGGAAGGCGTTTCCTATTCGCAGTTCATGGACGACGCAAAGAACGGCAAAGTCAAGAACGTCATTGTCCAGGGGCGGAACCTCACGGTCACTCCAGCAGACGGCCAGAAGTACCAGATCGTGTCGCCCGGCGACATCTGGATGGTCGGCGATCTGATGAAGTACGGCGTTCAGGTGAGCGGCAAGGCTGATGATGAACCCAATGCGCTTGTGTCCGCACTGTATTACCTCGGGCCGACGATCCTGATCATCGGTTTCTGGTTCTACATGATGCGACAGATGCAGGGAGGCGGGAAAGGCGGTGCGTTCTCGTTCGGTAAATCCCGTGCACGTCTGATCGACGAAAACAACAACGCAATCAATTTCACCGACGTCGCCGGTTGCGACGAAGCCAAGGAAGAAGTCTCCGAACTGGTCGACTTCCTGCGCGATCCGCAGAAATTTCAGAAACTGGGCGGCCGTATTCCGCGTGGTGTGCTGCTGGTCGGGCCGCCGGGAACGGGTAAGACGCTGCTGGCACGTGCTATCGCCGGTGAAGCGAAAGTGCCGTTCTTCAGCATCTCGGGTTCGGACTTCGTCGAAATGTTCGTGGGTGTCGGTGCGGCTCGTGTTCGCGATATGTTCGAGCAAGCCAAGAAGCATGCGCCATGCATCGTGTTCATCGACGAAATCGATGCGGTTGGCCGTCATCGCGGCGCCGGCATGGGCGGCGGTAACGACGAACGTGAACAGACGCTGAACCAGATGCTCGTCGAGATGGACGGCTTCGAAGCGAACTCGGGCGTAATCGTGATCGCTGCAACCAACCGTTCGGACGTGCTCGACAAGGCGCTGTTGCGTCCGGGCCGTTTCGACCGTCAGGTGTATGTCGGTCTGCCGGACATTCGCGGCCGTGAACACATCATGAAGGTCCACCTGCGCAAGGTGCCGATTTCGAACGACGTCGATGCAGCAGTGATCGCACGTGGCACGCCGGGCTTCTCGGGCGCCGATCTCGCGAATCTCGTGAACGAAGCGGCCTTGTTCGCGGCTCGCCGCGGTAAGCGCATCGTCGAAATGACGGACTTCGAAGACGCGAAGGACAAGATCTTCATGGGTCCGGAGCGTAAGTCGGCCGTGATTCGCGAAGAATCGAAGCGCGCAACGGCGTACCACGAGTCGGGCCATGCGGTGATCGCCAAGCTTCTGCCAAAGGCTGATCCGGTGCATAAGGTTACGATCATTCCGCGCGGCCGTGCGCTGGGCGTGACGTGGCAGTTGCCGGAGCATGACAACGAAACGTATTCGAAGGACTACCTGCTGGATCGTCTCGCGATCCTGTTCGGTGGCCGCGTTGCGGAAGAGTTGTTCCTGAACCTGATCAGCACCGGCGCGTCGGACGACTTCAACAAGGCGACGCAAACGGCGCGTGCCATGGTGGCCCGCTTCGGCATGACGGATGCGCTCGGACCAATGGTCTACGTCGACGACGAAAACGACGCGACGCCGTTTGGCCGAGGCTTCACTCGCACCATTTCGGAAGCGACGCAGCAGAAGGTCGATGCCGAAATCCGCCGTGTGCTGGACGAGCAGTACAACCTCGCGAAGCGCCTGCTGGACGAGAACCGCGACAAGGTCGAGGCAATGACCGCCGCACTGATGGAGTGGGAAACGATCGACGCCGATCAAATCAACGACATCATGGCTGGCCGTCCGCCGCGCTCGCCGAAGAGCTCGCCGCCGTCGGCAAGCGACGCCTCATCGGGCGGCAGCCCGGGTACCGAGGTCAAGCCGGGTAGCGCAACAGCTCCGGCCTGATCGGCGACCACTAGAAGGTGCGGGCCGGTGTGTTTTCACACCGGCCCGTTTTGCATTTATTCGTTTGCGTGAAGTATCTCCTCGTGTCGAAAGTCGAATTTTCTGCTTTACCAGTTCCGGAACCGTTGCAGTGTGGCCGTTTCAAGCTGACCTTTGAACGCCCGTTGGTCATGGGCATTCTGAACGTCACACCCGATTCTTTTTCCGACGGCGGCAAATACGCAATGCGCGGCGATGCGTTGCGCCAGGCCGAGCGTATGATGCTCGACGGCGCGGACATCATCGACATCGGCGGCGAATCGACGCGGCCCGGTGCGCCGCCAGTGCCGCTCGACGAAGAACTCGAGCGGGTGATCCCTCTCGTCGAGCAATTGCGCGGCGCGAATGTGCCGCTGTCGGTCGACACATACAAGCCTGAAGTGATGCGCCACGCATTGGCCGCGGGCGCCGATCTGATCAATGACATCTGGGGCTTCCGGATGGCCGGCGCAATCGACGCGGTGCGCGACAGCCAATGCGGCCTGTGCGTCATGCATATGCTCGGTGAGCCGCAGACCATGCAACTCGGCGAGCCTCTCTATGATGACGTGGTGAGTGCCGTTCGGGAGTTTCTCGAGGAGCGCGTCGCAACGCTTGAACAGGCTGGCATCGCGCGTGCTCGCATCAGCGTGGATCCAGGTTTCGGCTTCGGCAAGGCCGTGGTCGAGCACAATTATGCGCTGCTTGCCCACCTGCCGGATACGGCGCCGCGAGCCGAGCCGCCGTATCCCATTCTTGCCGGCATGTCGCGCAAGTCGATGATCGGCGCGGTGGTGGGTCGGCCGGCGCCGGAACGCGTTGCTGGCAGTATTGCGGCGGCGGTGTGCGCCGCTGAACGGGGCGCTGCGATTCTGCGCGTGCACGACGTCGCGCAAACAGTAGATGCATTGAAAGTCTGGGCAGCCATGCGCGAAGCGGCGAATCACAGTCGCGCGCGCGGCTGAGCCCACAAGCCAAGGAGGAATATAAAACATGGCACGTCGTTATTTCGGAACGGACGGCATTCGGGGCAAAGTCGGCGAAGGACCTATCACGCCGGAATTTGTATTGCGGCTCGGTTACGCGGCCGGCAAGGTGCTGGTGGGCGCGGACCGCTGGGCGAGGACGGGTACGCGGCCAACCGTGCTGATCGGCAAAGACACGCGGGTGTCGGGCTATATGCTCGAAGCGGCGCTGGAAGCGGGCTTCTCCGCGGCAGGTGTGGACGTGATGCTGGCCGGCCCGATGCCGACCCCCGGCATCGCCTATTTGACGCGCGCGTTGCGGCTGGCCGCGGGCGTGGTGATCAGCGCGTCGCATAACCCGTACTACGACAACGGCATCAAATTTTTCTCCGCCGACGGCAACAAGCTGCCGGACGAAGTGGAAGCGCAGATCGAAGAGCAACTCGATCAGCCGCTGAACTGTGCGGCATCCGAGCAACTCGGTAAGGCGCGGCGTCTGGACGACGCGGCGGGCCGCTACATCGAGTTCTGCAAGAGCACTTTCCCGGCTGCGTTCGACCTGCGCGGTCTGAAGCTGGTGGTCGACTGCGCGCACGGCGCCGCGTATGACGTCGCGCCGCACGTCTTCCATGAACTGGGCGCCGACGTGATTCCAATCGGCGTTGCGCCGAACGGCTTCAACATCAACGACGGAGTCGGTGCGACCGCGCCGGATGCGTTGGTGCGCGCCGTGCGAGCGAACCATGCCGACCTCGGCATCGCGCTCGACGGCGACGCCGACCGTCTGCAGGTGGTCGATGCCGCGGGCCGGCTCTATAACGGCGATGAGTTGCTGTACATCCTCGTCAAGGACCGTATTGCGACCGAGGGCAAGGTGGCGGGCGCGGTTGGCACCTTGATGACGAACATGGCGGTGGAAGTCGCGTTGCAGAAGGCCGGCGTGAAGTTCGTACGCGCGGCGGTCGGCGACCGTTACGTGCTCGAACAGTTGCGCGAGCACGGTTGGCAGCTCGGGGCCGAAGGCTCCGGCCATATTCTGTCGCTCGACCGCCATTCCACCGGCGACGGCATCGTCTCCGCGTTGCTCGTGCTGGCGGCCATGAAGCGCAGCGACAAGACACTCGCTGATTTGCTCGACGGCGTGACGCTGTTCCCGCAAAAGCTGATCAACGTGCGGATGAAGCCCGACGCGGACTGGAAGGGCAGCGACGTGATTCGCCGCGCCATTGCCAAGGCCGAAGACGCGCTGAGCGGCCGCGGCCGCGTGCTGATCCGCGCGTCCGGTACAGAACCGGTGTTGCGTGTGATGGTGGAAGCGGAAAATGTCGCCGACGCGGTTCATCATGCGGAATCGATTGCCAGCGCCGTGAAGCAGGCTACGGCGTAAGCTGCGCGCGTCAGTAGGGCAGCGCGGCGGGACATGGCCATATTGTCCCGCCGCCAAACCCGCCAAACCCGCCAAACCCGCCAAACCCGCCAAACCCGCCAAACCCGCCAAACCCGCCAAACCCGCCAAACCCGCCAAACCAATCTGCATCATGCGGGCCACATATCTGAACCTTTCCCCACCCCGCCTTCCACGCGCAAACGTTCGCGCCCCATCTTTTTCGTCTAATCTGTAGAACGAAGCCGCCCGGTTCAGCAAAACCGGCAATTTCTCACCCCAAAAGCCTTTCACCCTAGTAATCCCACTGTCACATCCGTTTCACGGTTAGTCACGTTACTGTCACAAAGAGACCCTAAGCTTCGCGGTGTTCGTGTTACTCGCTCACACCGCTCACACCTTGGAGGTCTCATGAAATTGATGCAAACCGTGTTCGCTGGCGTCGCTGGCGCGCTTTTCGCGATCGCAGCGCAAGCCGCAGACATCACCGGCGCGGGCAGCACCTTCGCAGCACCGATTTACACGAAGTGGGCCGACGCCTATCAGAAGTCCGGTGGCGGCAAGGTTAACTACCAAGGTATCGGTTCGTCGGGTGGCGTGAAGCAGATCGTCGCGAAGACCGTCGACTTCGCCGGTTCGGACGCTCCGCTGAAGGACGACGAACTCGCCAAGGAAGGCCTGTTCCAGTTCCCGACGGTGGTCGGCGGCGTGGTGCCGGTCGTCAACGTGCCGGGCGTGAAGCCGGCTGAACTGACGCTGTCGGGCGAAGTGCTCGGCGACATCTACCTGGGCAAGATCAAGAAGTGGAACGATCCGGCGATCGTTGCACTGAACCCGAAGGTCAAGCTGCCGGATACCGACATCGCCGTGGTTCGCCGCGCCGATGGTTCGGGCACCAGCTTCATCTGGACGAACTATCTGTCGAAGGTCAACGCGGACTGGAAGTCGAAGGTCGGTGAAGGTTCGACGGTCAACTGGCCGACGGGCACGGGCGGCAAGGGCAACGACGGCGTTGCAGCCTTCGTGCAACGTCTGCCGGGCGCAATCGGCTACGTGGAATGGGCGTATGCGAAGCAGAACCACATGACGTACGTCGCGCTGAAGAACTCGTCGGGCACGGTGGTCGAGCCGAAAACGGACACCTTCAAGGCAGCGGCAGCAGGCGCGGACTGGTCGAAGTCGTTCTACCAGATCCTGACGAACGAGCCGGGCAAGAACGCATGGCCGATCGTCGGCGCGACGTTCGTGCTGTTGCACACGGCGCAGGACAAGCCGGCGCAAGGAACGGAAACGCTGAAGTTCTTCGACTGGGCATTCAAGAACGGCACGCAAGCTGCGAACGATCTGGATTACATCTCGCTGCCGGATTCGGTCGTGGCGGAAATCCGCACGCAATGGAAGGCAAAGGTGAAGGACGCTTCGGGCAAGGCAATCGCCGAGTAAGTCAGGCGGTCAGCATCAGCAGTACGTAACACGTTGGCCGTCCTCATGTGAGGACGGCCAATGGCTTTAACCCTCGGCATTACCGGCCGCACGACACGTGTCATACGGCAACTGGAAACAGATCCATCAGGCTCTCATGTCCGATATCCAATTAGCGTCCGGCGCGAGCAGGTCGACCCCGCCCGGCAGCGCATCGCAGCAGAAAGCGCCTGGCCGTGCCGGCGACGTGATCTTCGGCGGTCTCGCGCGCCTCGCCGCCGTCATCACCTTGTTGCTGCTCGGCGGCATCATTGTTTCGCTGATCGTCGCGTCCATGCCGTCGATCAGGCAGTTCGGTCTCAGCTTCCTGTGGACCGCCGACTGGGATCCACCCAGCAAGCAATTTGGCGCACTGGTGCCGATCTACGGCACGATCGCCACCTCGATCATTGCACTCATCATCGCGGTGCCTGTGAGCTTCGGCATCGCGCTTTTCCTGACCGAACTCGCGCCCGCGTGGCTGCGCCGGCCGCTTGGTATCGCGATCGAACTGCTCGCCGCGATTCCGTCGATCGTGTACGGCATGTGGGGCCTGCTGGTGTTCGCGCCGATCTTCGCGACGTACTTCGAAAAACCGCTCGGCGTGGTGCTCGGCGGCATTCCGGTGGTCGGTGCGCTGTTTCAGGGCGCGCCGATCGGCATCGGCATTTTGTGCGCGGGCGTGATTCTCGCGATCATGATCATTCCGTACATCGCCTCGGTGATGCGCGACGTGTTCGAAGTCACGCCGGTGTTGCTGAAAGAGTCGGCGTACGGCATCGGCTGCACGACGTGGGAAGTGATGTGGAAGATCGTGCTGCCCTTTACGAAGAGCGGCGTGATCGGCGGCGTCATGCTGGGTCTCGGCCGCGCGCTCGGCGAGACCATGGCGGTCACGTTCGTGATCGGCAACACCAATCTGCTCGATAACGTCTCACTCTTTTCGCCGGGCAACAGCATTACGTCGGCGCTCGCCAACGAATTCGCCGAAGCGGATCCGGGCCTGCATACGTCGGCGTTGATGGAGCTCGGCCTCATTCTGTTCGTGATCACTTTCATCGTGCTGGCGATCTCCAAAGTCATGCTGCTTCGCCTCGAAAAAGGGGAGGGCGCGAAATGAGCCAGCCCACTTTGAATATGCCGGGTTCGACCGACGCCGCCGCGCTCGAAGCCATGCGCGTGCGTCTGCAAGGCCGCCGCCGCATGAAGAACGCGATCGCGCTGACCATGTCGCTCGCCGCGATGGCGTTCGGCCTCGTGTGGCTGATCTGGATTCTGTACACGACCTTGCGCCTGGGTGTTGGCGGCTTGTCGGTGGAACTGTTCACGCAATCCACGCCGCCGCCGAATACCGATGGCGGTGGTCTTGCCAACGCGATCGTCGGCAGTTTGATGCTGGTCGGGCTCGCCACTTTCGTCGGCACGCCGATCGGCATTCTGGCGGGCGTCTATCTCGCCGAATATGGGCAGAAGGGCTGGCTCGCGAGCATCACGCGTTTTATCAACGACATTCTGTTGTCGGCGCCTTCGATCGTGGTGGGTCTGTTCGTGTATGCGCTCGTCGTCGCGAAGATGGGCCACTTCAGTGGCTGGGCCGGTGTGTTCGCACTCGCCTTGCTGCAGATTCCAATTGTGATCCGCACCACGGAAAACATGCTGAAACTCGTGCCGAATGCGCTGCGTGAGGCCGCCTTCGCACTCGGCACGCCGAAGTGGAAGATGGTGCTGTCGATCACGCTGAAGGCTTCCATCGCCGGTATCGTCACCGGTGTGTTGCTCGGCGTGGCGCGTATCGCAGGCGAAACCGCGCCGCTGCTCTTCACGGCGTTGTCAAATCAGTTCTTCTCGATGGACATGGGCCAGCCGGTCGCGAACCTGCCGGTCACGATCTACAAGTTTGCGATGAGCCCGTTCGCGCAATGGCAATCGCTTGCGTGGGCCGGCGTCTTCCTGATCACGCTCGCGGTGCTGGGACTGAACATCCTCGCGCGCACGATCTTCACGAACAAGTAAGGGCGGAGTGTAATCCGATGAATATGGCAGAAACTCAACTCAATCCGATCGAGCGCTCCACGGCGCCCGCCGGTTTCGACCCCGCCCAAAGCGGCCAATCGCAAGCGCCGTCGCGCCCGAAGATCGAGATCAACGACCTGAACTTCTTCTACGGCAAGTATCACGCGCTGAAGAACATCAACCTGCAAATCCCGGAAGGCAAGGTGACCGCGTTCATCGGTCCGTCGGGCTGCGGTAAGTCCACGTTGCTGCGCACGCTCAACAAGATGTACGCGCTCTATCCGGAGCAGCGCGCCGAGGGGGAGATCCTGATGGACGGCGAAAACCTGCTGACCACGAAGCGCGATATCTCGCTGCTGCGCGCACGGATCGGCATGGTCTTCCAGAAGCCGACGCCGTTTCCGATGTCGATCTACGACAACATCGCGTTCGGCGTGAAGATGTTCGAAACGCTGCCGCGCTCGGAAATGGACGACCGCGTGGAATGGGCGCTGACCAAGGCCGCGTTGTGGAACGAAGTGAAGGACAAGCTCGGCCAGAGCGGCTACGGTCTGTCGGGCGGCCAGCAGCAACGTCTGTGCATTGCGCGCGGTATCGCGATCCGTCCGGAAGTGCTGCTGCTCGACGAGCCGTGCTCCGCGCTCGACCCGATTTCCACGGGCCGCATCGAAGAGCTGATCGCTGAATTGAAGAGCGATTACACGGTGGTGATCGTCACGCACAACATGCAACAGGCGGCCCGCTGTTCGGACTACACTGCCTATATGTACCTCGGCGAGTTGATCGAGTTCGGCGACACCGAAAAGATCTTCATCAAGCCGGTCCGCAAGGAAACCGAGGACTACATCACTGGCCGCTTCGGTTAAATCGCCGAGTCAAACAAGGGAGTACGACATGTCCGACAAACACCTGTCCAGCCAGTTCGACGCCGACCTGAATCTGGTCTCCTCCAAGGTGCTCGAAATGGGCGGCTTGGTCGAATCGCAAATCGTCAAGGCCATGCAGGCACTCAACGAATTCGATCTCGACATCGCCGAGCAGGTGATCGCCGCGGAAGAGCGCCTGAACAAGATGGAAGTGGAGATCGACGAAGAGTGCAGCAACATCATCGCGCGCCGTCAGCCGGCCGCGCGTGATCTGCGCCTCCTGATCGCGATTTCGAAGACCATCACGAATCTCGAGCGCGCCGGCGACGAAGCCGAAAAAATCGCCAAGCGCACCAAGCGTTTGATGGAAGACGGCGCCTCGCGCACCATCAACATCGCCGAGATCAAGTTGTCGGGCGAAATGGCGGTGTCGATTCTGCGCCGCGCATTGGATGCGTTCGCGCGCCTCGACACGGTGGCCGCCGCGCAGATCGTGCGCGACGACAAAGCGATCGACGAAGAATTCCGCGCGTTCGTGCGCAAGCTGATTTCGTATATGACGGAAGATCCGCGTTCGATTTCGGTGGGCCTCGATTTCCTCTTCATCGCCAAGGCGATCGAGCGGATCGGCGACCACGCGAAGAACATCGCGGAATTCATCATTTACATCGTGAAGGGCACCGACGTGCGGCACAAGTCGCGCGACGCGCTCGAACGCGAAGCACTCAGTTAATCCAGACATAAGGACCAGAGGTGCCGATGCCCAGCAGCATTCTCGTCATTGAAGATGAGCCCGCCATTTCCGAACTGATTTCGGTCAATCTTCAACACGCCGGACACTGCCCGATTCGCGCGTACAACGCGGAGCAGGCGCAAAACCTGATCAGCGACGTACTGCCCGACCTCGTGCTGCTCGACTGGATGTTGCCGGGAAAATCGGGCATTGCGTTCGCGCGTGATCTGCGCAACAACGAGCGCACGAAGCATATCCCGATCATCATGCTGACCGCGCGTGGCGACGAGCAGGACAAGGTGCTCGGCCTCGAAATCGGCGCCGACGACTACGTCACCAAGCCGTTCTCACCGAAAGAATTGATGGCGCGCATCAAGGCGGTGTTGCGCCGTCGCGCGCCGCAGCTGACCGAAGACGTGGTCGCGATCAACGGTCTCAAGCTCGATCCGGCGACGCACCGCGTGGCCGCTGCAGCGGAAGGCAGCGAGATCAAGCTCGATCTCGGCCCGACCGAATTCCGTCTGCTGCACTTCTTCATGACGCACCCGGAGCGCGTGCACAGCCGCACGCAATTGCTCGATCAGGTGTGGGGCGATCACGTGTTCGTCGAAGAGCGCACGGTCGACGTGCATATCAAACGCCTGCGTGCGGCCCTCAAGCCGGCCGGGTGCGATGCTATGATTGAGACGGTGCGCGGCAGCGGCTACCGGCTCGCGAAGAGCGCCTGACGCTTGCGCTGGCGGCTTTGGGCCGCCTGCATCAGGTATGTGATCTTTGCTGCTCGTCGTCACTCTTCGCTACGTTAGGCGCCGCGATTCCGATTCCGGCGCATAGGCTTTTTTCTTCGATCGCTAGACCATGAACATCATCTGGGCGCGCTCCATCGTGTCGGTCGTGCTGCTGGCTGTTCTGTGCGTGGTGGTCGGCGCACTGGTGAACGTCAAGACAGCGCTCGTCCTCGCGATCGTCATGTTGCTCGCGCAGAGCATTTTCAGCACCTTCCATAAGCAGCGTCTGTGGCGTTTGCTCGACGCGCCGGTGTACGGCGAAGTGCCTAGCGCCCCCGGCATCTGGGGCGAAATCTACTACCGTTTGCACAAGCTCGCGAAGCGCTGGCACGCCCAGGTGCGCCAGGTCGAGCAGCAGCATTCGCGTTTCATCCAGGCCATCCAGGCTTCGCCGAACGGCGTGGCGATGCTCGACGATCATGATCAGATCGAGTGGTGCAACGCGATCTCCGAACTCCATTTCGGCCTGGACGCGAAACGCGATCTGCGTCAGCACATCACGCATCTGGTGCGTCAGCCGGACTTTGTGCGTTACCTGAATTCGCACCGGTACGAAGAGATGCTGATCATGCGCGGCATGGGTGACAAGCGTCAAAACGTGCTGTCGGTACAGGTCTTTCCGTACGGCGAAAACCGCAAGCTGGTGCTCTCGCAAGACATCACCGAACTCGAACGGACCGATGCGATGCGGCGCGATTTCGTCGCCAATGTGTCGCATGAGCTGAAGACGCCACTCACGGTGCTCTCGGGCTTTCTGGAGACCATGCGCGAGTTGCCGTTGAGCGAAGCTGAACGTTCGCGCTATCTCGAGCTGATGGAGCAACAGGCTTCGCGCATGCGCCATATCGTCAGCGACCTGTTGGTGCTCGCCAAACTCGAGGGTGACAACAAGCCGCCGAGCGATCAGATGATCGACATGCGCGCGGTGTTGCGGCATTTGCGTGACGACGCGCAAAGCCTGTCGAGCGATCATCACAAGATCGTGTTCGATGCCGATGAAGGGCTCACCGTCACCGGCGTCGAAACGGAAATTCTCAGCGCGTTCGGCAATCTCGTCACGAACGCGATCCGCTACACGCCGGACGGTGGTGCGATCAAGGTGTCCTGGCACGCGCAAGGCGGCAATGCGGTGTTTTCCGTGACGGACAGTGGTTTGGGCATTCCCGCCGCGGACATTCCGCGGCTGACCGAGCGCTTCTATCGCGTGGATCGCAGCCGTTCACGCGACACCGGCGGCACGGGCCTCGGTCTCGCGATCGTCAAGCACGTGCTGCAACGTCACGATGCACAGCTCGATGTGAAGAGCGAAGAGGGGCGTGGCAGTACGTTCACGGTGCGCTTTCCGGTGTATCGCACGGCGCGTCGGCAACCGGCGCCGGTTTGAGGTTAACGCATCGTTTGCATTGGCTCGGGATGTTCGCGTGAGCCACCGTGAGTCGATTGAATGCCTAATCGACTCAGAATATGAGCGGATATCGACTCCGCCCCGAACTGCCGCATGCGGGTGATGTGATGCAAAACGTTGCCCGCCGCCGGGAAAGCCTCTTTCCAAAGTGAGAAGAACCTTATTCGACGGCGCGTGACGAGCGTTGTTACTGGCCCGCGGGAGCGAGCGCACCCGTCACGAACAGAATTTCCCCAGCAGACTCATCTGCGCGTTGCGCGAAGACTTGCCCGGCCGACGGCGCCGATAATGGCCGTCGCTTTGCATCAGCCACGCGGATTGATTGTCGCCGAGAAACGCCGACAGACCTTCGGCGATCACGCGCCGCTTAAGACGCCGGTTGTTGATCGGAAACGCGACTTCCACGCGCCGGAAGAAGTTGCGGTCCATCCAGTCGGCGCTCGACAGATACACCTGTTCCTTGCCACCGTCGTAGAAGTAGAAGATGCGGTGATGTTCGAGAAAGCGCCCGACGATCGAGCGCACGGTGATGTTCTCCGAAAGGCCCGCCACACCTGGCTGCAACGAACACACGCCACGCACGATCAGATCGATCTTGACGCCGGCTTGCGCTGCTTCGTACAACTCGGCAATCACCGTGGGTTCGAGCAGCGCGTTCATCTTCGCGACGATGCGCGCTTTCCTGCCGGCGCGCGCATGCTCGGCTTCAGCGCGAATCGCCTCGACCAGTTTCGGATGCAGCGTGAACGGCGATTGCCACAACTCGTGCAGCTTCAATTCACCGCCAATGCCGGTCAACTGCTGGAACACGTGATGCACGTCTTCGCAGATTTTCTGGTCGGCGGTCATGAGGCCGAAGTCGGTGTACAGACGCGCCGTACGCGGATGATAGTTGCCGGTGCCGAGGTGGACGTAACGCTTGAGCGTAGTCTTGCCGCCCACCGACACGCGCCGCACGATCAGCATCATCTTCGCGTGGCACTTGTGGCCCACTACGCCATACACGACGTGCGCGCCGACCGCTTCGAGCTGCGAGGCCCAGTTAATGTTGGTTTCTTCGTCGAAGCGCGCGAGCAGTTCGACCACCACCGTCACTTCCTTGCCGTTGCGCGCGGCTTGCATGAGCGCGTCCATCAGCGGCGAATCGGTGCCGGTGCGATAGATGGTCTGCTTGATGGCCATCACGTTCGGATCTTTGGCCGCCTGCAGCAACAGTTCGAGCACCGGCTGAAAACTTTCGTATGGGTGGTGCAGCAGCACGTCGCCCTGATCGATCACGTCGAACATGCTGGTGCTGTTGGCGATCTGCGGCGGAATCGCGGGAATGTGCGGCACGAACTTCAGATCGGGGCGGTCCACCATCTCCGGCAATTGCATCAACCGCACCAGATTGACGGGGCCGTCGGCGTAATAGCAATCCTTGTTGGAGAGGCTGCTTTCATCGAGCAGGCGCCGCACCACGTGCGAGGGCGTGTCTGCCGACACTTCGAGCCGCACCGCGTTGCCCAGATGCCGCGCCGGCAATTCACCCTGCAGCGCGACACGCAGATTGGTGATTTCGTCTTCGTCGACGAACAGTTCGCTATTGCGCGTGATGCGAAACTGATTGCAACTGCGCACGACGAGGTTCGGAAACAGCTCGCCGACAAAGCGTTGCAACAGCGAGCTGAGCAGCACGAAGCCATGCGGGTAGCCGGATAGCTCCTGCGGCATGCGCACGAGGCGCGGCAGCGCGCGCGGCGCCTGCACGATGCCCATCATCGCCTGACGGCCGAAGGCGTCCTTGCCCTCCAGTTCGACGACAAAGTTCAGGCTCTTGTTGAGCACGCGCGGAAACGGGTGCGCGGGATCGAGGCCGATTGGCGTGAGCACCGGCAACAGTTCGTCGAAGAAGTAGTTGCGCGCCCATTCGGTCTGCGCTTCGTTCCACGCTTCGGTGCCGTGAAAATAGATGCCTTCCGCTTCGAGCGCGGTGAGCACCGTGTCGTGCAGCATGGTGTATTGACGATGCACGAGCTTCTGCGCGCGTTCGACCACGAGGTCATAGACGTGCTGCAGCGACATGCCGTCCGGCGACAGTCCGCCCGGGTTGTCGCGCATCTGCTCCTGCAGTCCGGCCATGCGGACTTCGAAGAATTCGTCGAGATTGCTACTGGTGATGCAGATGAAGCGCAGGCGTTCGAGCAAAGGGACGGCTGGGTCGGCAGCTTGTGCCAACACACGCTCGTTGAAACCCAGAATGCCCAGCTCGCGATTCAATAAGGGGTAGCGGATGGACATCGGCAGCGAGAATGGAATGTCAGGAAGGGAGGCGGAAAGACGCTCGGAAATTCTCACAGTATGATGACGTTGTTATGACATTCTCGATCTTTTAAATTTTACGCCGGATTCGCTGCGTGTCGTCAATATGACGCAGTTCATATGGGAGCATAGTTTCCCCCAACGCTGCGAGGTGACATCGTGAGGTCCGGTACGCTTAGAATGGCGTCTTTGAACAGCGCGGCTGGCCAGAAGGCGCCTAAGGCACCGGGTGGACGACCGGCTCCCCACGCATCTTCCGCCGCCACGCTCGCGCGCATGGAGTCCGCTTACTCGATGGTCACTACGCCACAACTCCTCGCTGCCGTCGATCTCGGCTCGAACAGCTTCCGGCTGATCGTCGGCCGGGTCGAGGAAACCGACGCAGGCAGCCAGATTTATCAGGTCGACGCGTTGCGAGAACCGGTTCGCCTCGCGGCCGGCCTGTCGCGCGACAAGATGCTCGATCGCGCTTCGCAGGTGCGGGGATGGGACGCGCTCAAGCGTTTCGGCGAGCGTCTTCGCGACTTTCATCCCGATCATGTGCGTGCTGTCGCCACCAATACGTTGCGCATCGCCAAGAATGCCGGTGAATTTCTCGGTGAGGCACAAGCTGCGCTGGGTTTTCCGATCGAAGTGATCGCCGGGCGCGAAGAAGCGCGCCTGATCTACGCAGGCGCTGCACACTCCGTGCCTGCGAGCCCGGGCAAACGTCTGGTGGTCGACATTGGCGGCGGCTCGACGGAATTCATCATCGGCTCGCATTACACGCCGATCAAGATGGAGAGCCTGTATATCGGCTGCGTGAGCCATAGCCGTGCGTTCTTCCCGGCCGGCAACGTCGACGAATACACCATGCGCCAGGCCGAACTCGCCGCGGGGCGCGAAATCCAGATCATTTCCGCCGAGTACAAGAAAACCGGCTGGGAACAGGCGATCGGCTCGTCGGGCACCGCACGCGCGTTGGCCGAACTGGTCGAAGCGAATGGTTTCAACGATCCGGGCATCACGCACGGCATCTCGCGCGGCGGGCTTGAACGGCTCAAGCGCGCGCTCATCAAGGCGGAGAACGTTAATCGGCTTAAGCTCGTCGCTTTGAAGGGCGATCGGGTTCCGGTGCTGGCCGGTGGCCTGTCGATCATGATCGCGGTGTTCGACGAACTCGGCGTCGATTACGTCGACACCACGGACGGCGCGCTGCGTCTCGGCGTGCTGTACGACCTGCTGGGCCGTTCGCAGCACGAGGACATGCGCACGGTGACGGTGGAGGGCTTCATGCGCCGCTACGGCGTGGATCGGGCGCAGGCGGGGCGCATCGGCGAACTCGCGGTACGCTTTTACGACCAGTTCGCGGAACCCGACGAAGAACGCCGTGCGGAAAACCGCATGTTTCTTGGCTGGGCGGCAGCGCTGCACGAAATCGGCCTGTCGATCTCGCACAGCGCGTATCACAAGCATTCGGCCTATATCGCCAGCAACGCGGACATGCCGGGCTTTTCGCGCACCGACCAGGCGCGGCTCGCCGCGCTCGTGCTCGGTCACGCGGGCAAACTCGGCAAGCTGTCTCAAACGCGCGAAGTGGAGTGGCCGCTGTTGTTCTGTCTGCGCCTCGCGGCGCTGCTGTGCCGTCGGCGTGCGGATGTCGGCTTGCCGGGAATTTCGGTGGCGCAAGTCAACGGCGGTTATGAGGTGCGTTTGCCGAACGAGTGGGTGGCCAACAATCCGCTCACCGACTACAGCCTGATCCAGGAAGCTGCGGAGTGGGAGAAGGTCGGTTTGCCGTATCGCGTGGTCTATACGGACGATTGAACGTTCGAGCCCGTGCATGAATGAGAAAGCCCGGCATGTCGCCGGGCTTTTTTTACGGCCGTTCGTTTCGCCGACGCGCATCAAGGCGCGTCACGTGAGCGAGTCCGCTTAGCGCGGCAGCGCATCGCCGAGGAAATGGCGAGCGTAACGTGCATTGATATCGGACAAACGGAACAGTGTCAGAAAGTCCGCGGTATTGAAGTCGGGATCCCATGCCGGTGCGCCGCAAATCTTGGCGCCGAGGCGCAGATAGCCCTTCACCAGCGGCGGCGGCGCCACTTCGGCACCCGTTTGCAATTCATCGACCGGCAGCGGCGTATGCGGGAACGCGCGATATTCCGGCGCGGTCAGCGCGTTGTCGCGCAGCGAGCAATACAGATTCGCCGCGTAGTGGCCACCGTCGACCATCGCCACGCTCGCGCAGCCGAGCATCGTCTCGTAGCCGTTGTGCTTCATGTAGGCGGCAAGCCCCGCCCACAGCGACATGATGACCGAGCCGCTGCGATAGTCGGGATGCACGCACGAGCGGCCCACTTCGACCATCTTGGCGCGCAGGTGCGTCAGGCGCGACACATCGAATTCGCTTTCCGCATACAGACGGCCAATGCGCGCGGCCTGATGCGGCGGCAAGGCGCGATACGTGCCGACCACTTTCAACGTGTCGAGATCGCGCACCAGCAGGTGATCGCAGTAGGCGTCGAATGAATCGACGTCGAGACCCGCGGGGCCCGTCAGACGTGCGCCCATTTCGTCGGCGAACACGCGGTAGCGCAGACGCTGGGCTTCGCGCAGTTCCTCGTCGGTGCGCGCCCACGTCACCTGCAAACGATGCTGGGCGGTGACCGTCTCCTCGGCGCGCGGCAGGCGGCGCGACTCGAAGATCGAAGCGAGGGGCAGGGTAGGCGTCGGCAGTTCTCGCATTGGGGGTCCTGGTCGAAAAAAGGGAGAATTCTTTTTTCGCCAATGTAGTAACGCCTGGTGACGCTCGCATGGCAAAGCCATGACGATTGGATGACTGCCCGTAAGCTGTGGGCGCGCGGCTTGTAATGTTGTGGGTGCGTCGGGCGAGTGTTGCTCCCGCGCCAAAGCCGGGCAGCGGGGCGAAGTGTGGGAGCGGTTCGAGCGCAGGGACGATTCAACCCCGGCGAAGTGGGGCAAGCGTGTGATCGATACGGGCGGCGCGGCGAGGGTCGCGAACCGCGTGTGGGTTTTTATGGGCGCGGGCTCGCCGAACCGCGTGGGGTTTTTTAAGGACGCGGGCCCGCCGAACCGAATCAGACCAGATCGGGACTCATTGCGGCGCGCAACACGGCGTGGTCGTCGCCGTCGCGCTCGCGGCTCGCAATCCACCATACGCCGGCTTTCTTGAGCGGCCAGCTTGCTTCGCTATTGCCAAGCAGACGCGCGGCCACGTGGCCTAGCGTGGGTTGATGGCCGACAATCACCACCGTCTGCGCGACGCCTTTGGGCCAGCCGGCCGCCTCGAGCACGTCGTCCGCGCTCGCGTTGGGCGCGAGTTCGTGCAGCACGCGATATTGATCGCTCAAGGTCTCGGCGGTCTGGATGGTGCGCACGGCAGGACTCGCGAGCACCACGGCGTCATCGGGCAGCCGGGTACGCAGCCACTTGGCGACGTTTTGCGCCTGCTTGCGGCCTCGGGTGGTGAGCGCTCGCGCGAGGTCGGTCGTGGCGATGTCTTCGGCTTCGGCGTGACGCCAGAGAATCAGATCCATGCGTGTCTCCTTGACTCTGGTTGCGGCGCTTGTGCCTGATGAGGCACGCGCACGTTTTGATCACTGTCGCATGCGGGCTCGTGAATCCGCAAGGCGATCGGGGCAGACCGTATCAGCGTTGCGGCAAGTCGTCGCGGTGTGGTGCGCGTGAGCCGTTGCTTCGTTTGTCGCGACGCGAACGCCAAAAAGCAAAAACCCGCGAAGCCGGAGGCTACGCGGGTTTCGTGTTGCTTTTCGTGGTCGGAGCGAAAGGATTCGAACCTTCGACCCTCTGATCCCAAATCAGATGCGCTACCAGGCTGCGCTACGCTCCGACGAATCCGAGATTCTACGTGGCATTGGGTGCCAGAGTCAATCACGATTTGCGCCGGACCGAAAACAATCGCTCAGAAACGCGATGCGGCCGCGTTTATATGCGTCCCATCAGCAGCAACACGATCACGATGATCAGTACGACGCCCACGAGTCCGGTCGGCCGGTAGCCCCAGCCGCTGCTATACGGCCAACTCGGCAGCGCGCCGATCAGCAGGAGGATGAGCACGATAAGCAGTATGGTTCCGATGGTCATTCTGGTTCTCCCTGTCTGGCCTCGGCCAGTTAGTCTGATTGGTTCGGCGCATTCACGCCGGGACATTCCGCGCGCGATCTGCGCGCTGCTTGCAGACTGGAGAGCAGCAAGGCGTGTGCCTGAGCGGGTTGTAGCGACGAGCGAGCGCGGAACGGCGCTCGGGTGCCGTGCGTCACGAGAGCGCAACGTGCGTGGGGAGTGGCAGGCAGGAAAGATTCGCGCGGCCCGGGCGGATGCGTTGCCGCCGTTACCGCGCAATGGGTCACGCAATGGGTCAATGCGTCAGTGTGTAGCCGCCGCGCTTATCTGCTGCGCGCAGGCTTGATTGAAACCCGCCGCAACAGCAAGACCATTGCGGGCGTCGTCATTCGTCAGCCGGTTTCCGTTCAGTGCCGGCGACGCATCCAATGCGGCATGTGCTGATGAGTCAGCCAGTGATGCACCATGCCTTCGCCGTCGTGTTCGCGCCGATACGTTCTCGCTTCGAAAATCGACAAGGCGAGTAGCACGAGCAGGCCTATGGCGAGTCCGGTCAGACCCGCGATCGTTTCAGCGTCCATGGCAGCCTCCTATGACATGCGGCGGTGACTTTATAGTAGGTCACGCGCGACAAAATGGCAGGCACACGCTGTTTGCCGCGGCGTCGTTAAAGGCGCTTTGCGGTTAGACTCTCGGCGCTCGCGCTTGCCGGACTACCGGCCGGCTGCTGCTTTTTTATTCTGCATTCTGCTTCGAGAGACCACCTGTTTATGATCCGCGTTCCGATGCTTGCGTTGCTGCTGATTGCCGGCGTTGCCGGCTGTGCGAATAATCCGTCCGGCCGTCACGGCGGTCCGCCGCCGCAAGATCCCGCCGACTATCACGGCGTGCCCACCGACACCCGGCCGCCTACGATGGTGCCTGCACCGGTCGCGCCTTGAGCGTCGACGGAACACGAAATCGGCAAAGAGGAGGCGGGGGATGAATAGCGGAGGCGAAGCACCGGCGCGGGCACGCCGGCGCCTCTGACCCGCGCAGACTGTTCGCGCGGAATGCGCGGGCTGGAGTCATTCTAGGGCGCGCGTGGCGGCGGATATGTGTGCGCTTGTTTCAAGCCGTAACCGGCTACCGCGATGCGAAATGAGTGGGGCTTAAGCTGGCCAGTTGGGGCAAGCCGCTTAGGCTCTTTGAGCCGTTCAAGCCGTTCAAGCCGTTCAAGCCGTTCAAGCCGATCAAGCCGATCAAGCAGCAAGCCACCACGCCAGCACGGCACCACGCCACCTACCCCGTCGCACCCGCCATGCCGCGCACGACGCCCGGCACATACCGACCGAGCGTGAGGCCGCGCAGCGCCATGAAGAGCAGCATCGCGGCCCACAAACCGTGATTGCCGTAGAGCGCCAGCAAGGCCCACGACGCCGCCACGAACAGCGTGAACGACACCACCATCGACATCATGAGTTCGCGCGTGCGTGTTGCGCCGATGAATACCCCGTCGAGCAGAAAGCCCCACACGGAAACCACCGGCGAGAGCGCCGCCCACGGCAGATACATCTCGGCGGTGGCCCGCACCGCGGCCTGATTGGTCAGACGTTCGACGATCCACGAGCCCGCGCCCCAATACACCAGCGAGAACCCCAGAGCGCCGAGGGTCGACCACAGCGCCGTCACCTTGATCGCCTGCGTGAATGCATGGCGGTCGCGCGCGCCGATCGCCGCGCCGACCAGCGCCTCCGCGGCGTGCGCAAAGCCGTCGAGCCCGTAAGCCATGAAGGTCTGAAAATTGAGCAGCAGCGCGTTGGCGGCGAGTGTGGTGTCGCCTTGCCGCGCGCCCAGATGGGCAAACCAGCCGAACGACGAGAGCAGGCACAAGGTGCGCACGAAGATGTCGCGATTGAGCACCACCAGCCGCTTGAGTGCAGCCGCGTCGAACAGGGCGGCGCGGTTCAGCGCGGGCAGGCCGCGCGGCCTGCCGTGCCATAACAGCGCGGCGCCGAGCACGAAGCCGAGTGCGTCGGCAGTGGCCGTGGCCGCGCCGATGCCCGCTACGCCCCAATCGAACACATACACGTACAACAGCACGGCCGCGATGTTCACGCCGTTGATAAACACCTGCGAGAGCAACGCGAGCCGCACCTGCTGCGTGCCGAGCAGCCAGCCGAGCACCACGTAATTGCCCAGCGCGAGCGGGGCGGCCCAGATACGCGCGTGGCAATAGAGCCGGGCATTGCGTTGCACCGCGTCGCTGCCGCCGATCACGCGTAAGGCGTAGTCGATCAGCGGCAATTGCAGCGCCAGCACCGTGGCGCCGATCGCGGCTGCCAGCAACAGCGCGCGCACGACGTTGTTGCGCAGTTCGGCGGAGTCGTTCGCGCCGTGCGATTGCGCGACCAGACCCGTGGTGCCCATGCGCAGGAAGCCGAAACCCCAGAACACGAAGTTGAAAAAGAGCCCGCCGAGCGCCACGCCGCCGAGATACGACGCGCCGTCCAGATGGCCGGCGACAGCGGTGTCGACCGCACCGAGAATCGGCTGCGTCAGATTCGCAAGGACAATGGGAAACGCCAGCGCCAGCACCCGGCGGTGCCAGTGGATGGGAACGGCGGGCGCTGCTGCCGACGGGTCCGCGCCGCGCGCGGCATTGCTCAATTGCGTTCCTGCACGCACACCCAAGGCGAGACGACCACCGCCCAGAGGTCCGGGTCGCGCGCGGCGAAGTCGGCGGCGGTTTCCGCCTGCACGCGCTCGACGAGGCCCGCGGACAGCCATTGCGTCACCTGCGCGGTGTCGTCGCTGGCGATGGCTTCGGCAACGCTGACCAGGTCGAGGTCGCGCACGACGCGCAGCAGCATGCCGCGCGCAAAAAAGCGTTCGAGTTCGGGCCAGCCGATCTTGGCGGTTTCGGCGAGCAGCTTGGCGTACAGCGGGCTATGGGTGGCGTCGTTGGAAGTCATCGTAAGCGGGATTTGACGGGGTCGATACTATAAACCATCGGTGCGGGCCGCCAGCGGGCCCCGCGTTCCGGTAGGCTAACGGTCTTTCGAAATCGATTCTAACCTTCATGTCACTGGATTCAACGGCGCCGGCTGCGGGCGCGCAAGCGCATATCGTGACCGACGCGACGCTCACGCGTGCCGAGGTCGAGCAACTCATCGCGGCGAGCGGCGCCGGCAACAAGACGCCGCTTCATTTCACCGGCTGCGATTTCGAAGGCGTGGATCTGTCACGACTCGACCTGCGCGGCGCCGAGTTTCATCGCTGCACGATCGTCGAAACCTCGTTTTTCGGCGCGACGCTCTCGCATACCCGCTGGGTCCGTTGCCGCGGCCGCGAGGCGGATTTCGCGTCAGCCGATCTGGTCGACGCGCAGTTTCAGTCGAGTGACCTGAACAACACCAGTTGGCGGCGCGCCAAGCTCGCTTCCGCGTCGTTTCACAGCTGCAAGCTGACCGGCGCCAATTTTGAAGCGTGCGCGGCGCTCGGCTTGAGCTTCGTCGAAACCCTGCTTGTCGGCGCGCACTTGCGCGGCCTGTCGTTTCGCAAAGCCACCCTGCATCAGCTTGATTTCTCCGACGCCGATCTCGCCGGGGTCGATTTCCGCGAAGCGATTTTCGACGGCGGCAGCCTGAAGGACGCGCATCTGAAGGGCGCGCGCTTCGACGGCGCGGACTTGCGCGAAGCCGACCTGAGCGGCATGCGGCTCGTCGACGCAGCGCTCTTCAAGGGCGCGACGATCTCGCATGCCCAGGCGGCCGTGCTCGTCACCGAACTGGGCTTGCGCGTCATGTAGGCACGGAACTCCAGCCGGCCGATTTTAGCCATTCGGCCAGCTTGAACGATTCGATGCCGCTACTTATGATTTGTTTGATCGACTCATTAATGTGAGTCGATTTTGGGCATCGCAATTGTCGGTGGATTAACCGATCTCTATATATTCGCCATTCGCGAATGTGTGGTGAGGAAATCAGCTGATTTATTGAGGCGGTGAATGTCCTCCCGATTTTCATTGATTGTCAGAAAGAGTGCGTTGGCGCACTAAAGCTACGCAAGACGCAAAGCGTCCGAAATATGCTGAATGGATTAGCCGAAATCCGCCAGTGGCCTTTCTTCAGCCTTTTAGCAGGCCGGTTCAGGCGGATTCCAGCGCCGCGCGGTGCGCCGGGCAATCCGAGAGTTTTGCGTGGGCTTTACGGCCCGGCACTGCTGGCGTTTCAGTTGAAACGCTGGGCGTATTAAGCCTGTTTATTTCCGACTTGTTTAGTTCACGTAGCGCGGAATCCGTACGCCGTATCACATTGCATGCGCAATTAATATATTGCGCTTGTAAAAGCGGGTTGTTAGATTTCGTTCTGGCGCATGGTGAACCGGTCCTTTGCCGATATGCGCCGAACCCCCGTTAGCCCGGCCTCGTGCCGGGCTTTTTTTTCGTCGGATTCATGTGCGGGTCACTGCGGATTCATATCTGGGGCGGATCATGAAACCTTACTTTTCCTTTCCTGAGTATGACCGCGCTACTCATCTTTCTTGGCATCTGGCCGATCGCGCTCGGCGTGCTGGTCGCCTTCGCCGCGCGCATCGACCCGCGCTCAGGACGCTGGTGCCGCCGCTAATCGCAGCGGCCGCCCGCGTGGCGGCTGGCGCGTTGCCGTGCGTTGTCGTGGGTTGTCGTGGGTTGTCGTTATTGCTTGCAGCGAACCACCATCGAGCGATTTTTCACGTTCGCGCCAAAAATACCGCCCACCGTTCCGCCCGAGGTCGCGCCGTTGTCGACATCTTTCGAAACGACGTCGTAGCCGTAGTTGCCGCAGACTTCACCCGCGCGTTTGTAGCACTCGGCCCAGCTCGAGCTTGCGTCGCTGCCGCTGCAATTGATTGCAAAGCCGGTGTCGCCGCTCGGCAGGTAGGTCATGGTGGTGGTGCTGGAGCAGCCGCCGAGGCCGCCGAGCGTCAGCACGCCGAGACCGATCGCCGCAGCCGTCGCGACGGACGCAAATGCGCTCTTCATAGAGGTTCCTTACAAATGACCGAAAAAGACGTGAAGCGAGGCCACGTCGTGTCCTGATTGGGCGTTTTATAGCACGCCGGGTTCCCCCGGCCGCATTGCACGGCGCGTGCCAGACGCGGCGTGTTGAGCGCCAGAGGCGCATACATGATCGGCACAGTCCGGATCGGGACTGGCGAAACCGTCCGCCAGCCCGCGCTTGCGTCCGCCCTCTAGCGAGGCGGCAGGGCCCGAGACGGGTCGATCGAGCGGCCCTGATAGCGCAACTCGAAATGCAGCATGACACGGTCGGTATCGGTGTCGCCCATCTCGGCAATTTTCTCGCCGCGCGTGACCGATTGGCCTTCCTTCACCAGCAGCACACGGTTGTGCGCATAGGCGGTCAGATACTCGGCGTTGTGTTTCAGAATCAGCAGATTGCCGTAGCCGCGCAAACCATTGCCGGCGTAGACCACCGTGCCGGGCGCCGCGGCGATCACGGGCGTGCCCGCTGCCGCCGAAATATCGATGCCCTTCGAATTGCTGCCGTCGAAACGGCGGATGACCGTGCCGTCGGCTGGCCATACCAGCGAGATGGTCGAAGCCGGCGCGGCGGACGGCGTACTGTCCGCGGGCGCCGGGCGCGGAGCCGGCGAAGACGCGCTGCCGTTTCCGCTGCTGCGCACGGCGCCACTGGTCGATGCGGCGCCGCCCGGCGGCGCGACGCGCAGCACCTGGCCGACCTCGATGCTGTCCGGATTGGTCAAATTGTTCCAGCGCACGATGCTTTGCACCGATTGCCTGTTACTGCGCGCGATCTTCGACAGCGTATCGCCCTGTTCCACCCGATAGAAGCCCGGTCCCACCGGCGCCGACCCGCACGCGGCGAGCAAAGCCACCAACGACGCACCGACGAGCTGCTTCATCATTCTTGTTGTGTTACGCATTGGACCTCGCAAAGCGCTGCCGCGCGCCGATCCCGATCACGCGGCAGGTGGATACAAAGCGCCCGATTCTAACGGTTTTGCGCTGCAACACGCGAAAAGCGGGCAACGCGGGAGGCTCGCGCTGGCCGGCGTGCGGTGAAATGTAGCGACGGTCGTGGCAAAAGCAGGGGCTGAAGCAGGAAGCAAACCCCGCTTCAGATCCGTCCGCGAGCCTCTAGGTGAAATTGCCGCGATCAACCCAGCCTGGTGACGGTGATGCGCAGCGCCGCGACTTCCGTTTGACCCGGTTCGAGCCAGCGCAAGCCCATCCCGTTGTGAATCGCGTCCGGCAGACCGAGCCACGGTTCGACGCAGTAGAAGTCCGACTCCGCGGCTTCGGTCCACGTCGTCACGGCGTACCACGGCACCGAGCCCGGCCGTTGCAGGTCAATCGTGACGAGCCGGTCCAGACCCGGCGCGATGAGGCGGACCGGCTGATCCGGCGTGCCAGTGAGGCAATGGAAGCGGTCGTGAATGCGCGCCTCGTCGAGCGTGTAGCGCGCTTCGCCAGGCTCGGCGGCGCTGATCGACCCGTCGTCCTGCTGATAGCGCCGTTCGGTGCGCGGCAGCTCCAGCGAGGTCTCGGCGCGCTGCGTGTGCGGCAGCGTGAAGTAGAAGTGATGGCCGGCGTAGTAGGGCAGACGCGCGTCGCCGGTATTGGTAGTGGTGAAGGTGACGTCGAGCGTGCGCGCATCCGCGAGGCTGTAGGCGGCCTCGAAGCGGAAGCCGAACGGATAGCCGTGACGGGTTGCCTTGCTATCGGTGAGGATCATGCGCAGCCCCGCGCCATGCACGTCGGCGTGGGCTTCGAATGGGAGGTCGCGGGCAAAGCCGTGCATCGGCAGTTCGCGCACCGTGCCTTTGGCGTCACGCCAGAAACCGATCTTGCCGTCGACCCTGTGCCGGCCGAGAAACGGGAACAGCAACGGATTGCCGCCGCGAATCCGCGCGGGCTGGCTCCAGTCGGCGTGCTCCGGCCAATGGATGACTTCTTCGCCGTCGATCGTCCACGACATGAGGCGGCCGCCGGCTTGCGGCGCGAAACGCAGCACGGAGTCGTCCTGGTCGATCTCGAGAATGTCCTGTTGCGGGGAGAGGGGCATGGTCGATGGGCTGATGGGTAAGGGTTTGAGGGCGGACAGTGGTGAGCCGAAGGCCGCGCAAGCGCGGCTTGCGAGCGACGGTGAACATCGGAAATCGCCGCGCGGCGGCTCACGAAAGGAATGATTTTGCGCTGCTTTCCGCTACGGGGAAACCCTTCTGGGGAAATTGCGGGTGTCGCCGCAAGGGCATCCTTCTGATAATTCGTCTGACTCCCGGGTAACTTCGACGACCCGGCAAGATCGGCTCAGGAGGCTGTATGGATCTCGCAATGGCAATGGGTGTGGCTTTATTCGGCATGTTCGCGGCAAGCACGGTCTACTTCTTCTACAAACTCGAACGCTGATTCGAGCCTCTGGATTACCTTCTTTTTTCGCCGTCAAAGCGCGGCACGCGGATGGTTGGTCCGCCGGCTGTCATGACTTACACGCTAGTCACATAGGGCAGCCTTCCCACGGTGCCCATTCTTTTTCAGGCCCGTAACAACGGTTTCGAGTTGTGACGCGGCGCACAATATTTCCCCCAATGCGGCTCAAACGCTTGGCGCTGACATTGCAGCCAGGCATAATCGGTGCGCCTTTGACGCGCCCGCAGATCCTTATCCGGCGCGCTAGTCCCCGACATTTTCCTTACAAGGATCCGCCGCGTGAACCTGTCGTTTCTGATCTTCCTGAGCGTGCTGCAAGGCGTCACCGAACTGTTTCCGGTGAGCAGCCTCGGCCATACGCTGCTCGTGCCCGCGCTGTTCGGCATGCATATCGACAAACACGCGCCGCAACTGCTGCCGTTCCTCGTCGCGCTGCATCTCGGCACGGCGTTCGCGCTGCTGTGGTACTTCCGCAAACGCTGGTGTGCGCTGGTGCGCGGTTTCTTCGCGTCGTTCGGTGGCCGCCGTAACGACGACGCGCACATGATGTGGGCGCTCATCATCGGCACGATTCCGGCGGGTCTCGTCGGACTGTTGCTGGAAAAGCGGCTCGAGCGGATTTTCCACGACTTGCGGATCGTGGCGATCGCGCTGATCGTCAACGGTGTGCTGCTGTGGTTCGGCGACCGCCTGCAGCGTACGCGGACGCATCAGGCGCCGGAGAAGCTGAGTTTCGGTCAGGCGTTTTTCGTGGGTCTCGCGCAGATCGGCGCGCTGATTCCGGGTTTCTCGCGCAGCGGCCTGACGATGATCGCCGGTAATGCGGCTGGCCTGACGGCGGAGAAGGCCGCGGAGTTTTCGTTCCTGCTCGGCACGCCGATCATCTTCGCGGCCGGTGTTCTCGAACTGCCGAAGCTGTTCCACGCGCCGGGTCAGCTCGCGGACGCGTTGCTTGGCGGCGTGCTGACGGCGATCGCCGCGTATCTTAGCGTGCGTTTCCTGATGCGCTATTTCGAAGGCCGCGGTCGTCTGGCTTCGTTCGGCGTGTATTGCGTGATTGCCGGTATCGTGTTCCTCGGCTGGTTCCTGCTGAATCCGCAACCGGTCTGATTGCGTTCGCCGTGTCCGTTGCGTGCTGGCGGGCAGGGAGCGATCGGTTATAATCCGGGCCCGGCTCAACCTGCCGGGCCCGTTTGCTTGATGGCTTGTTATGGCTTGCCACGGTGCTCGGGCCGGCTCGCGGAACGCTGTCCCGCGCGCTGTCCCGCGCGAGCTCAGATTTCCCGTCTCGGGCACGGTCAGTTAGAATTTCGGTATTCCACGAACTCTGTGGCTTGTCGGGGCACAGGGTCCAATGCCCGAGAGCGGGTTCTCATTGCGGGCGATGCATGCTGTGCGTAGTTGCATCGCCTCACGTCAATACGGCAGTAGCTCAGCTGGATAGAGCATCGGCCTTCTAAGCCGAGGGTGGGGGGTTCGAGTCCCTCCTGCCGTACTTTTCATGTTTGCGAGTGCTCACGCCGCGCGGCGTGCCGCGGCCCGTACAGGTGCGCGGCGAGCGTGCGTCGCGTATTTCTGCTGCCTCGCCGCGCCGTTCTCAACCGGCCGCTTTCACATCGATCGAGTCCACGCGGTCTGGATAGAACGCGAGATGCTGCGCGATCTCTTTCACCGCCGCATACGGCGACTCGTAAGTCCACACCGCGTTCACCGTCCGCTCGCCGCCAAGCGGAATGCTGTAGTACGCGCAATCGCCCTTGTACGGGCAGTAGGTCGCGTGGTCGGTGCGTGCGAGCAGCGTCATCTCGACGTCGTTGCGCGGAATGTAATACACCGCCGGATACGACGCTTCACGCAGCACCAGCGCACTGTGCGTATCGGCGATCACCTTGCCGGCTACGGTCACGACCACGCGCGCCTTCGCCGGTTCGACCGTGATCGGATGATCGGGGCCGGGTACCTTGATGGTTCTTCCAGTCATGCTGTCGAACTCCTGAGTGAGTGGGCAAGCCCGCCATGCATTGCGAAGCATGTCGAGCCGTCATCGGCGAGGCGAAGCGATCGCGTCTTGCGTCGAAGCATACGCCGCTCGTGAAAACGCGTCGCACTCCGTGCGGCAGGCATAAAAAAGGGCAGCCGAAGCTGCCCCTCAAAGTCTCACCGTCCGGCGGACTGTTGCTTGATGCTCAACGTCGTCCGCGTGGTATCGGACGCGTTCGGCCGTTCGCTCATGGCCGGATGTTCAGCGCGGCCGTGAGATCGCCCATCGGCTTGCTGCCGTTGCTCACGAGCGCCGCGTCGCGCGCCGCGATGCCCGGCAGCGTCGGCAGCGAGAAGCGGTGCGTGATGAAACGCAGGATCGAGGTGGTGTCGTACTGCGTGTGGTCGACATAACCCTTCTTCGCGTACGGCGAGATGATCAGCGCCGGAATACGCGTGCCCGGACCCCAGCGGTCGGCTTTCGGCGGCGCCACGTGATCCCAGAAGCCGCCGTTTTCGTCGTACGTCACGACGACCACCATGTTGTTCCACTGCGGGCTCTTCTGCAGATGCGAAATCACGTCGGCGATGTGCTGGTCGCCCGACGCGACGTCCGTATAGCCCGGGTGTTCGTTCAGGTTGCCCTGCGGCTTGTAGAACGACACTTGCGGAAGCGTGCCGCTGTCGATCGCCTTGATGAACTCCGAACCGGCGAGGCCGCCGTCGAGCAGATGCTGCGCGCGGTTCGCGCTACCCGGCGCGAAGTCGGCGAAATAGTTGAACGGCTGGTGATGCGGCTGGAAGTTCGGCGCCGACAGATTCGCGCCGTAGATCACGTTCGACGTGCCGGTTTGCGCCGCCGACACCGCCGCACCCCACGCGCCGCCGTACCATGCCCACGACACCTTCGCGTTGTTCAGCAGATCGCCGATGTGCTGCTGCGTCTGCGCCGGCAGGGTAGTCGCCGCGGACGGATCGGCGAGATTCTTGTCGCCGCCCGACGCCGCCTTGTTGCCGCTCGGCTGATACGGCGGCTGCATCGTGTTGATCGCGTAGAAGTCAGGCGTGAGGTTGCCCGAATTCACGTATTTGGGCGGGCCGCTCAACGCCGAAGCCGGCGAGTTGGCCGCGACCTTCAGCGTGACGCCGTCGCTTTCCACCGACGAGATCGAGCCGGCCGCCGGGCTCTTGTCCGCGTTCGGATAGGTCGGCGTGCACGCGCACACGAGCCACTGGTGGTTCAGGAACGAGCCGCCGAACGCGCCCATGAAGAAGTTGTCGGCCAGCGTGTACTGTTGCGCGATCTTCCACAGCGGCAGCTTGTCGGCATTGAGCGAGTAGTGGCCCATCACGAGACCGCCCGAATCCGCCCACGCGGCGAACTTGTCGTTCTTGCCGCCGTCGATCTGCATCTGATTCTCGTAGAAGCGGTGATACAGGTCGCGCGTGGTGGCCGTGATAGGCGTGTTGAAGCCGTTCGGATCGTCGATCGCGAACGGACTGTTCGGCAGATTCGCCGTCATGGCTTGAGTAACCACCGGCGTCACGCCGGTTTGCGTGAGGCCGTTCCACACCTGCGGCAGCGTCGCGAGCGTCGTGCCGTTGCGGTCCACCTGCGTGGCGCTTGCCGCCGTCACGTTCTGCAAACCGTTCGCGCCCGGGAAGTTGCCGTACAGGTTGTCGAAGCTGCGGTTTTCCGCGTAAATCACCACGACCGTCTTGATCGAGGTGATGTCCGGTTGCGTGACTTCACTGCCGCCGCATGCATACAGGCTCAACGCTGCTGCGATCGCGATAGGCGTCGCGCAGATCAGTTTCTTGTTCATTTGATGTGGTTTCTCTCTCGCGTTGGGGACGGGCCACATGCACTCCTTACACGGATGGCCGCCGGCGAAAGTTTGGCAAGGCAATTTGACAGAAAGATGTAATTGATTACGAATCGCCTCTGCTTTGGGAAATTCCGTCGGCTACATGTCATTTAATCGACATGCGGATGAAATACGCTCGCGGACTTCACTATCGCGAACTCACATCTTTCATATGCGGCCAGGTCTGTCGGGGATTCGAAAAATAATGGCTGGAGGCGTGGCGCGGCGTACTGCCGGACTCGCGCCGAGGCGCGTGCGGCTCGCCGCGGCGCTCGCGCTGACCGCCATGACCATGACCCTTGCCGCGTGTGACGCGGGTGCGCCGGGGACCGCGGCGATCGCGAGTGAAGCGGCGAGCGCTGCCGCGGGCGCGTCGTCGCATTCGTTGGGGCCGGTCGCGGCGTCGGCTGTGCGGGTCGCCGCTCATGAGGCGGGCCAGTCGCGCGCGCAGGTCTATGAGTCGGTGCGGCAAATGACAGCCCTCGGCAAGCAGCTGTTTTTCGATGCGTCGCTCTCCGGCTCCGGCAAGCTCGCTTGCGCGTCGTGCCACAGTCCGGACCATGGGTTCTCGCCGGCCAATGCGTTGTCGGTGCAACTGGGCGGCAGCGATATGCGCCGCACCGGCATGCGCGCCGCGCCGACGCTGAAGTATCTGCAATCGGTGCCGGCGTTCGCCGAGCACTATCACGAGTCCGACGACGAGGGCGATGAAAGCGTGGACGCGGGGCCGACGGGCGGCCTGACCTGGGATGGCCGCGTGGATCGTGGCGCTGACCAGGCGCGCATTCCGTTGCTGTCGTCGTTCGAAATGGGCAGCACGCCGGCCAGGGTCACGGCGGCGGTCAAGGCCGCGCCGTATGCCGACGCTTTCCGCGCGGCCTTCGGCGAACACGTTTTCGATAGCGACGACGCCACCTTCAAAGCCGTGCTGCAAGCGCTCGAAACCTTCGAGCAGACGCCCGAAACTTTCTATCCGTACACCAGCAAGTACGACGCGTATCTCGCGGGCAAGGCACCTTTGACGCAAGCCGAACTTCGCGGACTGCAGCTCTTCAACGACGAAAATAAAGGCAATTGTGCAAGCTGCCACATTAGCCAGCGCACTAAAGACGGCGCGCCACCGCAGTTCAGCGACTTTGGCTTGATCGCGATCGGCGTGCCGCGTAATCGCGCGCTGCCCGTGAATCGCGATCCGCATTTCTACGACCTCGGCGCGTGCGGTCCGGAGCGCACCGATCTGAAGGGCCGCGCCGAATTTTGCGGCATTTTCCGCACACCGACGCTGCGCAATGTGGCGCTGAAGAAGAGCTTCTTCCACAACGGCATCTATCATTCGCTCGATCAGGTGGTGCGCTTCTATGCGCAGCGCGACACGAACCCGGAGAAGTTCTATCCGGTGTCGAAAGGCAAGGTGCAGAAGTTCGACGATCTGCCGCAGCAATACTGGGCCAATCTGAATACCGAGGCGCCGTTCGACCGCAAACCGGGCGACAAGCCGGCGCTCGACGAGGCTGAAATCAAGGACGTGGTCGCGTTTTTGAATACGCTGACGGACGGGTATAGCGCGGGTGGCGGGACGGTCAGTTCAGTGGCCGCGAAGTGAAGCAAGACGTGGATGCAGGTGGTGCAAGGGCTGCGATTGCTCGCGTAGTCAGCCGCTCAGTGCAGTCTTAATCGCCTGCGCTCGCCAGCATGTAATAGCAGCCGACGAGCAGCCAGGCGAACGACATGAGCAGGCAAGCGATGCCTGCGCGCGTCAGCAGATTGGGCCAGCGGGCGCGAGGCAGCGCGTCCATCCGCACGATGCGCCGCGCAAGTCCCGGATCGCGGCGAATAGCAACCGGCACGAGCGCGAGACACAGCAGCGCCAGTGCGGCAGCGAAGATTTCCAGGGTGGACAGGATGTGCATGGCGAGGTGGCCGGAGCGGGTTTTGGATTGCCGCGAAAGCGCGACAAGCCATCTTAAGAATGGGTCGTACTATTCGGAATGGGACGCGTCCTAAAATTGCGTGAGACCCCCGCAGGCGCTAACGCGTGACTCGGGGAGCGGCGCGCGCCGCAGGCTCACGTCTCGGGCGTTTGTGCTGGCTCACAGCTCAGCCGTTTCGCACGGTCACTTCAGAGGCGCCATGCTATGCTTTTGAGGTCCAGATCGCGAGACGCCGTGAGCGTGCGCGAGACCGTCCGAACACTTTCGAGGAGAACCCTTCATGTCGATGCGAACCCGTGTGCTGTGTCACCTGACCGCCGCTAGTGTGTTGCTCGGTGGCGCGATCGGCGCGCACGCAGCGAACCTCGGCTTTCTGAACGACACGCCGCTCAGCTATATGAAGCAACGCGACATCGACTCGGTCAAAAAGGCGGTCTTCTCCGCCCTCAACGACAAGCAGGACGGCGAAACCACGAACTGGGTCAATGAAGGCACGGGCAACAGCGTAAAGATCGACGCAGCGATAACGGTCGCCAGTACGGCCAAAGATGGCGAACGCACCTGCCGTGATGTCGGCGTCGTCCTCAATGCGAAGGGACAGTCCATGAGCCTGCGCCCGCAGTTCTGCAAGCAGGGCAGCGGCACCTGGCAACTGCAGAAAAAGCATTGAGCATGCAGGCCGTCATGGCGGCGCGTGTCCGCTTGCTGTCGGCGCGGCTGGAAGCCTCGCATGTGCGTGTGCGCTCGTGTGTGTGCTCGCGTGAAGCGGGGGCGCGATGAGCGCGCGGGTGATCTCGTGCGGCATCGTGTTGCTTGATCCGGATGGCCGCGTGCTGCTCGCGCATGCCACCGAGACATCGCACTGGGATATTCCGAAAGGGCACGGCGAAGAAGGCGAGGCGCCGCATGTCACGGCGCTGCGCGAGATGGTCGAGGAGACCGGAATCGCCATCGAGCCCGCGCGTCTGAAAGACCTGGGTCTGTTCGTCTACCGGCGCGACAAGGATCTGCATCTGTTCGGCGCGCGCGCTACCGTCGACGAACTCGATCTGAGCGTATGCACCTGCACGTCGCTTTTTCCGCGCCGCTATGACGGCACGCTGATTCCGGAAATGGATGCCTACCGCTGGACCTCGCCGGACGAGGTCGACAAGTATGCGAGCCGCAGTCTCACGCGGCTCTTTCAGACCACGCTGTCACTCGCGGAATTGCACCGGTCGCTCTAGTGGCGAGGCTGGCGAGGCGGGCGAGTGCGCAGGCCGCCTGACGTTCAGTCGAGCGCGCGATCGTTGGGATGCGCGAAGAGGGCGCGGTTCTGCTCCGACAGCGGAAAATTCAGATTGATACCGTGCGGCGGAATGGGTTGCGTGAACCACTGCTTGTACAGACGCTCCGCTTCGCCGGAAGTCTGGCCGCGCGCGATCACCCCGTTCACGAGGCTGCGGAACGGTTCATCGCCCTTGCGGAACATGCACGCGTAAACTTCATAGCCAAGCGGCGTGCCGGTCACCACGAAGTCGTCCGGACGCGGATCGGTCGCTTTGAAACCGTACACGATCGGCTCGTCCATCACGAAGGCCACGGCCCGATCGTCCTTGAGCGCGCCGAACGCCTCGGGATGATCCCGGGCACTGGTGATGCGCATGTT
This sequence comes from Paraburkholderia sp. RL17-380-BIE-A, assembly GCF_046028085.1. NCBI lineage: Bacteria > Pseudomonadati > Pseudomonadota > Betaproteobacteria > Burkholderiales > Burkholderiaceae > Paraburkholderia > Paraburkholderia sp. RL17-380-BIE-A. The sequence continues at coordinate 155,932 of NZ_JARESQ010000014.1, forward strand.
CAGATGCTTGTCGGTATTCAGGCGACGCAGCAGGCGCTCATCCGAGGTGCCCGCGGTCGTTACGACCGCCTTGCCGGCCAGATCCTGAAAATCCGTAATGCCGCTGTTTTTGCGCGCGATCATGCGCACCGCGTACTGGAAGAAACTGTTGGAGAACGCAGCCAGATTTTCGCGTTCCACCGTGTGCGTGGTCGACCCGCACTCCAGATCGATCTGGTTGTTGAGCAACATCGGCGTACGGTTCGACGAGGTCACGGTGATCTCGCGCACCTTCAGTTGCGGCATGCCGAGCGTTTTCCTGATCTCGTCCACGATCTGCAGCGCGATGGTCTGCGAGTAGCCGACCGTGCCTTTGCCGTCGAAATAGGAAAAGGGGATCGACGCTTCACGCACGCCGAGCACGACCACGCCATCATCGTGAATTTTCTTCAGCGTGCCGGTGAGTTCGTCCGCGTACGCGGAGCAGGTCAGCGACGCCGCGCCGAAGGCGGCCAGTGCCATGAGCGCGCGACGCGCACCACGAACGCAGTCGCGCGTGGCCTGCGCCGCGCCGCGCGTTGCACGCCACGCCGTGTCCTGCATGGGGTGCCGCGCTGTGTCCTTGATACTCGCCCTGTGGCGGGCTGAAACTTTCATCAGACCTCCGGGACTGGCGCTTGCGAACATCGCGTCGTCACTGTCGATGGAATAGGGATGCAACAAAACGGCGTGCATCCTTCTCACGAGACGCACGCCGTATTCAACGTTTACTGCGCAACAAAGCTCACGTTCAGCTTACGCCGGCTTGCCCCAACTATCACGCAGGCTGACGATGCGATTGAATACGGGCTTACCCGGTTGCGAATCGACGCGGTCGGCAACGAAGTAGCCGTGGCGTTCGAACTGATAGCGCTGTTCCGGCAGCGCCTCGCGCGCGCCCGGCTCCAGGTAGGCGTTGACCACGCGCTTCGAATCCGGATTCAGCGCCTCGAGGAAATCGCGGCCGCCGGCGTCCGGTTGCGGCTCCTTGAACAGGCGGTCGTAGATGCGCACTTCGGCCGGGCACGCACCTGCGGCGCTGACCCAGTGGATGTTGCCCTTGACCTTGTAGTTGTTCGCGCCTTCGGTGCCCGATTTGCTGTCCGGGAAGTAGTTGCAGTGGATCGCGACGATGTTGCCGTTTTCGTCCTTGTCCGCACCGATGCATTCGATCACGTAGCCGTAGCGCAGGCGTACCTTGTTACCCGGGAACAGACGGAAGTAGCCCTTGGGCGGCGTTTCGTTGTAGTCGTCGCGCTCGATCCACAACTCGCGTGAAATCGGAAATTCGCGCACGCCCATTTCCGGATGATGCGGGTGGACCGGCGCATTGCACGGTTCGGTCACGCCTTCCGGGAAGTTGTCGATGATCAGCTTGACCGGGTCGAGCACGGCGGCCGTGCGCGGCGCCTTCGCATCGAGATCGTCGCGCAGCGCGCCTTCGAACACGCTCATGTCGATCCACGAATCGACCTTGGTGATGCCGATACGCTCGCAGAACAACTGGATCGCTTCCGGCGTGAAGCCGCGCCGGCGCACGCCGACGATGGTCGGCATACGCGGATCGTCCCAGCCGTCCACGTGACCTTCGGTCACGAGTTGCAGCAGCTTGCGCTTGCTGGTGATCGCGTAGGTCAGGTTCAGGCGCGAAAATTCGATCTGCTGCGGCAGCGGGCGCGTGAAAATGCCGGCTTCGGCAAGCTCGTTCAGAATCCAGTCGTACAGCGGACGGTGGTCTTCGAACTCGAGCGTGCACAGCGAATGCGTGATGTTTTCCAGCGCGTCCGAGATGCAGTGCGTGTAGTCGTACATGGGGTACACGCACCACTTGTCGCCGGTCCGGTAGTGATGTGCGAAACGGATCCGGTAAATGACCGGATCGCGCATGTTGAAGTTGGGCGACGACATGTCGATCTTCGCGCGCAGCACATGCTCGCCTTCCTTGAACTCACCGGCCTTCATGCGGCGGAACAGGTCGAGATTCTCCTGCACCGAACGTTCGCGAAAGCGCGAGGGCGTGCCGACTTCCGTGGCCGAGCCGCGGTTCGCGCGCATTTCTTCGGCCGACTGACTGTCCACATACGCCTTACCGCGTTCGATCAGCAGCTCGGCGAATTCGTACAGCTTGTCGTAGTAATCGCTCGCGTAGTAGAGCTGCTCCTTGCCGTCTTTTTCCCACTCGAAGCCGAGCCAGCGCACGGCGTCGATGATCGAGTCGACGTATTCGACGCTTTCCTTTTCCGGATTCGTGTCGTCGAAGCGCAAATGGCACACGCCGCCGTAGCTGCGCGCCACGCCGAAGTTCAGGCAGATGCTCTTGGCGTGACCGATATGCAGATAGCCGTTCGGCTCGGGCGGAAAGCGCGTTTCGACGCGCTGGCCCCACTTGCCGGTGCGGTTGTCTTCGTCAATGATGTTGCGGATGAAATTGGATGCCGCTGGCGCGTCGTTGCGTTCGGTATTCATGCGAGAAGGTGAAAGTCTGTCGAGGGCGCGCAATGCGTCCTCTTATCCGACAATTCTACCTGACGAGCCCCGTTGCGGCAGGCGAGTGCGGCATGCAGCCAACGTTTGAGCCGTTTTCGAGGCGGATTCGGGGCGCAGCCGGCGCTGTAACAGGAGGTAAATCGGTTTGTTGATGGGTTCGCCGCCGACTTAGGATGCGAGCGGCGCGGCCTCGTCCGCTCGCGTGCGGCATGCCCGCATTGGGCTTTCTGGCGCCGCACCCGGTCGCGAGCCTTCCATGCCCGGGCCGCACAGTCCCTTGTCGCCTTGCACGAAATCCCGCCGTTGGTGCACCATGGCGCCCTCAGTTGCCGGAGTTTCTCGGATGTCTGTCCCCACGCACGGCGCGCCTCGCGCGCCTTTCACCGCTCTTAATTTCGCCCGGCTCGTGACGGTGTCGGCCATGCTCGCCGCGTTTGCGGGCAGCGCGCTCGCGCCCGTGCCCGCTTTGGCGAAAACGCCGCCGCCCAAAGCCGTATTCGACGCGTCGGCCGTGGCCGTGCCGGACCGTTACAGCGCGGACACGGCGCAGCAGATTTTCGCCGCCGGCGGCAACGCGGTGGATGCCGCTGTCGCAATCGCGTTCACGCTGGCCGTGACCTGTCCGGACGCGGGCAATCTGGGCGGCGGCGGATTCATGACCGTGTTCATGGACGGCAAGCCGTACTTCCTCGACTACCGCGAGCGCGCGCCGCAACAGGCGACCCGCGACATGTACCTCGACGACAAGGGCAACCTGTTGCCGGGCATGAGCACCGTCGGCCACCGCGCGGTGGCCGTGCCGGGGACGGTCGAGGGCATGTGGGAGGCGCAGCAGCGTTTCGGCAAGCTGAAGTGGAAGCAGGTGCTGGCGCCGGCGATCCGCTATGCCACCGACGGTTTTCAGGTCGAGCCATGGTTGCAGCAGCGCCGCGACGCCGCGGCGAAGAACTTCGCCGGCAAGACCAATTTCGACGCGTACTTTTCCAGTCTCAAGGCAGGCGTGACGTACCGCCAGCCTGAACTCGCGCAGACGCTGTCGCGCATTGCGAGCGACGGCGGGCGCGAATTCTACGAAGGCCGCACCGCGGATCTGATTGCCCAGCAGATGTACGGCCACGGTCTTGTCACGAAGCAGGACCTGATTCAATACAAAGCCGTGTGGCGCCAGCCGCTCACCGCCGACTGGAACGGCTACCAGGTCGTTACCGCGCCGCCGCCGAGTTCGGGCGGCGTCGGGCTGATCCAGATGCTGAAGATGAAAGCCGATCTGAAGCAGGCGTTCGACGGCCTCGAACTCAATTCCGTGCCGTATATCCATCTGATCGCACAGATCGAGGACCGCGTGTTCGCTGATCGCCAGCAATACCTGGGCGATCCGGATGCGTACAAGGTGCCGGTCGGCAAACTGATCGACGACGCCTACCTTGTGCAGCGCGCGGACGAAGTCAAACCCGACGAAGTGCCGGGCGCGGTGCCGGTCAAGCCGGGCCTCGGCGACGCGGCGCCGGAGAAGGCGCAGACCACGCATTTCTCGGTGGTCGACAAGTGGGGCAATGCCGTGTCGAACACGTACACGTTGAACGGTGACTTCGGTTCGGGCGTGGTGGTGGACGGCGGCGGCTTTCTGCTGAACGACGCCATGGATGACTTCGTCACCAGGCCGGCGAGCGCGAGCGGCGCGGAGGTCAATACGGTGGCGCCCGGACGCCGCCCGCTGTCGTCGATGACGCCGACCATTCTGCTGAAGGACAACAAGGTATCGCTCGTGATCGGCACGCCAGGCGGCTCGCGCATCCTGACCTCGATATTCCAGATAATGACCGACCTGTACGATTTCAATATGCCGCCCGCCGACGCGCTCGCCGCGATGCGTTTCCACCATCAGTTGCTGCCGCAAAAGACGATCTATTTCGAGCCGTATCATCCGGTCACGGGTGAGCTGGCCGAGCAGTTGCAAGGCATGGGCTACACGCTCGAGGGGCAGTCGTTCAACGGCGATGTGCAGATGATTCGTATCGACGGCACCGCGCCTGAGCCGGCAGCGGACCCGCGCGGCGTGGGTGTGGCGCGCGTGATGCGTTGAAAAGGTGGCCGTGCCTACGACAATAAATTGCAAGTCACGACTAACTGCAGGTAACGACCAACGGGGAACGCGATGAGCGGACAAAAACAACTGAGCACACTCGTGCTGCCCGGCTACCAAGGCTCCGGCGCTGGCCACTGGCAGACGCGTTGGGAAGCGCTGGATCCGTCATTCGTACGGGTGCGAATGACCGACTGGGATCACCCCGAACGCGACGCCTGGTGCCGCACGCTCGATGCCGCCGTAGCCGCCGCTGACGCGCCGGTGGTGTTCGCCGCGCATAGCCTCGGTTGCCTGACGGTCGCCTTCTGGGCCTCGCAGTACGCGGGCGCCGCGCAGCTTGCGAAGGTGGCGGGCGCATTGCTGGTCGCTCCGCCCGATCCCGCCGAAGCGCATTTCCCGCAGGACGCGAGCGGATTCGCACCCGTGCCGCTCACGCGCCTGCCGTTTCCGTCCATTGTCGTGGCGAGCCGCGACGATCCTTACGGCGGCGTGCCGTTTTCACAGACTTGCGCGAACGCTTGGGGTAGCCGTTGGATCGACATCGGTGCGCGCGGCCATATCAACGCGGACAGCGGCCTTGGTGATTGGGACGAAGGGCGCGAGTGGCTGGAGTCGTTCGGTGCGTCGACCGTCGGTGAGTAACGCCCGCGCTGAACGCGACCAACGTGCCACCGCGATCAACGCGCGACCACCGCGACCCCGGCGGATTCAAATTACCGACTGCCCCCGCAACGCCGCGATCCTCGCTTCGTCATAGCCGAGCACGTCACGCAAAATGCTCTCCGTGTGTTCCCCGAGCATAGGCGGATGCGCAAGCGCTTGGGGCGGCGTGCCGGTCATATTGATCGGATTGCGCACCAGCTTGACCGTGCCGCCCGACGGATGCGGCAGATCCACCTGCATCCCGCGCGCCACCACCTGTTCGTTCTCGAAGACTTCGCCGAGATCGTTGATCGGCCCACACGGCACGCCTGCGGCTTCGAGCGCGCTGATCCATTGCTGCTTGCCTTGGAGCCGGACCATCTCCGCGAGAATCGGCACGAGGATGTCGCGATTGCGCACCCGCGCCGGGTTGGTCGCGAATCGCTCGTCGTCGGCCAGTTCCGGACGGCCGCCCACTTCGACGAACTTGCGGAACTGCCCGTCGTTGCCGACCGCAACGATGATCCAGCCGTCGCTCGTCTGGAACGTCTGGTACGGCACGATGTTGGGATGCGCATTGCCCCAGCGCACCGGCGGCTGGCCGCTTGCCAGGTAGTTCGAATTCATATTGGCGAGCATTGCCACCTGCACGTCGAGCAGCGCCATGTCGATGTACTGGCCTTCGCCCGTCCGGTCGCGGTGGGTGAGGGCGGTGAGCACGGCAATGGTCGAGTACATGCCGGTCATGAGGTCGGCGATCGCGACGCCGGCCTTCTGCGGGCCGCCGCCCGGCTGGCCGTCGCGTTCGCCGGTAATGCTCATGAAGCCGCCAATGCCTTGCACGATAAAGTCGTAGCCGGCGCGCTGCGCATACGGCCCGGTCTGCCCGAAGCCTGTCACCGAGCAATAGATGAGGTCGGGCTTCACTTCCTTGAGCGATGCGTAGTCCAGACCGTATTTCTTCAACTGGCCGACCTTGTAGTTCTCAAGCACCACGTCGCTCTGCGCGGCCAGCTCGCGGATGATCCGCTGGCCTTCGGGCGACGCGATGTCGACGGTGACCGAGCGCTTGTTGCGGTTCGCCGCGAGGTAATACGCGGCTTCGCGGGTGTCTTCGCCGTCAGGTGTCTTGAGGTACGGCGGCCCCCAATGGCGGGTGTCGTCGCCGACTTCGGGGCGTTCGATCTTGATCACGTCGGCGCCGAAATCGGCAAGAGTCTGCGCGCACCAGGGTCCGGCGAGTACGCGTGTGAGATCCAGCACGCGGATATGACTGAGAGCGCCCATATTCGTAGATGTCTCCTGTGTCGGCCAGCGCGCAGCGCGCCCTGGTTTCATGCACGTAGTTGCGAATCGCGAGGCGGCGCGCAAGGCGCCGCGAATGGAGGCAATCTTAAGCGATTCCGGCACGCGGGCGGAGTCAGCCGAACGTCATAAGACTAACGGCGCGCCCCATAATGTCCCACGCTGCCCGCTCAAACCTGGCCGAACGGCCAACCCTGCAGGGCGCGCTGCCGCGCACGGGCGCCGATCCCGTATAATCAGTCGTTTAAGAAACAAACAGTTGGCGCATCCCACGATGCCGCCGGTAACAGCCAGGGAACTGGCAAACCCGTCCCCCGCACGCTATGAAAGCCGCCGAAATCCGCGAGAAATTCCTCAAGTTCTTCGAATCGAAGGGCCATACGATCGTTCGCTCGTCGAGCCTTGTGCCCGGCAACGATCCGACACTGCTCTTCACCAATTCGGGAATGGTGCAGTTCAAAGATGTGTTCCTCGGCGCGGAGTCGCGTCCGTATTCCCGCGCCACGACCGCGCAGCGCAGCGTGCGCGCCGGCGGCAAGCACAACGATCTGGAAAACGTCGGCTACACCGCGCGTCACCATACGTTCTTCGAAATGCTGGGCAACTTCTCGTTCGGCGACTACTTCAAGCGCGACGCGATCCACTACGCGTGGGAGCTGCTGACGGGCGTGTACCAGCTGCCGAAAGACAAGCTGTGGGTCACCGTCTATCACGAAGACGACGAAGCGCACGACATCTGGGCGAAAGAAGTGGGCGTGCCGGTCGAGCGCATCATCCGTATCGGCGACAACAAGGGTGCGCGCTACGCGTCGGACAACTTCTGGCAGATGGCCGACACCGGCCCGTGCGGCCCGTGCTCGGAAATTTTCTACGATCACGGCCCGGACGTGTGGGGCGGCCCCCCGGGGTCTCCTGAAGAAGACGGCGACCGCTACATCGAGATCTGGAATCTCGTGTTCATGCAGTTCAATCGCGACGCGCAAGGCAACATGACCCCGCTGCCCAAGCAGTGCGTCGACACCGGCATGGGCCTGGAGCGTATCGCCGCCGTTCTGCAGCACGTGCACAGCAACTATGAGATCGACCTGTTCCAGGCGCTCATCAAGGCTGCGGGCCGCGAAACCGGCGTGAGCGACCTGACCAACAACTCGCTGAAGGTGATTGCCGATCACATTCGCGCGTGCTCGTTCCTGATCGTCGACGGTGTGATTCCGGGCAACGAAGGCCGCGGCTACGTGCTGCGCCGGATCGTGCGCCGCGCGATCCGTCACGGCTACAAGCTGGGCAAGAAGGGCTCGTTCTTCCACCGCATGGTGGCGGACCTCGTCGCGCAAATGGGCAGTGCGTATCCGGAACTGAAGGAAGCCGAGCAACGCGTGACCGACGTGCTGCGTCAGGAAGAAGAGCGCTTCTTTGAAACCATCGAACACGGCATGTCGATTCTCGAGAGCGCGTTGGCCGACCTCGAAGCCAAGGGCGGCAAGACGCTCGACGGCGAACTCGCATTCAAGCTGCACGACACCTATGGCTTCCCGCTGGATCTGACGGCAGACGTGTGCCGCGAGCGCGAAGTCACGGTCGACGAAGCCGCGTTCGACGAAGCCATGGCGCGTCAGCGCGAACAGGCTCGCGCGGCCGGCAAGTTCAAGATGGCGCAAGGCCTCGAATACTCGGGCGCGAAGACCACGTTCCACGGCTACGAAGAAATCGTCTTCGACGACGCGAAGGTAATCGCGTTGTATGCGGATGGCGCATCCGTGCAGGAAGTGAGCCACGGCCAGCAGGCGGTGGTCGTGCTGGATCACACGCCGTTCTACGCGGAATCGGGCGGCCAGGTCGGCGACCAGGGCGTGCTGGCCAACGCGAGCGTGCGCTTCGCGGTGAGCGATACGCTGAAGGTGCAAGCCGACGTGGTCGGTCATCACGGCACGCTGGAGCAGGGCACGCTGAAGGTGGGCGACGTCGTCAAGGCGGAAATCGACGCGGTGCGCCGCGCCCGCACGGCTCGCAACCACTCGGCCACGCACTTGATGCACAAGGCGTTGCGCGAAGTGCTCGGCACGCACGTGCAACAGAAGGGCTCGCTCGTCGACGCGGACAAGACCCGTTTCGACTTCGCGCACAACGCGCCGATGACAGACGAGCAGATCCGCCGCGTTGAGGAAATCGTCAATGCCGAAGTGCTGGCGAACGCGCCGGGCATCGTGCAGGTCATGCCGTTCGACGAAGCCGTGAAGGGCGGCGCTATGGCATTGTTCGGCGAAAAGTACGGCGACGAAGTGCGCGTGCTCGACCTGGGTTTTTCGCGTGAATTGTGCGGCGGTACGCACGTGCATCGCACCGGCGACATCGGCCTCTTCAAGATCGTGATGGAAGGCGGCGTGGCGGCGGGCATCCGTCGCGTGGAAGCGATTACGGGCGACAACGCCGTGCGCTTCGTGCAGGATCTCGACGCGCGCATCAATGCGGCCGCTGCCGTGCTGAAGGCGCAACCGTCGGAATTGACGCAACGTATCGTCCAGGTGCAGGACCAGGTGAAGTCGCTGGAAAAGGAACTGAGCGCGCTGAAGTCGAAAATGGCGTCGAGCCAGGGCGACGAACTGGCCGGTCAGGCGATCGAAGTCGGCGGCGTGCACGTGCTGGCGGCTACGCTCGAAGGCGCGGACGTGAAGACGCTGCGCGAAACCGTCGACAAGCTGAAGGACAAGCTGAAGAGCGCGGCGATCGTGCTGGCATCGGTCGAAGGCGGCAAGGTGAGCCTGATCGCCGGTGTCACGGCGGACGCCAGCAAGAAGGTCAAGGCAGGCGAACTGGTGAACTTCGTCGCGCAGCAAGTCGGCGGCAAGGGCGGTGGCCGTCCGGATATGGCGCAGGCGGGCGGCACCGAGCCAGCGAATCTGCCGGCGGCACTGGCCGGCGTCAAGGGCTGGGTCGAAGGCCAGCTCTGATTCGAGCATGATTGGGCCACACCGCGCGCCGCAGTTTGGGCGTGCCGTGTGGCCTGAGTTTTTTCGGTCTGTCACGCCAGTTTGTTCATCGGCGTGGCGCCCCGCCTCGCGAGGATTCCCTCGTAGTTCACCTTCGCACAATTGATCTCATGCCGCGCCGCGCAGGCATAATCGCAACCGCAACCGCAACCGCAACCGCAACCGCAACCGCAACCGCAACCGCAACCGCAACCGCAACCGCAACCTCAGCCACAGCCACAGCCACAGCCACAGCCACAGCGGCAAGATCAGGAAGCACCTTCCGCCGCAGTTGCTGGCTCAGGCAAATTCGCAGCACTTTCCCGAGTCACCATTGCCTGCTTGAGCGCGTTCAGTGCGGACGAAAAATGCCCGCGCCGCCACACGAGCAATGTCTCGATCTCGCCGATATCCGGTAGCTCATGCACCGCGATATTGCTGGCGTCAGCCTGCAAATCCAGCACCGATCGTGGCGCGACCGCCACTCCCGCGCCGGCGGCCACGCAAGCCACGATCGCGTGGTAGGAGCCCAACTCCAGCACGCGCGCGGGCCTCACGCCGTGTTCCAGATACCACTTCTCGATGTAGGCCCGGTAAGCGCAACCGCGCTCGAACGCGATCAGCGTTGACAGCGCAATGTCCCGAACGTCGTGGATCGGCCGATGCCCGCGGGGCGTCAGCATCACCAGCTCCTCCCTGAACACAGGCACCGACTCGAATAATTCGCCGAGCGCGGCGGGGTCCAACGGCGTTGCCACCAACGCCGCATCCACTTCGAATTCGCGCACCCGCTCGATCAGCTTGCCGGTCGTGCCGGTTTCCAGTTCCAGTGCAACTGCGGGCCACCGCTGGTGGTAATGCGCGAGCAACGCGGGAAGACGCGTTGCCGCGACGCTTTCCATCGTGCCCAAACGCAGGCGCCCGCTCGGACGATCCTCGCGCACCGCGTGACGCGCCTCGTCGGCGAGCGCGAGCAGCCGTTCAGCATATGGCAGCAGCGTCTCGCCGGCCGGCGTCAGCACGAGACGGCGGCCGTCGCGGATGAACAGGTCGGTGCCCAGTTGCTCTTCAAGCTGCTTGATGCGCGTGGTGACGTTCGATTGCACGCGGTTGAGCTTGGCAGCGGCGCGCGTCACGCCGTTTTCCCGCACGACGGCGCGAAAAATGGTCAGGGCGGCCAGATCCATGATTCTCTCCTGGCGATTGGTGATATCCGAATTATTCATTTTTCGTGATCGAAAGGTCAAGCTATCATGAATTCAACCATTCCGATCCTGCTAACGGCATCTATCACCGCCCGCTCATGAACGAATTCGCCTCCATTGCGCGCGGCAGCCTAGCCGGGCACCACGCCGCCCGCCGCGCCGCGCTTGCCTGCATGGTCACACTGGCCGTTGCGCTCGGCATCGGCCGATTTGCGTTCACGCCGCTCTTGCCTCTGATGCTGCACGGCGGCGCATTTGGCCAGCCGCAGATCGACATTCAGCATGGTGGGTGGCTTGCGTCGTTCAATTACGCGGGCTATTTCGTCGGCGCGGTCAGTTGCGCCGCGCTGCGGATCGAGCCGGCGCGCATGGTGCGCGCGGGGCTTGCGGCGACGGTGCTGCTGACGCTGGCGATGGGCGTGACGAGCCAGTTCTGGGTATGGGCGGCGGTACGCTTCGTCGCCGGCGCGGTCAGTGCGATGACGTTCGTTTTCGCGTCGCAGTGGGGCTTGCGGCGGCTCGCCGAACTCGGTGCGCCGGAGTGGGGCGGGGTGATCTATACGGGGCCGGGTGTGGGTATCGTCGGAACGGGTCTGCTGGTCACCGTGGCGGATGGGTACGGGCCCTCGACGGGGTGGCTCGGTTTTGGGCTTGTCGCCGCAGTTCTGGCGATTGTGGTTTGGCCGGTTTTCACCGCTCGCGGGAATGAGCGGGGTGCTCGCCAGGTGGACAGCAATGCCGCGCCTGCCGAGACTCCCGCCACTCCGGCCCCCGCCCCAAGAAGCCACGCCCTCCCCACCACCACCCGCCCCGCCGACGCCTTCTGGCTCATCCTCCTCTACGGCATCCCCGGCTTCGGCTACATCATCACCGCGACTTTCCTGCCGGTGATCGCGCGTCACGCGTTGCCCGGCTCGTCCTGGCCGGACCTGTTCTGGCCGATGTTCGGCGCGGCGCTGATCGTCGGCGCACTGCTGGCCGCGCGTTTGCCGGTGCATTGGGACAATCGCACGCTGCTGGCCGGCTGTTACGTGCTGCAGGCGTGCGGCATCGCGCTCGGTATCGTCTGGCCGACAGCAGGCGGCTTCTCATTCGGCAGCATCCTGATCGGCTTGCCGTTTACCGCCATCACCCTGTTCGCGATGCGCGAGGCGAGGCGTCTGCGTGGCGACGACGCTGCCGCGCTGATGGGTTATGCGACGGCGGCCTATGGTGTCGGTCAGATCGTCGGCCCGCTGGTCGCGGCGCCGATTGCCGCACGGAGCGGGTCGTTTTCGCCGGCGCTGTGGCTGGCGGCGACCGCGTTGCTGGTGGGCGCGGCCGGGCTGATCGTCGTCGCGCGCATGACTCGTGGCCGTGGCCGCATGCCCGATTGCGGCTGCAACTGAGCGCGTATCGACGCGACCGCCCCCGCCGGCCCGCAACCGGAAAACAAATAACCGAAGGGCGCACTAAAATGACCGCTTTCCCGTCATCTCAGCGCGCCTGTCGCCGGGCGCGCCGCCAGCCATGCAACATTTCGCGTCCGACAACTACGCCGGCATCTGCCCCGAAGCGCTCGAAGCGCTGATCGCCGCCAACAACAGCGGCCACGAGCCGGCCTACGGCGACGACTCCTGGACCAACCAGGTATGCGACCGTCTGCGCGAGCTGTTCCAGACCGACTGTGAAGTGTTCTTCGTATTCAACGGCACGGCCGCCAATTCGCTGGCGCTCGCGTCGCTATGCCAGTCGTATCACTCGGTGATCTGCCACGAACTCGCGCATATCGAAACCGACGAATGCGGCGGACCGGAGTTCTTCTCGGGCGGCTCGAAACTGCTGACGGCGCCGGGCGTCGGCGGCAAACTCACGCCGGACGCGATCGAAGCGGTGGTCACACGCCGTGCCGACATCCACTACCCGAAACCGAAAGTCGTCACGCTGACTCAATCGACGGAAGTCGGCACGGTCTACAGCGTCGAGGAAGTGCGGGCGATCGCGGCGATCGCCAAGCGGCGTCATCTGAAAGTGCATATGGACGGCGCGCGTTTCGCCAACGCGGTCGCCGCGCTGGACGTGCATCCGTCGGAGATCACGTGGCGCGCGGGCGTGGACGTGCTGTGTTTCGGCGGCACCAAGAACGGCTTGCCGGTCGGTGAAGCGGTGGTGTTCTTCGACCGCGCGCTCGCCGACGATTTCGCCTACCGCCTGAAACAGGCGGGCCAACTGGCTTCTAAGATGCGCTTTATTTCCGCGCCGTGGCTGGGTCTGCTCGATAACGACGTCTGGTTGCGCAACGCGCGTCACGCGAATGCGATGGCGCAACTGCTGCAAACGCGGTTGCAGGAAATTCCGGGCGTGAGCATCATGTTTCCCAGAGAATCGAACGCGGTCTTTGCGCAGTTGCCCACGCAAGCCGCCAAGGCCATGCGCGCGCGCGGCTGGAAGTTCTACGAATTCATCGGCGCGGGCGGTTGCCGGCTGATGTGCGCGTGGGATACGCAGCCGGAAACGGTCGAACGGTTCGCCGCCGAGGTGCGGGAGTTGTGCGCGGCGTGACCCGAACGCCATTCCCCAGAAGTCAGACACAATCACACAAAACAAACGGGACGTCTCTCTCACGCCATGACCGAATACCGATTTTGCCCACGCTGTTCCACGCCGCTGATCGAGCGCGCCGATGAAGCGCATGAAGGCGGGCGCATCCGCCAGACCTGTCCCGATGCCGAGTGCGGCTACGTCCATTGGAACAACCCGCTGCCCGTGGTGGCGGCGATCGTCGAATACGAAGGCAAGATTCTGCTGGCGCGCAATGCCGCGTGGCAGGAAGGCGTATTCGCGCTGATTACGGGCTTCCTCGAAAACGGCGAGACGCCGGAAGAGGGGATTGCCCGGGAAGTCCTCGAGGAAACTTCGTTGCACGCGGAGACGGTCGAGCTGATCGGCGTGTATGAATTCATCCGCAAGAACGAGCTGATCATCGCGTACCACGTGAAGGCATACGGCACGGTTGCGCTCTCGCCGGAATTGCTCGAATACCGGCTGGTCGAGCCGGCCAGGTTGCGGCCGTGGCGCGCGGGCACCGGCCAGGCGCTCGGCGAGTGGATGCGGCGGCGCGGCTTGCCGTTCGAGTTTGTCGAAAGGCCCGGGCAGTAACAGACCAGGGCAGCAGGTAAACGAGCTCGCGCTCAGGGAGGAGCACGGCATGGCCTATATTTTCTATCTGACCCATATCCATCTCGGCTACGACGCGCTGTCGCAGTTGCCGTCGGAATGCGGACGCGTCGGCATCAAGCGGCCGCTGATCATCACCGACAAGGGCGTGGTCGCAGCGGGTCTCGCGCAGCGCGCGCTCGACGCGCTGAAGTTCGGCGACGTCCCGGTCTTCGACGACACGCCGTCGAACCCGACCGAGGCGATGGTGCTTGCGGCCGCTCAGGCGTACCGTGACGAAGGCTGCGACGGCCTGATCGCGGTGGGCGGAGGATCGTCCATCGATCTGGCCAAGGGCGTAGCGATCGCCGCCACGCATCCAGGCGCGCTGACGCAATACGCGACCATTGAAGGCGGCAGCCCGAAGATCACGGCCGCGGTCGCGCCGCTGATCGCGGTTCCCACCACGGCGGGCACGGGCAGCGAAGTCGCGCGCGGTGCAATCGTGATCCTGAACGATGGCCGCAAGCTCGGCTTTCATTCGTGGCATCTGTTGCCCAAGTCGGCGTTGTGCGATCCGGCGCTCACGCTCGGCCTGCCGCCGGGGTTGACGGCGGCCACCGGCATGGACGCGGTTGCGCACTGCATCGAAACTTTTCTCGCGCCGGCCTTCAATCCTCCCGCGGACGGCATTGCGCTGGACGGCTTGGAGCGCGCGTGGGCCAACATTGAACGCGCGACGGCGGACGGCAGCGATCGCGACGCGCGCCTGAACATGATGAGCGCTTCGATGCAAGGCGCCATGGCTTTCCAGAAAGGGCTGGGCTGCGTGCACTCGTTGTCGCATCCGCTGGGCGGCCTGACGGTGAACGGGCGCACGTCGCTGCATCACGGCACGCTGAACGCGGTTGTGCTGCCCGCCGTGCTGCGTTTCAACGAGACGGCGGACAGCGTGGTGGCCGAGCGCCGCTATGCAAGAATGCGCCGCGTGATGAATTTGCCGGAGAATGCCGATCTTGCACAGGCGCTGTTCGACATGACCGCGCGGCTCGGTTTACCGACCGGCCTCAGGCAAATGGGCGTCGACGAAAGCATGTTCGACAAGGTGATTCAGGGCGCGCTCGCCGACCACTGTCACCGCACGAATCCACGCGAAGCGACGGCCGACGACTACCGCCGCATGCTGAGCGAATCGCTCTGAAAAAAACAATCGCCGTGCACCGCGCACGACAACGCTAAAGATACTCACGCCAGCATGAACAAACCCGTACCCGCCGCGCGCATCGCCTACCGGCATTTCCTGCCGATCACCACGCGCTGGATGGACAACGACGTCTATGGCCATGTCAACAACGTCGTCTACTACAGCTACTTCGACACGGTGGTGAACGAGTATCTGATCCGCACCGGCGTGCTCGATTTCGAGCATGGCGCGACGATCGGGCTGGTGGTCGAGACGCACTGCAATTACTTCGCGCCGCTGGTGTTTCCCGAGCGGATCGAAGCGGGCCTGCGGGTGGTGCGGCTCGGTACGTCGAGCGTGCGCTACGAAGTGGGGCTTTTCAAGGAGGGCGAAGATCAACCCGCCGCGCAAGGACACTTCGTGCATGTGTATGTGAATCGCGTCACACGGCGTCCGGTGAGCTTGCCCACCGAATTGCGCGCGGCGCTTGAACCGCTGGGCGTCGCCGGCCAGGCGGAATAGGCGCGTGCAGTCGTTCGTCATCAATCTGCTCAACGGTGTCAGTTACGGCCTGTTGCTGTTCATGCTGTCGGCAGGCTTGACGCTGATTTTCAGCATGCTCGGCGTGCTGAATTTCGCGCACGCGGGCTTCTACATGCTGGGCGCGTACGTCGGCTTTTCGGTGGCGGCGCGCGCGGGATTCTGGAGCGCGCTGGTGATCGCGCCGCTGGTCGTCGGGCTGATCGGCGCGGGCCTTGAGCGTTGGCTGTTGCGGCGCGTGCGCGTGCATGGACATCTCGCGGAATTGCTGCTGACGTTCGGCGCCGCGTATCTGCTCGGCGAACTGGTCAAGCTCGGCTGGGGCTTGAGCCCGCTTTCCGCGACGGTGCCGGCCGTGCTCGACGGGCCGCTCTTCACGGTCTACGGCGCGGCGTTCGCGCGCTATCGGGCGTTCATGATGGTGGTATCGCTCGCCATGCTGGGCGTGCTCTACGCGGTGTTGCGCGTGTCGAAGGCGGGGCTGATCGTGCGCGCCGCGGTCACGCACGCGAGCGCCGTCGAAGCGCTCGGCCACAACGTGCCGCGCGTGTTCACCGGCGTGTTCGCGGCCGGCACGGCGCTCGCCGCGTTGGCCGGCGTGATCGGCGCGCCGCTCTTCGTGATCGAACCGGGCATGGCGGAGTCGCTTGGCTCGATTGTGTTCGTGGTGGTCGTGATCGGCGGACTGGGCTCGCTGAGCGGGGCGCTGGCGGCGTCGCTGCTGGTGGGCTGCGTGCAGACGCTGGCCGTGGCGAGCAATGTGTCGCTGGGCGACGTGCTGTCGCTATTCGACGCATCGCTGCCGGCGCAATGGGACGCGCTGACGCTCGCGCAACTCGCGCCGCTGATTCCGTATCTGCTGCTGGTCGCGATGCTGGCGCTGCGCCCGCGCGGCCTCTTCGGGCGGCGCGACGACCATGCGTGACGACCGTGCGTGACCCAGTCGCATCGTCCGCGCTGTCCGCGACCGCGCCGCGTGCGGTCTGGCGCGTGCTCGCGCCGTGGCTCGCGCTTATCCTGTTCCTCGCCGTGCCGCCTTTTGTCTGGCCGCAAAGCTGGCTGCTTGCCTATCTCGCGCAGACCGCGACGATGATCGTGTTCGCGCTTTCCTACAATCTGCTGCTCGGCGAGACGGGACTGCTGTCATTCGGTCATGCCGGTTATTCCGGCCTTGGCGCACTGCTCGCCGCGCAGGTGTTCAACCGGATCGGCGTGCCGCTCGTGCTGTTGCCGTTGGTCGGCGGCATCGGCGGCGCGCTGTGCGGTGTGTTGTTCGGTTTCGTCTCGACGCGGCGTGCCGGCACGGCCTTCGCGATGATCACGCTCGGTCTCGGCGAACTCGTGGCGGCCGCCGCATGGACGCTGCCCGACTGGTTCGGCGGCGAGGCGGGCGTGGCGATCGATCGCGCGAGCGGAGCGCCGTGGGGAAGCTGGAGCTTCGGTCCGGCGCGCGAGGCGTATGCGCTGATCGTCGTGTGGTGTCTGCTCGCGAGCGGGGCGATGTTCGCGCTCTCGCGCACGCCCTTCATGCGCGTTGCCAATGCGGTGCGCGACAACCCGGTGCGGGCGGCGGCGATCGGCTGTTATCCGCGCCGCATCCGTTACGGCGTGGTGGTGGTGTCGGCGTTTTTCGCGGGTATCTCGGGAACCTTGGCGCTGATCAACGTGGAACTGGTGTCGACGGAAAGCGTCGGCATGATGCGCTCGGGCGCAGTGTTGATCGCCACGGTGATCGGCGGCACGGCGGTGTTTTTCGGTCCGGTCGCGGGCGCGGTCGTTCTGACGTTTTTCAGTGTCGCGGTGGCAAGCGTCACGCGCGCATGGCTGTTCTATCTGGGACTCTTCTTCATCGTGGTGGTGGTGATTTCGCCCGACGGACTCGCGGGTTTCGTGCAGCGGCATGCCGCGCGTGTAGCCACGCACGGCTGGCAGCGATGCCGCGCAGCGTACCTGTGGGGCACGGCGGCCGCGCTGCTGTGGACGGCGGCCGTCGTGCTCGCGGTGCAATGGGCGTACGCCGCGCAATTCGGATCGGACGACGGCGGGGTCTTTAGCGGCACCGGTGGCGCCGGCGGCATGGGCGCGCTGGTCTGGCTGGGCGCGTCGCCGTTCACGCTCGGCGCCGCGCTCATCATGCTGGCCGCGCTCGGCGGAGTCGCGGCGCATTACGCGATTCGCGCGCAGGCGCGCCTCGCAGCCACGCTTTCGAGCGCCACGCACACCGACGGAGACGCGCGATGATCCCGGCGCTCGCGCTCTACGGTATCGAAAAACGTTTCGGCGCTACGCAGATTCTGCGCGGCGTCGATCTCGCGGTTCAGCCCGGCGAACGGCACGCGTTGATTGGTCCAAACGGCGCGGGTAAGTCGACACTCTTCAATCTGATCGCCGGCGGCGCGCGGCCGAACGCCGGGCGCATCGATCTGTTCGGCGCCGAGATTACGCGCCTTGCGCCGGCCGCGATCACGCGCCGCGGACTTGCGCGCAGCTTCCAGAACACCAGCGTGTTCACGCGGCTCAGCGTGTTCGACAACCTGCGCTGCGCGGCGCTGCTGGCGGAGCGCGACCGCACGCGCTGGTGGCAGCGTTTCAGCGGCTCGCGCACGGTCGACGCGCGCGCGGCACAGGTGCTCGACGCGGTGGGCCTGAATACGCGCCGCCACGCTCAGGCGGGTACGCTCAGCTATGCCGAGCAACGCGCGCTCGATCTCGGCATCGCGCTCGCGGGCGGCGCGCATACCTTGCTGCTCGACGAACCGACTGCGGGCATGAATCGCGCGGAGGCGGCGCATGCCATCGAACTGATCCGCGAGACCACGGCGGGCCGCACGCTGCTGATGGTCGAGCACGACATGGACGCAGTGTTCGCGATCGCCGATCGCATTTCTGTCCTCGTGCAAGGGCGCATTATCGCGAGCGGCACACCGGCGGCGATCCGCGCCGATGCGGCGGTACGTGCCGCGTATCTCGGCGAAGGGTTCGGGACATGAGCGCCTTGCTCGACATTCGCGGACTCAATGCGTGGCACGGCGCGAGCCAGGCGTTGCACGGCGTGACGCTGCGCATCGAGGCGGGCGAAGTGCTGGCGCTGGTCGGCCGCAACGGCTCGGGCCGTTCGACACTCGCGCGCGCGATCATGGGCCTCGTGCGCAGCGAAGGCGAACTGCGTTTTGCGGGCCGCTCGCTCGGCGGTCTGCGCACCTTCGAAATCGCGCGTCTCGGGCTGGGTTACGTGCCCGAACATCGCGACGTCTTTCCGACGCTAAGCGTGCACGAGAATCTTCAACTCGGCGTTGCGCCACGTGATCGCGGCCGTGCGCCGCGCTTCACTTTCGACGACGCCTATGCGCTTTTTCCCGTGCTGCACGAGCGCAAGCGCACGCGCGCGGGCGCGCTGTCGGGCGGCGAGCAGCAGATGCTGACGCTCGCGCGGGCACTGCTCGGCGATCCCGATCTGCTCGTGATCGACGAACCGGGCGAGGGTCTCGCGCGTCTCGTGATGGAGCAGGTCGCCGGATGTTTGCGGGCGCTGCGCGATCGCGGTGTGGCGATGCTGCTGATTGAACAACGGCTCGTGATCGCACAGAACATCGCCAGCCGCGTCGCGGTGATGGGGCATGGCGAAGTGGTGTTCGACGATGCGCTCGCGTCGTTCGTGCAAAGGACTGACGTGATGCGGGAATGGCTCGGCGTTGGTTGATCGGGGCGCTGACTCGCCGTGTTTTATTGCAGCGCCGCATGGTGAAGGATGATCGTTTTGCTGTGCTGCTGAATACCTCGCGCGTCGGTTGGCGAGCGCATTGCGTGCGCGGCGCGGCAATCGCGCCGGACATGCCGTTTGAATCTCATTTGCCGGTGCGCCGCTCAGGCCGCGCGCATGCGGCTTTCCGATGACGCGTCACGGCGATTCAAACGCTTGATCGTTTGGTGAGCGTCCTCCAGAAATCTTGTCGGCAGCGCGCTGACAAATAAAGACAATCGGGTAAAAGACGCGCGACGGCGGCTTGCTGTTTAAAGCCTGCGTATGCGCGACTCACCATGCCGTGCCCGGCGCGCGAAAGACGCGTCGCGGCTCCAGGAGGAGACATCATGAGATACGGACGCGCGTTGGATAAGGTGTCGGCGAATCATGCGCCGATGCCGGCTTCGCACGAGGCAAGCCCGAAGCGCGCCTGGCGCTCGCCGATCAGCGCGGGCGCCGCGCTGTTGACGGCGGCGTTGCTGATGTCCGCCTGCGCCGATGCCAGTTCGACGATGGGCGACGCGGCGTCCGCACCGGCAAATCCCGCGAACAAGGCAGTTGATGTGGCGAGCAACAACGTCAGCACGAATGACAGCCGTGGAAGCGGCAACGGCAATTCCAACGGCAACGCCAATTCCAACGCCGCCGCCACGGATCCCGCGCTCGCCACTCAACCTGGCGCCTCTACACGTCGTCCCACACTCGAACTGGCCAAAGCCAAACAGCTAGCCGCGGAACAAAGCGTCGCGGCGCGCGTGCCATCGGCGAGCGGCCTGACCGAAAAGCGCAGCCGCCCGCTGACGCTGCGCGATTCCGGCATCGACGGTTCGCTGATGTTCGCGCGCGACGTGGACTTCCGCGTGACGGGCGACATCGGCTTCATGATCCACGACATGGCGGCGACGCTAAGCCCGGCGCGCGCCGGCCAGCCGATCGTATTCGACGATCCGACCAGCGTCACGATCAACGTCCACCGCGGCCATGTCACGCTGGACAGCGACAAGCTCACCGCGATCTTCAATCGCTACCTGTTCCAGTATCAGGGCTCGCCGCTGCGCAATATGCGTGTCGTTCCGCAGGACGGCGGCAACTTGCGCATTACCGGCGAGATGCATCGCGAGACATGGGTGCCGATCGTGTTGAGCGGATCACTGTCGATGCGCAACACCGAGGAACTCGTGTTTCACGCCGATCATGTCGAAGTGGCTGGCGTGGGCGCCGACAAGCTGATGCAGGCCGCCCACGTGAAGATGGCCGACCTGCTGAAAGTGGACACGCCGATCGCGCGTCTCGACGGTGACGACGTTGTGATGCAGGTGGCCAAACTGACGCCGCCGCCCGCGTTGCGCATGACGATCACGCAGATCGAGACGAGCGCCGCGGGCGTGCGCTTCACGCTCGACGACCGGAGCGTGCCGAACATCGTCTGGCCCGCGACGATGCCCGCGCGCGGCATGCTGGTGCAGGGCGGCGACGTCAAATTCATGCGCTCGATGCCGATGAACATCGACATGGCGCTCACGCCGATCGACAACAAAGCACCGTTCGTGCTGGATCTGTATCACTATCGCGAGCAGATGGCGGCCGGTTTTTTCACCTTCGACGAAGCAGGTGCGCTGGACGTGCATCTGCCGTCGTATACGACGCTAGCCAGCGCGGACAAAGACAAGGACTCGCCGGCGCAAACCGGCAGCGCGAGCGCGCGTTATAACGACAGCTTCATTCGCGCCCAGCAGGCAGCGCTCGCGCAGGCGCGGCTCGTGTGGCAACGCGTGCCGCAGACCGTGCAAACCGCCGCGGTGGCGCGCGCGATTCCGGTCGGCACACGCGCGGCGTTTTCCGGGCAGCGCATGTCGACGCCGGGTTCGGCGTTCAGCGATGAGCGCCATTCGCCGGGCCCCGCGCCGCTGATTCACGTCGAGAACGTCGACTTCTACGTGGCGGGGCGCATCGGTTTTCATGTGCGTTCGCTGGACGCGCAGATGGTGCCGAAAAAGCCGGGACAACCGGTCGATCTGGACGATCCCGATCAGTACGATATCCGCATTATCGGCGGCGAGGTCGTGGAGCCGTGGCCCGCCATGGCGGCGCTCTTCAACGACTATCTGCTCGACTACGAGCCGCGTTCGCTCAACGACCTGCAGCTGAAACCCGTGGACGGCAAACTCGAAGTGACAGGTGGCATCAAGTTGTGGAATCACTTTCCTGGAGTCTGGCTGCCGACCACGATGAGCGGCACGATTGTCGCCAAAGACGAGCGGCACCTGGTGTACGAGCCAACTTCGGTGAAGGTGCTGGGCGTGCCGCAGGCCGGCTTGCTGCGCGCGCTGGATATTCCGCTCGCTTCACTCACGCCGTTCACGCGCAAGGGTGTGGCGCTCAAGGGTAACGAGCTGGTGTTCGATCAGTACACAGTGTTTCCGCCGCCGGTCCTGCAAGGGCGTCTCGCGAGCGCGACGGTCACGGATGAAGGCCTCGTGCTGAAGTTCAAGCGCGATAGCAACGTCGCGGCGGCAAGGCCGCCTGCGGGCGCGGGCAAGAGCTTCGTCTGGATCGAGTCCGGCGACGTGAAGATGTTCAATTCGCTGGTGACGAATACGCGCACGTTCATCAAGGACAGCTCGAACGCGGGCGTCATGAAGTTCGATCTGTACGCTTATCGCAAGGACGTGTCGAAGGGAACGGTGAGGATGGGCGAGGATGGCGGCCTGGATGTCGATCTGGCCGTCAGGAAGTAGCGTGGCTCAACTGGAGCCCGTTTGAAATTGGTTGAAGCCTGCGCGATGCCGTCTTGATGCGCCGCGCAGGCCGCAAGTTCAAGCGTCCTTATTGATGATCCACTCGTGCGCCGGGTCATTGCGGAAATGCCAGGTCCGCTTGCCGCCTGCCATGACGTTCAGATAATACGAGTCATAGCCATACGGCACGACCACGGGGTGATAGCCGCGCGGCACCATGACGACGTCGTGATCCTCCACCGCCATCGACTCGTCGATATCGCGCATGTCGGTGTACACGCGCTGGAACGCAAACCCTTGTGGCGGATCGAGCCGGTGATAGTAAGTCTCTTCGAGCGAACTCTCGTGCGGCACGTTGTCGGTATCGTGCTTATGCGGCGGGTAGCTCGAAGCGTGTCCGCCAGGCGTTCTGACTTCGACCACCAACAGTGATTCCGCGGGCTCGGTCTGCGGAAGAATATCGCAGACATATCGCGTATTCAGGCCTTTGCCGCGTGTCGAGCGCTTCATCGAAGCGGGCTCGATCAACCTCGCGGGATACTTGCCTTCGGCAGGCGCGCTCGCCACGCCGATCTCGGCATCGCGGCAAGCGCGAACCGTCGCCCGCACGTTCGGCGGCAGATACACCGCATAAGGCGCGGCGTCCTCGAACACGCTGTCACGCGAGCCGAGGGAACGCCAGGTGGTCTCCGCGGTTTCGATGTCCACTGTGCCGGTGAGCACGACAATGCACACTTCGCGCGTTGACTCGTGCACGTGCACCACTTCGTTCGTGCCGAGGCGGTAAGCGGCAAACCCCACATATCGCCAGCAGGCCGACTCCGGTGTCACTCGCGCGATCGTTTGGCCTTCGCGCTGCGCCTTCACCAACAAACTCATGCTGCCTCCTGCCCGGTCTTGTTTGCGGCGTCGAGCGGCGCATCGACCAACGCGCGCAACGTTTTGTAGCCCTTTTGCGCATACTCGAACGACGGCGCCACGACCGGGTCCTGTTCGGCTTCGACCACCAGCCAGCCGCGATAACCGTGCCGCTTCAATCGCTCGATGATCGCCGGGAAATTCACCGCGCCGTCGCCAGGCACCGTGAAGGCGCCGGCGATCACCGCGTCCAGAAAACTCCAGTTGCGATTGCGCGCGAGCTTCATCACGGCGGGGCGCACGTCCTTGCAATGCACATGGCAAACCCGTGCGATATGTTTGTCGAGCACGGCGAGGGGATCGCCTCCGGCAAACGTGATGTGTCCCGCGTCGAACAGCAGGCCGACGGCGTCACTGGTGCGCGCCATCAACTGATCGACATCGGCAGGCGTCTCGACATAAGCGCCCATGTGATGATGGTACGCGAGCCGCACGCCTCGGCTTAGGGTATAGCGCGCGAATTCGTCGACACGCTCCGCATAAGCGGCCCATTGCGCGTCGCTGAAAAAACGCGGCCGTTGATAAAGCGGCTGCGGCGCGCCCTGAATCGAATCGGCGACCTCGCCATACACCATCGCCGTCGCGCCGTTTTGCGCGAGCAACTCCAGATGCGGGCCGACGGCGGCGATTTCCTCCGCTACGCTTTGCCGAGCGAGACGTCCGGAATACCAGCCGGAGACTAGCGCGAGATCGTATTGCGCGAGCAGCGTCTTCAGCGCCTGCGGCTCGCGCGGAAACTTGTTGCCCAGTTCGAAGCCTTGATAGCCGATCTGGCGGCCTTCCGTCAGCGCCACCTCGAGCGGCGTCTCGCCGCCGAGCGAAGGCAGATCGTCGTTCATCCACGAGAGCGGATTGATGCCGATACGTACGTCGAAAGCAGTCATGCGGGCGTCCTCATTCGTTGTCGGTGGGGCCGGCGTTTGGCGCGGAGCTGGACGGTTCGGCGCGTGCCGCGAGTTGGGTTTCGTATTTCGCACGGGCGTCGCGTACCGCGGGGCGCGCTGAGACTTCCGGCACGGCCACTTCCCACCACCAGCCGCCGTCGTCCGTGGTGCGGGCAGCGTCGGTATCGATGCTGATGACATAGGTGCGATCGGCCACGCGCGCGCGTTGCAACGCAGCTTCGAGTTCGGCGACGTTCGCGGCGTGTTCGGCCTGCGCGCCCAGGGCGCGCGCATGGCCGGCGAAATCGATCTTGGGTGCGCCGAGCGGGCCCTGCTTGCAGTCTTCGAGCAGGTTGTTGAACGGCGCGCCGCCGCACGCCTGCTGCAAGCGGTTGATGCAACCATAGCCGCGATTGTCGAGCACCACGACGATCAGCTTCGCGCCGATCATCACGGAGGTCGCGATCTCGCTGTTCATCATCAGATAGCTGCCGTCGCCGACCATCACGATCACTTCACGCGCGGGCCGTGCGAGCTTGACGCCGAGTCCGCCGGCGATCTCGTAGCCCATGCACGAATAGCCGTACTCGACGTGATACGAGCCCGGTTTGCCGGCGCGCCACAGTTTATGCAATTCGGCGGGCAGCGTGCCGGCCGCGCAGACGACGATATCGTTAGCCGGCGAGCTTGCGCTCGAACGCTGTATCGCGCCGATCACATCGCCCTCGTAAGGCAGCACGCTGTCGCGTTGCGGCGCATGGGTGAGCGTGCTCACCGTATCGCGCCAGCCCGCCGCGAGTTTGTGTGCGCGCGCGGTCCAGGTGCGATCGGCGTGCCAGCCTTGCAGGGGTTCGGCGAGCGCATCGAGCGCAAGCCGCGCGTCGGCTTCGACCACCAGCGCGCGATGCTTGAGGCCGTCGAAAGCATTGACGTTGATGGCAATCACATCGGCTTGCGTGAACAGGGTGTTCGAGCCGGTCGTGAAGTCCTGCAAGCGCGTGCCGATCGCCAGCACGCAATCGGCGTCGTGTGCGAGCGCGTTCGCGGCGGGCGAGCCCGTCACGCCCAGCGCGCCCGCGTTCAACGGATCGTTCCAGGCAAGCGACCCTTTGCCGGCCTGCGTTTCCGCGACCGGAACGCCGTGCGCGGTGGCGAAACGATGCAGTGCATCGGAGGCGCGGCCGTAGAGCACACCGCCGCCCGCGACGATCAACGGCCGCCTGGCCTGCCGCAGACGCGCGAAGGCGGCCTCGATTTCGTCGATGCGCGGCGCGGGCGAATGAAACGTGACGATGTGCGGCTTGAAGAAGTCGACGGGGAAATCCCATGCCTGCGCCTGCACGTCTTGCGGCAACGCGAGCGTGACCGGTCCGCACAAGGCGGCGTCCGTCAGTACGCGCACGGCGCGCGGCAGCGCATTGAGCAATTGCGCCGGATGCACGATGCGGTCGAAGTAGCGCGACACCGGCTTGAGCGCGTCGTTGGCGGAGACGCCGCCGTCGTGGAAGTCTTCGAGCTGCTGCAAGACAGGATCGGGTGCGCGCGAGACGAAGATGTCGCCGGGCAACAGCAGCACCGGCAAACGGTTCACGTGGGCCAGCGCCGCCGCGGTCACGAGGTTGGTGGCGCCCGGTCCGATCGACGTCGTGACGGCCATCATGCGGCGGCGGAAATGCGCCTTCGCATAGGCGATCGCGCTGTGTGCCATCGCCTGTTCGTTATGGGCGCGCAGAGTCGGTAATTCGTCGCGGTGCTGATACAGCGCTTCGCCGATCCCCGCCACGTTGCCGTGGCCGAAGATGGCGAACACGCCGCCGAACAGCGGATCGGTGCCGTGGCCGTCCTCGGTCGCGACGCGTTGCGCGGCGAGATAGCGGACCAGCGCCTGCGCGGCCGTCAGGCGCACTGTGCCGCCCGAGCCCGTGCGAGCAAGGCTGGCGTCGTTGGCGGACGCCGCGTCGTGATGCATTACGCGCTGATTCATGCGGCCTGCTCCTGATGGACGTGGTGGGTCGCGCCCGGTTGCGTGGCGCTCGCGCCACGTGCTGCGCGCCACGAAGCGATCAACGTTTCGAAGGTGCGGCGCACGCGCGCGATCAATTCGTCGTCGCCGATTTCTCCGGCGAGCCACGCATGGCTCGGTTCGTGGAAGATCGTGCGCCCGACCGTGAAGCCGCGGCATGTCGCCGATTGCGCCGCCGCGCGAAAACCCTCGTTCAACTGTTCGACGGCCGCCGACAAACCGAGCAGCACCACGCCCCGGCAATACGGATCACGCTCGGCGATCAGCGCGTCGACGTTGCGCCATTGCGCGGCGTCCATCGGTTCGAGCTTCCACCACTCGGGATAGATGCCGATGTTATACAGGCGCTTCAATGCGCGATACACGGTGTCCGGCGCTTGCGGCAAATGCGCGTGCTTCGGCGGGATCACTTCGAGCAGCAGTTCATGGCCGCTTGCTTGCGTCGCGTCGTAGAGCGCGCGCAATTGGGCTTCCTGTTCGAGGCGCTGCTCGATGGGTTCGTCGGGATGAAACTGCACGAGGCATTTGACGATATGTTCCTGCGGCCAAGGGATCAGCGTGGTGCCGATCGAACGGCCATGATCGAACACGAGCGGCACCGAGCCCGGCAGTTCCACCGGGCGGCCGATCCACCAGCCGCGGCCGGTGGCCGCGTTCAGCGCGTCCTGGCCGTAGCGGTCGTCGATCAGCACGCCGATGCGGTTTTGCAAACCCAGCGCGCGCTCGGTTTGCGCGACGGCTTCCACGAACAGGCCTTTCAGTTGCGCAATGCGCGCGTCGTCGGCGCCGGTTTGCTGCGCGAGTTCGAAGAACTGGTTGCGGTGGTCGAAGGCGAAGCCGAGCACTTCGTCCCATTGTTTGCGGGCCGGCGAGACGCGATGCAGTCGTGCGAGGCGCGCGTCGCGATCCGGGCGGCGCATGCGCTGCGGATCGGCTTTGGCTTCGCGCAGGAAGTAGTCGAGTTCGGCGGGCGTCGGCATGGCCGGTGCGCAGCCGTGACGTGACACGACCAGCGCGCCGCTCGCGTTCGCGGCGCGTGCGCACGCTTCGAGCGGTTGATCGCGCAACCAGCCGGAGAGAAAGCCCGAAGCGAACGCGTCGCCGGCGCCGAGCACGTTCAGCACTTCGACTTCCACGCCGCCTTGAATCGGCACGTCGTCGAGCGAGGCCGGCACCGCGCCGTCGATAATCTGACAGCCCAGCGGTCCGCGCTTGAGCACCAGCGTGGCCGGCGTGACGGCGCGCACCATCGCGAGTGCGTCGACCAGTTCGGTCTTGCCGCCGGCAATACGGAATTCTTCCTCGGTGCCGATCACCAGATCGAACAGCGGCAGAATGCGCTGCAAATGCGCGGTGACGCCTTCGCTCGCGACGAAACGCGTTTCACCGTCGGCTTTGCCGGTGAGACCCCACAAGACCGGACGGTAGTCGATATCGAGCACGGTGCGCACCTGGTTGCGGCGCGCGTAATCCAGCGCGCGGCGGCTCGTGCGGTTCACCTGCTCGGTGGAAAAGTGCGTGCCGGTAATCAGCAGCGCTTTCGACGACGCGATGAAAGCCTCGTCGAAATCCGCTTCATCCACTGCCATATCCGCGCAGTTCTCGCGGTAGAAAATCAGCGGGAACGTGTCGCGGTCTTTCAGGCCGAGCAGCACGAGGGCGGTCAGGCGCTCCTGGTCGATACGCACGTGGCTGACGTCGCAGCCCTCTTTGGTAAGCGTCTCCGTGAGAAAGCGGCCCATATGATCGTTGCCGACGCGTGCCAGCATCGCTGACGCGAGACCGAGGCGCGCGCAACCGAACGCGATATTCGCCGACGATCCGCCGAGATACTTCGCGAAGCTCGACACGTCTTCGAGCCGCGCGCCGACCTGCTGCGCGTACAGATCGACGGCGAGGCGCCCGAGGCAGACGATGTCGCGGCTGCGGCCCGGCGCGAAGCGGCTGGCCGCCGTCGCCGGGGCGGACGTGTTTGCGCTGGATGTGCTGGAATGATCCATGAAGTTTCCTGAATAGCTGAGCGCGGTGGCCGGCGCAGCGGCGCCGGTTCCTCGCGCGAATGAATCAGATCGTCGCGCCTTCGAGTTCGCCGATCATCTTCTGCATCTCGGCGCCGCCGGCCATCATGTCGAGCACTTCGTCCTTGCTGATGGTTTCCTTGGTGAACGTGCCGAGCGATTTGCCGCGATTGAGCACCGTGAACGAATCGCCGATCGGATACGCGTGATGCACGTTGTGCGTGATGAAGATCACGGAGATGCCTTTCGCGCGCGCCTTGTGGATCAGCTTCAGCACATTGAAGCTCTGCTTCACGCCGAGCGCGGCAGTCGGTTCGTCGAGAATCAGCACGCGTGCGCCGAAGTGAATCGCCCGCGCGATGGCCAGACACTGTTTCTCTCCGCCGGACATGGTGCCGATCGGCTGATGCGGGTCGCGCACGTTGATGCCCATTTCCGCGAGTTTGTCGCGCGCGGTGGTGGCGCTCGTTTCCAGGTCCATCACGCTCAGGAAGCCGAACAGTTTCTTTTGCGGCTCGCGTCCCATGAAGAAGTTGCGTGCGACGGAGAGTAGCGGCACCAGCGCCAGATCCTGATAGACGGTGGCGATGCCCAGGTCGAGCGCGTCTTTCGGCGACTCGAACAACACCGGTTTGCCATCCACCAGATACTGGCCGGAAGAGGGCTGATGCACGCCGGCGAGCGTCTTGATCAGTGTCGACTTGCCCGCGCCGTTGTCGCCGAGCAGGCAATGCACTTCGCCGCGTCGCAGACGCAAGGTCACGCCGCTCAGCGCGATCACCTTGCCGAAGTATTTGTTGACGTTTTCGAGCGCGAGGATCACGTCGTCCTCGCGAGCGCTCGCGCTGCCCACGGCATTCGCTACGGTATTCGTATCGGACATGGTCGTCTCCTCGTTACGCCTGCGAGACGCGGCGGCGCACATAGTGATTGAACAGCACGGCGATCAGCAGCATCACGCCGAGGAACACGCGGAACCAGTCGGAACTGACGTTCGTGTAGGTAATGCCGATCTGCACCACGCCAAAGATCAACGCGCCGAAACACGCGCCGACCACCGATCCGTAGCCGCCCGTCAGCAACGTGCCGCCGATCACCGCGGCGATGATCGCTTCGAACTCCTTCTGCAAGCCCCGGTCGGCGGCAGCCGAGCCGATATCGCACACCTGCAGCACCGCGAACAGGCACGAGCAGAACGCGGTCAACACGAACAGCGAAATCTTCACGCGACGCACCGGCACGCCGACGTTCTTGGCGGCGTTGGCGTCGCCGCCTACCGCGAGAATCCAGTTGCCGGCGCGTGTTTTCGCCAGCACGAACGCGCAGACCGCGGCGAGTCCGAGCCACCACAGAATCACCTTCGGAATGCCCGGCACGAGCGCGTGGCCGTTATCGAGCAGCGTGCCGATGCCGTGATGCGCGAGCATCGTGAAGAGACCGTTCAGCGCGACGCCGTGAAACAGCGTGTTCGCAAGCCAATCCTGTTGCGCGAGATCGCCGACGCCGGAGACGATGGTGCGGTCCGCGAACATGATCGACAGCGCGAGCGTGAGGCCGCGCAAGATAAACAGGAACGCGAGCGTGACGATGAACGAGGGCAGGCGCGTACGCATGACCAGATAGCCGTTCAGCGCGCCGAGCAGCATGGAACCGGCAAACGCGAACAGAATGGCGAGGGAAATCGGCCAGTGAAAATAGACAGACGGAATCGCGACCATCATGCCGGCGAAACCGATCATCGAACCGATCGACAGATCGAACTCGCCGGCGATCATCAACAGACACGCGCCCACGGCGAGAATGCCCAGATACGCGGACACCTGCGACCAGTTCATCACGCCGTCGAGATTGAACATGCCGGAGTTGCCGGCCGTCAGCGCGAAAACGAGAAACACCAGTACCGCGCCGGAAATCGCGGCGAATTCGGGGCGGTTCAGCACATGGCCGAACCTGGATTCCTTGCGCAGCCGTTCATCCGAATCGGGCAGCGGCGGGGCTGCCTCAGTAGTCGTCTTGACGTGCGGTGGGAAGTGTTTGCCGGCTACACCCATGATGTCTCCTTGGAACCCGGTTGTGCCTGCCTCGCGCGGGGATGAATTGCGAGAACGACAGCCGGTGAAATGCGCGGTGGCGGCGGGCGGCCCGTCCGGTATCGAAACGGTGCCCGCCGTGCGCGTGACTAACTAGAGAAAAGAATCAGCGGTACTGCCCTGCGTACTTGATGACCTTGTGGAGGTTTTCCTTGGTGATGAAGCCCGGGCCCGAACGGATATTCTTCGGGCCGTAGGACGGCGCGAGACCGTAGGTGGCAAGCCGTTCCTTGAACTTCGGATTCGCCTCGAGAATCTTGCGGATCTTCGCGGGATCGGTGGTGTGCTCTTTCTTCACGATCGCCAGCACGGCCACGGGGATATAACCTTGCAGGTACGGCTGCTGGTCGATCGCGAACTGGATCGTGCCGTTCTGGATCGCTTTGGCGATGTCGTCGGAGAAGTCGAACGTGCAGAAGTAGATCTTGCCCGCCAGACCCATTTGCGTGACCGCTTTCAGTGTGGCCGAAGCCGGGGTCGGTCCGAGCGTCAGGATTGCACCGGTGTTCGGGTGATTACGCAGATACGCGCTGACCTTCGATTGAATTTCGGTCGGGTCCTGGCCGGAGTCGATGGTGGACGACTTGTAATCGACGCCGATCGCTTCGGCAAAACCGCGGCAACGGTCGAACGACACGGTGTTGGTGGCGAGGTGATTCACGCACAGGAACGACTTCACGCCTGCTGCCTTGGCTTTCTCACCGGCGGCTTTGCCTGCCACATATTCGGGCTGGCCCACGTGCATGATCGCGCCGAGTTGCGCGCTCTGTTCCTCCGTGCCGGAATTGATCGTGACAAGCGGAATCTTTTTCGCGGTGACTTTGTTGATCGAGCTCTTCAGCACGTCGAAGTCGGCGATGGTGACGATCACGCCGTCGTAGTTGCGCGCGGCGGCCTGCTCGACCAGACGCGCCATATCGGCAATGTCGCCGTTCGGCGGATTGCGATAGTCGGTCTCGACGTTGAAGTCCTCGTCGGCCTGTTTGATGGCGTTCTTGATGGTGTTCCACCACGAATCCGAATCCGGCGCGTGGCTGATCAGCACGAAGTGTGCGTCAGCCGCGCGGGCGGCCGAGGCCGCGCCGAATCCCGTCGCCAACGTCAATGCCGTCACCAGAATCCTGAGCGTAGCCTTGCCCTTGCAAAGTCTCATTGTCTCCACCTTTCTCGGTATGTCGTTTTTGAAGGGAGCGTCTGGCGGGCGGCTTTTCATCCGCATACGGCCCGGGTGTGTCCACCAAAGCACCATCGCTCACGACCAAGATTAGGTCATCTTCCGAGGTGTTGCAATGAAAATTTCATTACAAATAAAAATGGAAAATACGTTCCATTTGATTCGGCGGCTGCCTATAATCGGCAGCGTCAGGAGGCCGTGTGGCGGGCGTGACGAGCGGCTGCCGCACTGCAATAAAGCACCCGAGAGAGAGCCATGGCGGAAGAGAGCACTGAAGAATTGCCAAGCGTCGAAGAATTGATGCAGCGCATCGCGGAAAACTACGACGCGTTGCCGCGTCAGTTGAAGAATGTCGCGACCTATATCGAGCAGCACCGTTCGAGCGTGATGGTGGACCGTACCAGCGACATCGCCGCGAGTTGCGGCGTGCATCCGTCCGCCGTGGTGCGTTTTGCGCAGCGCTTCGGCTTTTCCGGATTCTCTGATCTGCAGGCGGTATTTCGGCAGGCTTACACCGGACAGGGCAGTTCGTCGCCGAGTTATCAGCAGCGGATTCGCAAGCTGATCGACGAAAAGCCGGGCGCGCTGTCCGGCGGCTCAGTGGCGCGTGAATTCATCGCGGCCTCGCGCGGCGGTCTCGAAGAACTCGAAGCAGGGCTCGACGACAAGCAGTTCGACGCCGCGGTGAAGATGCTGCAGCAGGCCGACAACATTTACGTGATCGGCGTGCGGCGTTCGTTTCCGGTGGCGAGCTATATCGTTTATGCGTTGCAGCACACGCCCAAACGCGTGCATCTGGTGTCCGGTTTCGGCGGCATGTACCGCGAACAGATTCGCAGCGTGAAAAAAGGCGACGTGGTGATTGCGATCAGTTTTGCGCCCTACGGAAAGGAAACGCAGTATTGCTTGCGTGTTGCGCATCATCACCAGGCCAAGACGCTCGTTATTACGGATAGCCAACTATCTCCGCTCGCACGTTACGCCACCACGCAATTGTATGTAAAAGAGGGCAGCGCGTTCGCGTTCCGCTCGCTGACCAGCACGATCTGCTTGTGCCAGGCGTTGTTCATCGCGCTTGCGTACAAGCTCGAATTGAATGTTGAAGAATCCAAAGACACCGGAGGATACGATGACTGATGGGGCAAAGACGATCGACGTGGCCATATTCGGCGCGGGGCGCATCGGCAAGATTCACGCGGCGAATCTCGCGCGGCAGCCGGGCGTGCGGCTCAAGTATGTGGTCGACGTGAATCGTGAGGCGGCCGCCGCGCTCGCCGCCGAGCACGGCGCGCAGGTCGCGGATATCGACGGCGCGATGGGTGATGCGTCCGTTGGTGCGACCGTGATCTGTTCGAGCACGGACACGCATGCGGATCTGATCATGCAATCCGCCGCGCAGAAGAAGCACGTGTTCTGCGAGAAGCCGGTCGATCTGACGCTGGCGCGTGCGCAGGCTTGCGCGGACGCGGTCGAGCGCGCGGGCGTGGTATGCATGATCGGTTTTCAGCGCCGCTTCGACCCGACCTTCTCGGCGCTGAAGGCACGTCTGGACGCCGGCGAAATTGGCACGCCGGAAATGCTGGTGGTGACGAGCCGCGATCCGGGTGCGCCGCCGGTCGAGTACATCCGGCATTCGGGCGGCATCTTCAAGGACATGCTGATTCACGACTTCGACATTTTCCGCTGGATTCTCGACGACGAGGCCGACACGCTGCATGCCACCGGCAGTTGTCTGAGCGACCCGGCGATCGCCGATGCGGGCGATATCGATTCGACCGCTGTGACGATCCGCACGAAGCGCGGCCGCCTGTGCCAGATCAACACCGCGCGCCGCGCCGCGTACGGCTATGACCAGCGCTTCGAGGTGCTGGGCAGCGCCGGCATGCTGCAGGCGGGCAACGTGCGGCCCACGGAAGTCACGGCGTACTCGAAAACCGAGGTGTCGAGCGATGTGCCCGAAGCGTTTTTCCTAGAACGTTATCGTGCCGCTTACGCGCATGAAATCGCGCATTTCTTCGATGCCGTGACGCACGGCAAGCCGGTGCGCACCGCGGTGGCGGACGGCCTGAAAGCGCTCGAACTCGCCGAGGCCGCGAGCCGTTCGTGGCGCGAGGGCCGCGTGGTCAAACTGGGCGAGGCGTTGTGATGACGGCGGCCGCGGCACGGCTTCGGGTGGGCGTGGTCGGACTCGGGCGTCTCGGCAAGCGGCATGCGGAAAATCTGGCGTATCGCGTGCCGGGCGCGTCGGTCGTGGCGGCTTGTAGTCCTGTGGAAGAGGAGCGGGCGTGGGCGCGTGAAGCGTTGCCCGCGCCGCGGCTGTACGACGATTACGCGGAGTTGCTCGCCGATCGGGAGGTGGATGCCGTTTGGCTGGTGACGCCGTCTTCGTTGCACGCGCAGCAGATCGTCGATGCGTTGCGTGCGGGCAAACATGTGTTTTGCGAGAAGCCTTTGTCGCTGGATCTGGCGGAGTGCGAGCGGGTGCTGGCCGAGTCGGCGCGCTATCCGCATTTGCAGGCGACGATCGGCTTCATGCGGCGCTTCGATCCGAGCTATAAGGACGCGTTCGACAAGATCGAAGCGGGCAAGATCGGCCGGCCGTTTCTGGTGCGCTCGCAGACAGCCGATCAGAACGATAGCGACGGTTTTTTTGTGCGCTTTGCGGCGACGTCTGGCGGCATCTTTTTAGATTGCACGGTGCACGATATCGATGTGGCCCGGTGGTTATTGGGCAGGCCGCGGGCCAAACGCGTGTTTGCGGCGGGTGTTGCCGCGATGCATGAAGGGCTGCAGGAATTCGGCGATGTCGATAATGGTGTGGCGATCTGCGAGTTCGAAAACGGCAAGCTGGCCATGTTTTATGCGTCACGGACGCAGGCGCATGGAAATGATACGCATAGCGAAGTGATTGGTACTGGTGGGGCGCTGGCTATCGGCCATAATCCGCGTGCGAATCGCGTCGAGATTTATGACGCCACCGGGATCCGGAACGAATGTACGGCGAATTTTTTTGATCGGTTCGAGGATGCGTTTTTGTTGGAGGCGCGGGCGTTTGTCGCTGCCGTGCGGGGTGGGGCTGGTTCTGCGGCTGCGCAGGCCGGGGCTTCGCTTGCCGATGCTTTGGAGGCTACGCGGATTGGGGTGGCGTTGAGGGAGTCGTTAGGCAGCGGGGAGGCGGTTGGGTTGTAGGGTTTTTGGGGTGTTGGCCTTTCCTTGATTTGTTGGTGGTGTATTAGCGTTGCCCCTGTGCGGGGCGGCACCTACTTTCTTTGCCGCGGCAAAGAAAGTAGGCAAAGAAAGCCGCTTTGAACCGCCAGCCCATAAGCGGGTCCCCCGCACAGTTGCAGTAGTGGTGCATCTGGAATCGGTGTCCTTGCACATTCGGCCTTCGTGACAAAGCAGTCATTCTTCCGGCGGCGCTGCGCGCGCCGTTGTGGTCGTTCAACTAACCAAGTGTGTTTGGGCTTGGCAGCGGGACTGGGTTGCCGAGTTGGGCTCTGACGCGAGCGGCAGCAGCTTGCGATGCCGCGTCGCCCACGCCAGGACCTCCAAAACCACTGCCCCGTCAAAGCATCGCCGAGGCGTAGCCGATGGCCGCGGTAGCGCAGACACAACTGCTGGTTCAAAGGTGGACCGTTCCGACGAGCGCGGAGCGCGAGGTGGGAGGGATGACGCCCTTGTCACTGAAGCCGAATGTGCGAGGACACCGATTCCAGATGCACCACTACTGCAACTGTGCGGGGGACCCGCTTATGGGCTGGCGGTTCAAAGCGGCTTTCTTTGCCTCCTTTCTTTGCCGCGGCAAAGAAAGGAGGTGCCGCCCCGCACAGGGGCAACGCTAATACACCACCAACAAATCAAGGAAAGGCCAAAACCCCGGCGAGAACAAGCAGATGCCGCCCCGCACAGGGGCAACGCATAGAGCACCGCGAACTCAAGAAAAAGGCCAAAACCCTAAAAGAACAACAACCAAAACCGCGCCCCTCCGGCACCCCCACTGCCCCTGCGGTAGAATTCAACCCTCCGTCCGGCGTCACCCACGACGCCCCTCTCCCCGAAGGTCATCGTCGATGCAAATTCAGATTCACAAGGAAGTCGATGCGCGCGGGCTGATGTGCCCGCTGCCCATTTTGCGCGCCAAGAAGGCGCTCGCCGACATGGAAAGCGGCCAGATTCTCAAGGTGCTGGCCACCGATCCCGGTTCGCAGCGCGATTTTGCCGCGTTCGCGAAGCAAACCGGCAATGAAATCGTCGAAAGCTCGGCGCAGGACAAGGTTTTCACTTTCCTGATGAAACGCCGCTGAAACCGGCGCACCGGCGTTCATGCCGGCCCAGTCTGCCGCCCAGAAAACAAAAAAGGCGCTGTGCCCGCGAAAGCGGGGCACAGCGCCTTTTTACTTAGCTTCGACGCCTAACGAAAGCCTGCCGGAAGAAAGCCGTTCAACCTTCCAGCACCGGCGAACGCGTGCGCAGATATTCTTCGAAATCCGCAGCCACTTCCGGGTGACGCAAGGCGAATTCGACCGTCGCCTTCAGATAACCCAGCTTGCTGCCGCAGTCGAAACGCGTGCCGTGATACTTGTACGCCAGCACCTGTTCGTCGGCGAGGAGCGACTGAATTGCGTCCGTCAGCTGCAATTCGCCGCCTGCACCCGGCTTCAACGCACGCAGATGTTCGAAGATGCGCGGCTTGAGCACGTAGCGGCCCACCACGCCGAGATTCGACGGCGCCACGTTCGGCTCCGGCTTCTCGACGATGCCCGACATCTTGATGATCGAATCTTCCCATTCCTTGCCGTCGACAATGCCGTACGACTTGGTTTCCTGCGCCGGGATCTCTTCCACGCCGATCACCGAGCTGTGATAGTGGTCGAACACCTCGATCATCTGCGCCATGACAGGCGGCGTGCCGTACAGCAAGTCGTCCGCGAGAATCACGGCAAACGGGTTGTCGCCCACCAGCTTCTCGGCGCACAGCACCGCGTGGCCGAGGCCGAGCGCCTCCGGCTGACGCACGTAGAAGCAATCCACGTGGCTCGGCTTGATGCTGCGCACGAGCTCCAGCAGCTTGTCCTTGCCGCGAGCCTCGAGTTCGGCCTCGATCTCATACGACTTGTCGAAATGGTCCTCGATCGCGCGCTTGCTGCGGCCGGTGACGAAGATCATTTCGGTGATGCCGGCCGCCATCGCCTCTTCGACCGCGTACTGGATCAGTGGCTTGTCGACGATCGGCAGCATCTCTTTCGGGCTCGCCTTCGTGGCAGGGAGGAACCGGGTGCCAAGACCTGCTACCGGAAAAACCGCCTTTGTAACTTTTAGCATGTGATTACCCTGAATCCTCTGGATTAGCTATCGGTCCTTGCCCGCCTCTTAGGGGGCGGGCATGGAGCGTCGATCAGACCGGCAAGCGCGCCAATTGGGCTTTCAGCTTGCCCACTGTGGCTTCGAATTCTGCCAGTCTTTTCTGCTCCTGCTCAACGACTGCCGGCGGCGCCTTTGCAACGAAACTCTCATTCTGCAATTTGCCGTTGCACTTGACGATTTCCGTGCTCAGCCGCGCAATCTCCTTCGACAACCGCTCGCGCTCGACTGCCACATCGATTTCCACCTTCAGCACGAGCTTGTCATTCCCTACGATAGCAATTGGCGCGCCATCTGCCTGCGCATCCAGCGTTGCCTCGTCGGCAATGATTTGCACCTCCGACAAACGGGCCAGTGCCTGTGCGTACGGAGCAAAGGTGCGCAAGCGCTCCGCGTTGCCGGTAGCGAGCAACGGCACCTTCACCGCCGGCGACAGATTCATTTCGCCGCGCAGATTCCGGCACGCATCGATCACTGCTTTCAGGTCGGCCGCCCACTGCTCGGCGTCTTCATCGATCTTCGACGGTTCGGCAACGGGGTAAGGCTGCACCATGATGGACGCTTCGCCCTCGGCTTTGCCCTCGGGGTAACGTCCGGCCAACGGCGCCACTTTTTGCCACAGCGCCTCGGTGATAAACGGAATCACCGGATGCGCGAGGCGCAGCACCGTCTCGAGCACGCGCAGCAGCGTGCGGCGTGTTGCGCGCTGCTGGTTCGGTTGACCCGTCTGGATCTGAACCTTGGCGAGTTCGAGATACCAGTCACAGTATTCGTCCCATACGAACTTGTATAGGGCGTTGGCCACATTGTCAAAACGATAGTCGGCGAAACCCTTGGCGATTTCCGCTTCCACCCGTTGCAGGCGCGAGACGATCCAGCGGTCGGCCGACGAGAAATTCAGGTGCCCGTCCGGGCCGCATTCACCGCATTGTTCCGGCTTGCCGAAGCCGCAATCGTGGCCTTCGCAGTTCATCAGCACGAAACGGGTGGCATTCCACAGCTTGTTGCAAAAGTTGCGATAGCCTTCGCAGCGCGCGAGATCGAAGTTGACGTTGCGCCCGAGGGTGGCCATGGAGGCCATCGTGAAGCGCAGCGCGTCGGTGCCGAACGCCGGGATGCCGTCGGGGAATTCCTTACGGGTCTTCTTTTCGATCGACGCGGCCTGCTTCGGGTTCATCAGGCCGGTGGTGCGCTTGGCGACCAGCGCGTCGAGGTCGATACCGTCGACGATATCGATCGGGTCGAGCGTATTGCCCTTGCTCTTCGACATTTTCTGGCCTTCGGCGTCGCGCACGAGACCGTGCACATACACCGTGTCGAACGGCACCTTGCCGGTGAAGTGCGTGGTCATCATGACCATGCGCGCCACCCAGAAAAAGATGATGTCGAAGCCGGTGACCAGCACCGACGACGGCAGGAAGTGCTTGAGTTCCTGCGTTTCATTCGGCCAACCGAGCGACGAGAACGGCACCAGAGCAGACGAGAACCACGTGTCGAGCACGTCTTCGTCGCGTTTGAGGGCGCCCGTGTAGCCGGCTGCCGCAGCCTTGGCGCGCGCGTCTTCTTCGGTCTTCGCCACGAAGATTTCGCCGTTTTCGCCGTACCACGCCGGGATCTGGTGGCCCCACCAGAGCTGGCGCGAGATGCACCAGTCCTGAATGTTTTCGAGCCACTGGTAGTAAGTGGTGGTCCAGTTTTCCGGCACGAATTTGATTTCGCCGCTGCGCACCACGTCGAGCGCCGTTTCCGCGATCGATTTGCCGGGATTGAAGGTGCCTTCCGGCGCCGGCTTGCTCATGGCGACGAACCATTGGTCCGTCAGCATCGGCTCGATCACGACGCCCGTGCGGTCGCCGCGCGGCACCATCAGCTTGTGCGGCTTGACCGATTCGAGCGCGCCGAGCGCTTCGAGGTCGGCCACCACCTGCTTGCGGGCTTCGAAGCGGTCGAGGCCGCGGTATTTTTCCGGCGCGTTGTCGTTGATCTTCGCGTCGAGCGTGAGGATTTCGATTTGCGGCAGCTTGTGGCGCAGGCCGACCTGGTAGTCGTTGAAATCGTGCGCGGGCGTGACTTTGACGACGCCGGTGCCGAATTCGCGGTCGACATAATCATCCGCGATGATCGGCACTTCGCGGCCCGACAGCGGCAGCGTGACCGTCTTGCCGATCAGCTGCGCGTAGCGCTCGTCTTCCGGGTGGACCATCACGGCGGTGTCGCCGAGCATGGTTTCCGGGCGCGTGGTGGCGACCGTCAGATGGCCCGAGCCGTCCGTGAGCGGGTACTGGATGTGCCAGAGCGAGCCGTTTTCTTCCTCGCTGACCACTTCGAGGTCGGAGACGGCGGTGAGCAGCACCGGGTCCCAGTTCACGAGGCGCTTGCCGCGATAGATCAGGCCTTGTTCATACAGGCGGACGAACACGTCGCGCACGGCGGCCGACATCTTGTCGTCCATCGTGAAGTATTCGCGCGTCCAGTCGATCGAGGCGCCCAGACGCCGCACCTGGTTCGTGATGGTCGAGCCGGATTGCTGCTTCCATTCCCACACGCGTTCGACGAACTTTTCGCGGCCGAGGTCGTGGCGCGAGACGCCTTGCGCGTCCAGTTGCCGTTCGACGACGATCTGCGTGGCGATACCCGCGTGGTCCGTGCCCGGCACCCACAGGGTGTTTTCGCCGAGCATGCGGTGGTAGCGGGTGAGGCCGTCCATGATCGTCTGGTTGAACGCGTGGCCCATGTGGAGGGTGCCCGTGACGTTCGGCGGCGGCAGCTGGATCGAGAAATCCTTTTTGTTCGGCTCGAAGGAGGGCGCCGCGTAGGCGCGCTTTTCCCATTCAGGGCCCCAGTGGGCTTCGATGGTATGGGGCTCGAAGCTCTTGGCAAGCGTGGAGGTGGTGTCGCTCGGGGTCTCGCTCATTGTGTCGGGTCGGCTGGTGAATGCAAAGAATGCTCGATTATAAGCGGCGCTCCGCGGCCAGGGATTTTTGCTGTTCTGAGACGCCGCTCGCGCGTGCGTCGGCGGCTTCGGCCTTTTTCGGGTCGTGCTCGGGCCGCTGGCCTCTCGGGACTGTCGCGGACGGGCATTCGCGGCATGGCAGCTGCCGCCGCGCAAGCCGGAGCCGTCCGCGAAGACCGACATCGGGGTCGATACACCCAGGTACGACATCTCCGGACTTCGGCCATGCTGCAATGGGCCCGACAGCACGGCGCCTCTCCCATGTTTGCTGTCATTCTTTCCTTCATACGGAGTCTGGAAAAATGACGATATCCCCAGCAAGCGGTCGGACTTCTCCCGTCCGGGACGATTTTTCCAGGCAGAACAGAGAGACTGAAAAGCCCAAGCCGGCAGACCATGCGCCGCCGGATCCGACTCTCGCGCGACCGATAGCTGCGCTGGCGGCCGCGAAGCAGAGCGAAGCCCGTGCCCCTCGGCCGCGGTTTTCCACGTTAGCCGCTTTATCGTCGCGCCAGACATCCGGCGAGGCGCTCCCGGCGCATGTCGCACGATCGGGCCACGCGACGGGGAGAGGCGACACGCTGGAGGTGCCATCGGGTCAAAGCCGTTCCCCGAGGGCTGTATCCGCTCACGCCGGTGCCGTGGCAGGACGGGTTCCCCACGGCCTGAACTGCACGCTTCCCGCTGCGGCCGCCGACCCGCAGCCGGCCACGCCAACCCGTCG
The DNA here is from genome assembly GCF_046028085.1 of Paraburkholderia sp. RL17-380-BIE-A. Classification (NCBI taxonomy): domain Bacteria; kingdom Pseudomonadati; phylum Pseudomonadota; class Betaproteobacteria; order Burkholderiales; family Burkholderiaceae; genus Paraburkholderia; species Paraburkholderia sp. RL17-380-BIE-A. Next base: position 196,124 of record NZ_JARESQ010000014.1, read on the forward strand.
CGCGTTGCCCAATGCGAGTCTGGAGGAGTTCAAGGCACTCAACACGAACTTCGACACGCTAGATGGCGAAGCTCACCGCAGCAGCGAGGCGAACTCCCGAATTGCGCAAAAAATTGAAGCCGGTATCCAGCAGGAAATGACCGGATATCCGCCTCAGGTGATCCAGCTCCAGGAAAGACAAACGCACCTGCAAGGGATGCTGGCCGAGCTGCCGGATAGCGAACGTCAATTCTATAGTGGCGTTCTTGCGACGTTGGGCGTGGCCTATCAGCTTGAAACCGATCAGGACAAACGCTACGCGATCAATGAGAAATTGACTGGCCTCGAGAACGCCGTTCGTGAGGGAGTCAGCCGGGTTCGCAACGATCCTGTCGAGCGGGTGCTGGGCCAATTCAACCCGCCCATGGGCGAGGCTTATCTGAACAAGGAAGACAGGGAGCGTGTCGGCCACCTTGCGACATTGCGCGAAGCATTCCTCGGGGCTGCGGACGCCGGCGAACGGGAGGACCTGTTCGCCGAAGCCAGCGACCTCAAAAGCAAACTGCAGGGGCGAATCTCGGTCGAAATCGGCAAACGCCAGCGCGTGGAAAACGCCCGTTGGAAAGAGGCCAACGGCGAAGTAGACCGCATTCTGCAGGAAGCACAGGCGCAGACCGATCCCGCCAGGCGCTACGAACTGATTGGCCGTCAACTTTTTCAGATCAACCCCGGCCAGGACGAGTTGAAGGATAAAGTCGTTCTGGCCTTTACCCAGCGCATGCACGACTCGCCGCAATGGCGGGACACGCTGGACATCTGGCACGATCAGGTCAGCGGCCCACTCAATGCGCATTCAGTCGGCGCGGCCAAACGATATACGGATATTCTCGGCGACCTGCCGCCGGTGAGCGCCGACTACGTGCGCGATCTCAGCGACCGGTACAACGCCGTCCTCAAGGACGTCACTTATAAAGACTATTCGATCACACCTGCGGCGCGCGCGGAAAAGACGGCCGGGCAAGTTCTGGAAGGCGTCGAGCGTGTGCTTCTCGGACTGACGCCTTTAGCGCCGCTGGCGGATCTCCAGCCTTCCACCCTGCCGGACAATGTCCGCATGGGGCTCGATTACGGTTCGGCGTTGCTGGGCTTGCTGGGAGGAGAAGGCTGGGGGATCGCCCGAGAAATCGGTCTTTCAGGTAAAGCGCTTTCCGCAGCGGCGCGGGATGCCGAGGCGGTCAATATGGCGGGAGAAGGAGGCGCCTCAGCAGGCAAAGGTCTGGTTCAGGCCGCGGGCGAGGGCATTCTCGAGGGGCGACAGGCAGAACAGTCCTTGAGTCGCGACGCGCAGGCAGCGGAAAAAGCGTTGCGGGAGCAGACCGTTGCCGAGGCGGGTCCTGCGGTGGATCCGATCAGCCTACTTGCGCGTCAGAGCGTGGGGGACAGCCCTTATGGATCAATGGCGAGCTATGCCGATCCTGGCGTCTCGTTGAAAGATCTCCGTCCGGGCTCGACCCCGGGGATCCTCGTGGATGCCAAAGGTGACCGGTATATCGAACTGGGCGGAGCGGCCTATCACGTCCGCTTTGACCGGGACACCGAAAGCTGGCGGGTGTTTAGCAAAGGAGCGGATTTGAAACCGCAATACCCCGTTCGCCTGAATGAGACATCGCACCAATGGGAGCTTGATGGTGAGGTAGGACTGAGGGGCGGAGCCCCGGGGAAAAAAATGAGCCCTGAAGTCCGGCAGGAACTCATCAGACTGTTGAAGGAAAAAGAGTTATCGATCGGCCAGATAGCAAAGAGATTCGGAATATCTGATTCAACAGTGAGAAGACTTGCGGATAACGAGAAAATCACCGGGGTTCGGGCCGTCTACAAGCCTAAAGTACCTGTCACAGATGAAATGCGACGAGAGGTTATCAAGCTGCTGAGAGAAGGCCAGTTGTTACAGGTCCAGATAGCCAATCAACTGGGAATTTCGGAAATGACTGTCAGCAGGATTGCTGCGGTTGCCGGCATCAGGTCAATAGCCAGACGCGCGTTTCCTCAACGGGCAATCACGCCGGAACTTCGACTGAAAGCCATTCAACTATTAGAGAAGGGCGAGCTGTCCCATAGACAAATAGCACGCGAATTGGGGATCTCCCTTTTTACAGTGAACAATATCGCGAAGAAGCAGAATATCCCGCTTACCGCCGCGGCCTCCCTGCGCAATCTGAAAACGTCACCGGGAGACCGTGAGAAGATCATCGAGCGACTCAAGGAGGGAATGACGAGCCGGGAAATAGTCGCGCAGACCGGTGCATCTCAATCGAACGTGTCGTTGATTGCCAGGCGGGCGGGCCTGGCTCCTCCGCTGCCGAAGGGCGTTACGCCCGAGCAGATCGACCAGATATTCGCACTGAACGACCAAGGGAAAAACACCGGCGAAATCGCCGGTGCAGTCAAGTTATCGAAGGGTAAGGTCAGAGACGTTCTTGCGAATTACAACGCCAATACCTACAAAAGGTCGTGGTGGGATACGACGCCGGAAAACCGCACAGCGGCGATCCAGCAACTGGACGAGGGCAAAACGTCCAGAGTAGTTGCCCGGGACCTGAATCTTCCACTTGAAACGGTACGGGGGGTGGCCAATGAGCACCGGATGGCAAGGGATTCGCTGGCGAGCGAACTTCTAGCCAAAGGCAAATCTCCTGAAGAGGTGGCTGACTCCCTGGACATGCATCCGGAATATGTGAGGCGCCTGACGCACGGCGGACCCGAGAGTACACACGACCTACATTTCACGTCGAAAGACCGGGATGCGGCAATGGACATGTTCGAAAAGGGTTATGACAAAGAAGACGTTGCCAGAAAACTCGGCATCTCCCCATGGAAGGCCCGCAGTCTTGTGAAGGAATTTCAGACGCAAAGCATGCACTCTGTCACGTCCGAGCAACTCGACGATATCGCGCGGATACTCAGCAACGTGAACTACAGCTTGTCGACTGGCGATTTCGCCCAGGCAACCGCCTTGCCCGAGAGCACGATCGCGCTCGTCGAGCAGGAATATGCGGGTGGCTTCATAGCGCCCTCGCGGTCGCCTCAACCGGGCACGTCCTCTGCCATGTCGCCAGGTGCCATAGACCATTACGAATGGATTCCTCCGCTCTCGCCGGAGCAGGAAATCGAGGCAGTTCGTGCAATGAATGAAGGCGATAGTCTCGAGGACGTGGCTGCGCAACTCAAGCAACCTTACGCGGCGATTGAGCGGTTGCACGAGGGGGATCTGCCCCTCCTCGCGCCGCAGGACGAAGCCATTGACGCCTCCCCGGCAGCACTGGCTCGTCCGGCCACGACTGCGTTCAGCGAAGCGGATCGAAGTGAGATTCGAATTCTGGCGCAGAGGAGCGGCGTGAGCGCGTCATTCATTGCCAATCTGATTGGCGCACCCGTGGAAGACGTTCAGACAATATTGGACTCGACTCCCTGAGCACTCCGACATCAAATGAGAAAGCGCTTGCCAGGTGTCGGGCGCTTTCTCATGGCGGGGCCGCGCAGCGGCGCGCCCGAACACGCATGGACAAACGCGCCGCGGCGACAAAAAAGCCATTCCTCCCGGGGGCATATAATGTCGAACGATCTGCCGCCCCTCCAGAAAAATGCCCGACCTGCTAGCCAATCTAAACCCCGAACAACACGCCGCCGTCACGCTCCCTAACGAGCCGGCGCTCATTCTCGCCGGCGCGGGCAGCGGCAAGACCCGCGTGCTCATCACGCGTATTGCGTGGCTGATCCAGCACGGGCTGGCGTCGCCCGCCACGATTCTGGCGGTGACCTTCACCAACAAGGCGGCCCGCGAAATGATGTCGCGTCTGTCGGCGCTCCTGCCGATCGACACGCGCGGCATGTGGATCGGCACCTTCCACGGTCTGTGCAACCGCATGCTGCGCGCGCATCATCGCGACGCGGGCCTGCCGGCCACTTTTCAGATTCTCGATACCGCGGACCAGCTCTCCGCGATCAAGCGTTTGATGAAGGGCCTCAACATCGACGATGAAAAGTATCCGGCGAAAAATCTCCAGTACTTCATCAACAACGCGAAGGAACAAGGGCTGCGGCCGAAAGACGTCGATGCCACCGACAACTTCAACCGCAAATTCGTCGAACTCTACGAGGCCTACGACCAGCAGTGCCAGCGCGAAGGCGTCGTCGACTTTCCTGAACTGCTGCTGCGCTGCCATGAACTGCTCGCGCACAATCCGCCGCTGCGCGCCCACTACCAGGCGCGCTTCAGGCACATTCTGGTCGACGAGTTCCAGGACACCAACAAGCTGCAATACGCGTGGCTCAAGCTGCTGGCGGGCCAGACCAACTCGATCTTCGCGGTCGGCGACGACGACCAGTCGATCTACGCCTTCCGCGGCGCGAACGTCGGCAACATGCGCGACTTCGAACACGAGTTCAACGTGCGCCACCTGATCAAGCTCGAGCAGAACTACCGCTCGCACGGCCATATTCTCGACGCCGCCAATCAGCTCATCGCCAACAACTCGCGGCGGTTGGGCAAGAATCTGCGTACTGACGCGGGTCACGGCGAACCGGTGCGCGTGTATGAATCCGCGACCGATACGCAGGAAGCCGGCTGGATCGTCGAGGAAATCAAGGCGCTGATCAGCACCGGCACGTCGCGCAGCGAGATCGCGATCCTGTACCGCAGCAACGCCCAGTCGCGCACGATCGAGCACACGCTGGTCAACGCGGGTATCGCCTACCGCGTGTACGGCGGCTTGCGCTTTTTCGAGCGTCAGGAAGTCAAGCACGCGCTCGCCTATCTGCGCCTGATCGACAATCCGAACGACGACACCGCGTTCGCGCGCGTCGTCAATTTCCCGACACGCGGCATCGGCGCGCGGTCGATCGAACAGCTCGCGGACGCGGCGCGTCTGTACAACTGCTCGATGGCCGCGGCGATTCCGTATGTGGCGGGCAAGGCGGGTTCGAGTCTCGCGGGCTTCGCCAATCTGGTCGGCAAGATGCGCGCGGAAACGCAGCAGATGAGCCTGCCGGAAACCGTCGAGTACGTGGTTCGCACAAGTGGTCTATCGGAGTTCTATCAGAACGAACGCGAAGGCCAGGACCGGCTGGAAAACTTGCAGGAACTGGTCAACGCGGCCGCGGCGTTCGTCAGCGAAGAGGGCTACGGCATGGACACGCCGGCGCGCTCCATTCCGCTGCGCCCCGGCGCGACCGCCGCCCCCGAACTGGTGGTTGCCACGGACGACCCGAATACCGTCGTGCTGGACGCACCCGGCATCGCCGATCCGGCGCAAAACCCGGACACCATGACGCCGCTCGCCGGTTTTCTGTCGCACGCGTCGCTCGAAGCGGGCGACAACCAGGCGCAAGCCGGCCAGGAAGCCGTGCAACTCATGACAGTGCACGCGGCCAAGGGCCTCGAGTTCACGGCGGTGTTCATCACCGGTCTCGAAGAAGGGCTGTTCCCGCACGAGAACAGCGCGATGGAATCGGACGGGCTGGAAGAAGAGCGCCGCCTGATGTACGTCGCGATTACGCGGGCGAAGGAGCGCTTGTATCTGTCGTTCGCGCAAAGCCGCATGCTGCACGGCCAGACCCGTTACAACATCCGCTCGCGCTTCTTCGACGAACTGCCGCAGGAAACGCTCAAGTGGCTCACGCCGAAGGTCGAGGCGGGCGCGCGCTGGGGCGGCCGTTCGGACAACGCGGGTTATGGGCGTGACTGGTTCGCGCGGCCGGGTTATACGGGACCGGCATCGTCGACACCCGCGCAGTTGCCTGCGTTCGCGAACGAACAGCGTGCGGCGGAAACGGGTTTCCGGGTCGGCCAGCAGGTGTTCCACACCAAGTTCGGCGAAGGCACGATTACTGCGCTCGAAGGCGGCGGCACCGACGCGAAGGCGCAAGTCAAATTCAAACGGCACGGCGAGAAGTGGCTGGCACTCGCCGTCGCCAAATTGCAGGCGGTGGAATGAGCGGGGCGGGCATGGGCACGCCGGAGATGAGCGGGGCCGGCGCAGCAGCGACTGACGCAGGCGCGACCGGCACACGATTGACCGGCGCGGGAGCGGCTGATGCAGGCACGATGGCCGCGCGCGCGTCCGCGATCGACCCGAGCCTCGGCGGCGCTTTAGTTTCGCATCGGCCGCTCGGGATTCTGGCGGCTTTGCCGCAAGAACTCGGCGATCTGCTCGAAGCAATGCGCGCCGAGGCCGGCGTGCGCACCATCACGCACGGTCAGCGCGACTATCACCTGGGCACCGTGCACGGTGCGCCATGCGTGGTCACGCTGGCGCGCGTCGGCAAGGTTGCGGCGGCGGCCACGGTCAGCGCCCTGATCCATGCGTTCGACGTCGAAGCCATCGTGTTCACCGGCGTGGCCGGCGGCGTCGGGGCCGAGGTGCGGGTGGGCGATATCGTCGTCGCCGACACGCTGCTTCAGCACGATCTCGACGCGTCGCCGTTGTTTCCGCGTTTCGAAGTGCCGTTGCTGGGCGTCTCGCATTTCAGCGCCGACGCGGCGCTCGCCGCGCAACTCGCCGCGGCCTGCGAATGCTTCGTCGCGGAAGAGGGCGCGGCCTCGGCGGCGCGGTTCGGTACGCGTGAGCCGCGCGTGCATCGCGGTTTGATTATCAGCGGCGATCAGTTCGTGGCGAGCGCAGCGGGCGTTCGGGCTTTGCGCGAGGCGCTGCCGAACGCGCTCGCCGTGGAGATGGAAGGCGCGGCAATCGCGCAGGTCTGTCACGAATACGGCGTGCCGTGCGCGGTGGTCCGCACGATCTCGGATACCGCCGACGATCATGCGCCGGCGTCTTTCGTGTCGTTTCTCACGGAGATCGCCGGGACATATTCGAACGCGATTCTGACGCGGTTTCTGCAGGCGCGGATTTCACAGGGCTGATGATCGGCGTCGAATGCGTATTGGCGCCGCCGACTCCAACGGCGGGCATCGACCCACCGCGCCCACCGCGCACGTTCCCGGCTATTTAACCCCGGCGTCGTCCAGTGCTTCGCGCACCTGCTGCAATGCCGACGGATCTTCAATGGTCGGCAAGTCGCCTGGCTCGCGGCCTTCGGCGAGTGCCGCAATCGCGCGGCGCAGCAGCTTGCCGGAACGCGTCTTGGGCAGCATCGACACCATCACGACCCGCGTGGGCCGCGCAATTGCGCCGAGCTGGCGGTCCACCGTCGCCATCAGCTCGGTTTCCAGCTTGCTGCGCTTTCTGGCGTCCGCGTAAGCCTGCGCGTCGCGCAGCACCACGAAGGCCATCGCCGTCTGGCCCTTTAACGCGTCCGTCACGCCGACCACCGCGACTTCCGCGACGGCCGTGTGGCTCGACAACGCCTCCTCGATCTCACGCGTGCCAAGCCGATGGCCGGCGACGTTGATCACGTCGTCGGTGCGGCCGAGGATCGTCACGTAGCCGTCTTCGTCCTGCACGCCCCAGTCGAACGTCGAATACACCTGCTGGTTCGGAACACTCGACCAATACGTGCTGACGAAGCGCCGGTCGTCGCCCCACACCGTCGACATGCAGCCCGGCGGCAGCGGATAGGCCAGCGTGAGCACGCCCTTTTCGCCGGGCGGGCAAGGCTCGCCGGTCAACTCATTGCGCAAGGTCAGATTGAAACCCGCCGACGGCACGCCCGGCGAGCCGAGCCTGGTCGGCAGCGCCTCGACACCGCGCGGAATGGCGAGCATCGGCCAGCCGGTCTCGGTCTGCCAGTAGTTGTCGATCACCGGCTTGCCGAGCGCGTCGGAGATCCATGCGGCGGTCGGTTCGTCGAGCGGTTCGCCGGCGAGGAACAACGTGCGCAGGCTAGACAGATCGGCCTTCTTCAGGAACGCCGGGTCCTGCTTTTTCAGCACCCGCAAGGCGGTCGGCGCGGTGAACATCAGATTGATCTTGTGATGCTCGACGAGGCGCCACCAGATGCCGCCGTCCGGACGAATCGGCGTGCCTTCGTACATCACCGTGGTGAGGCCCGCGATCAGCGGCGCGTAGACGATGTAGCTATGGCCGACCACCCAGCCCACGTCCGACGCGGTGAACATCGTGTCGCCCGGCTTGCCCTGGAAGATATGCTCCATCGACGCCGCCAGCGCGACCGCATAGCCGCCAACGTCGCGTTGCACGCCCTTCGGCTTGCCGGTCGTGCCCGACGTGTACAGCACATAGGAAGGCTCATTCGATTCGAGCCACTCGCACGGCACGTGGGCATCGAAGAACTTTTCGCGCAGCGGCTCGTAGGCGACCAGGTAGCTGGCGTTCAGGCGCTCGGGCGCTAGCTGCCGGTCGATCAGCAAGACGCGCGGCGTCTTGTGGTTCGCGCGTGCGAGCGCTTCGTCCATCAGCGGCGTGTAGTCGATCACCTTGCCGCCGCGTGCGCCCGCGTCGGCGGTGACGATCAGCACGGGCTTCGCGTCGTCGATGCGGGCCGCGAGGTTGGGCGCCGCGAAGCCGCCGAACACCACCGAATGAATCGCGCCGAGCCGCGCGCACGCGAGCATCGCGAACAGCGCCTCGGGGATCATCGGCAGATAGAGCAGGACCACGTCGCCGCGCTTGACGCCGAGCGAGCGCATGACGGCGGCCATCCGGTTAATCTCGGCGTACAACTCGGCGTAGGTGTAGCGCCGCTCGATGCCGGTTTCCGTCGAGACATAGACCAGCGCGTTCTGCTGCGCGCGCTCGACCAGATGCCGGTCCACCGCGTTATGACACAGATTCGTGCGGCCGCCGACGAACCAGCGCGCGAACGGCGGATTCGACCGGTCGAGCACCGTATCGAACGGCGTCTGCCAATGAATGCGCCGCGCTTCTTCGCGCCAAAATGCTTCGGGATGCTCGATCGAACGGCGGTGGAAGTCGCGGTAGCTGGTCATCTGCGGCGATCCTTCTGCTGCGTGAGTGAATGCATGTCGGCGCGCGTCGCCGTGCGGCGCTGCGCTGCGCGAGGACAAGGCGGGTATCCGCACAAGCATAGAGCAGGGGTGGCTCGGCGGACAACGCGGGTTCACCATGAGCGATGCGGTGCGCTGTCGGACGTGGCAAGGGGCCGCGTCACTGATACGTCGCAGTCCCCGAGTTCACGCCAGGATAAAGACAAAGAAAAAGGCGCCGAAGCGCCTTTTCTCATCAGACCTGAGGTCGGAATGTCTTCATGCCTTCGCGCGCTTGCCTTCCACATCCGGCAGAAACACCGTCAGCACGCCGATCAACGGCAGGAACGAGCAGACCTTGTAGACATACGTGATGCTGGTGGCATCGGCCAGTTGCCCGAGGACGGCCGCGCCGATCCCGCCCATGCCGAACGCGAAGCCGAAAAACAGGCCCGCCACCATGCCCACCTTGCCGGGGATCAACTCCTGCGCATACACGAGGATCGCCGAGAACGCTGAAGCCAGCACCACGCCGATGATCACTGTCAGCACGCCGGTCCAGAACAGATTGGCGTAGGGCAGCAGCAGCGTGAACGGCGCCACGCCGAGAATCGAGACCCAGATCACATACTTGCGGCCGATCCGGTCGCCGACCGGTCCACCGATCACCGTGCCCGCCGCCACTGCCGCAAGGAACACGAACAGGTGGACCTGCGCGGCCTGCACAGGCAGATGGAATTTGTCGATCAGATAGAAGGTGAAGTAGCTGTTGATGCTGGCGAGATAGAAGTACTTCGAGAACACCAGCAGAATCAGCACGCCCATTGCGAACATGACCTTGTTGCGCGAGAGCGTGGCATGACCGGCCGCGCCGCGCGCTTTCTTCACCGACGGATGTTGCTTGTACCAGCGACCGATCTGTGTCAGCACGACGATCGCGACGAGCGCCGCCACCGAAAACCACGCAATGCTGCGCTGGCCGTGCGGAATCACGATCAACGCGGCGAGTAGCGGCCCGAGCGACGAACCCGCGTTGCCGCCCACCTGGAACAGCGACTGCGCAAGTCCGTGACGGCCACCCGACGCCATGCGCGCCACCCGCGACGATTCCGGATGGAACACCGACGAGCCGCAGCCGACCAGCGCCGCCGCGACCAGCAGCACGCCGAAATTGGGCGCGACCGACATCAACAGTAGCCCGGCGAGCGTGAAGCCCATGCCGACGGGCAGCGAATACGGCTTCGGATGCTTGTCCGTATAAATGCCGACGAGCGGTTGCAGCAGCGACGCGGTGATCTGGTAAGTCAGCGTGATCAGGCCGATCTGTCCGAACGACAACGAGAAGTTGTCTTTCAGCATCGGGTAGATCGCGAGGATCAACGACTGGATCATGTCGTTGAGCAGATGCGAAAAGCTGATTGCGCCGAGCACGGAGTAGACCGTGCGTTGGACCTTGACGGCCGGCTGCGCAGCGGTGGTGGTGGCGGTTCCGGCGCCGGCTGGTGCGCCGGCGAGGGCGCTTTTATCGAGGCTCGTTTCCATACGCTAGATGAGAGAGGAGAAAGAGTGATCTGACGCCGCCGATGTGGTTCAAACACCGTTTTCAGCGCTGCGGCATTTCGACGCGGTTTTTTGCGAGGTCAGCTATTTGTCGCAGTTTAATGTGGCCTGAGCGAATTGTAAGGACAAGTTTTGTCGCGAATCGGACATGCGATGTTGATGAGGGCCGGCGTGAGGGCGTCGGAATCGCGCGCCGCGCGCACCCCGGCGGTGCAAAAACAATTGTGTCGGCCTGACCACGCGCGCGGTCTCTCGTCTGATAAATGCCGCCCCGGCGATTTTTGGCCATGTATAAAACCGATCGCGGGCGCGCGGCTTACGAGGCGGCGCGTCGAGGACCGGGCGACATACGATCGGCATTTCGCGAGCGACGCTAAAGATCGCAGACGTTTATGCCGTTGACCCGGAGAGATGAGCAGCAATGCCGGAACCGACCTTTCCGGCAGTTCTACACGTGGGGACGGGGAATATGAAAGCAGTTTCGCTGGGTAGCCAGACGGGCGCGGGATTCGTACCGGAGGGAGAAGCGGCTGGCAAAACGCCGCCACAGGGCGAGCGCAGCCGCTCGCGGGCGGTCAGGCTCAAGGGTTTGTCGGTGAAGGCAATGCTGCGCCTCGCGTTTGCCGTGCTGCTAATCGGTACGCTGCTGATCGGCGTGTTTTCGCTGACCCAGATCAGCCGCCTGAATGCATCGGCACAATCCATCTACGATCAGGGGCACGTTGCCAGCCGTGCGGCCGAAGAGGCACGCGGCTACATGCTGCGCGCGAGCCGCGCGCAGAAAATGCTGCTCACCGCGACCACCGCGAAAGAGCGCGACGATCTCGGCGCCGATATCGAAACGGGCCTGAGCGGTCTCGCTTCGCAACTCGGCACGCTGCAACAGTACGTCGATACTTCCGACGCGAAGGCGGTCGACCAGCAGAAGAAATTTGCCGCCGCCGTGACGGCGTGGAGCGGCCATCTGCGCGACTTCGTGACGCTCGTGAAAGCGCAGCCGCTCGACCTGTCGCAAATGAACTGGCAGGTCGGCACGCAGGACGTGTCGCTGCTGGTCGAAACCGGCAAGCTCGAAAAACTCGTCGATGAACTCGTCGCGCAGCGCGCTACGGCTGCGAAGGCAACCATCGAGGCATCGGGGTTTATCTACCATTCGTCGTTCGTGATGATCGCGTTGGCGACGCTCGGCCTGATCGTGCTCGCGTTCGGTATCAGCGAGTGGGTGGTGCGACGCCTTGCCGGTCAGCTCGGCGGCGAGCCGGCGTACGCGAAGGAAATCGCCAGCCGGATCGCGGCGGGCGATCTGTCCGTCGATATCGCGCTGGGCCGCAAGGACAAGTCGAGCATGCTGTTCGCGCTGAACGACATGCAAAGCGGCCTCGCGACGACGGTCGCCGACATCGCCTCGAGCGCGGACGCGATCGCGACGGCATCGGGCGAGATTTCGATGGGCAACCTGGATCTGTCGCAGCGTACCGAGCAACAGGCGATGGCGCTCGAACGCACGGCGACCAGCATGGAGCAATTGACTTCGACGGTGCGCCAGAATGCCGACAATGCGAAGCAGGCGAGCACGCTCGCCAACAACGCGTCGGAGATCGCGGAGAAGGGCGGCGAGGTGGTGAGCCGCGTGGTCGCGACGATGAACGAGATCAACGATAGCGCGCGCAGTATCGGCGACATCATCGGCGTGATCGAGGGGATCGCGTTTCAGACCAATATTCTTGCGTTGAACGCGGCCGTCGAGGCAGCGCGTGCCGGTGAGGAAGGGCGCGGATTTTCCGTGGTCGCCGCGGAAGTGCGTAATCTGGCTCAACGTAGTGCGGCGGCGGCCAAGGAGATCAAAGGTTTGATCAGTACGTCGGTCGAGCGGGTGAGCAATGGCTCGACGCTTGCCCAGGACGCCGGGCAAACCATGGACGAGGTCGTCAAGGCGGTGAAGCGTGTGACCGACATCATGGGTGAAATCTCGGCGGCTTCGTCCGAGCAGAGCGCAGGGATCGAGGAGATCAACCTCGCGGTCACGCAGATGGATGCCGGGACGCAGCAGAATGCGGCGTTGGTGGAGCAGGCTACCGCGGCTGCCAGGTCGCTGGATGATCAGGCACGCGGGCTGAAGGTGATGGTGGGTAAGTTCAGGTTGTGAGCGCGGGTGAAGCGATCCTCGTAGAGGATCGCGACCCGGAACCCGTCCGCACTTTTGCGTGCGAGGCGGCTGGTGGATTTACCCGCGTGCGTTGGTGAAGCGCTCGCTAACCAACCACGACATTCCCGAAACATACCCAAAAGCACGCAAGCAAAAATTAGCTTGCCTTACCACTCCCGGGCGTAACCACAACCGTACAGGTAATCCCCGCCGCCAGCACGACATTGTCGGGCACTGAATCGATCTTCACCCGCACAGGCACGCGCTGCGCCAACCGTACCCAGTTAAAAGTCGGATTCACATCGGCAAGCAGTTCACGGCTCTCAGGATTGTCCCGATCATAAATGCCGCGAGAAATACTCTCGACGTGCCCCTGCAGCGTGCCACCGCTCATCAACCGGACTTCAGCCTTGTCGCCAACGCGCACATGCGGAAGCTTGGTTTCCTCGAAGTACCCGTACACCCAGAACGAATGGCTATCGACAATCGCCAGCTTGGCGGAACCCACCGTCGCATAATCGCCGCGGAACACGCTCAGATTCGTGACATACCCGTCGACCGGTGACACGACCCGCGTGCGCTCGAGATTCAGCTTGGCCGCGTCGAGCGTGGCCAAAGCCTGCTGATAAGACGCCTCGGCAGCCGAAGCAGTGTGAGTCGCGTTCTCGCGGTTCTCTTTCGACACGACCAGCGCATCCATATCGGCACGCCGTTGCGCGTCATCGCGCCTCATCTGCAGCTCGGCCTTTCGCGCGGCAACTGCGGCCTGCGCCTGTTCAACCGCGAGCGCATAGTGCGACGGGTCGATCTGCATCAACAGGTCGCCTTTCTTCACGAGCTGATTGTCCTTCACCGGCAGATCGACGATCGCCCCGGAAACATCCGGTGCGATATTCACGATCTCGGCGCGCACGCGACCGTCGCGTGTCCACGGTTCATCCATGTAATGAACCCACAGCACGCGTCCAATCAAAATCGCGACGATAAAAATAACGGCTGTCGCGACGAAGCCCACAATATTTCGGATGGTCATGTTTCGACTCTGATCAACGATAAACGGCGAGACCCAGCACGCCGCAAACACACACGAGCAAGCTGGCCCGGAACAAGGACGGATGCCACACCACGCGATACAGGCCCGTATGGGCGATCACGCGGTCCAGCACCCACGTAAGCGCGGCGCCTGCGATGAACAGCAACACGATGGCCGGGATGTACGCGTCCAGAACGGCGATATCACGTGGCATGACGAACTCCTTCTGACGCGCCGGCACGTCCGCTCATCAACGATTCAAGCGGCGATTGCGGATCGAGCAGCGCGGTACGAATGAAATGCAGTTGACTCAAAATGCGTTGCAGCTGGTGCCGCTCTTCACGCGGCGGCGCGAAAGCGACCAGCATCTGCTGAAGCGCGGTGATAGCGTCGGTGGTCGCGGCGAGCGCGCGGTCGAAGCGGTCTTCACGCGGCCGCTCGAATAGCGCGGCCAGCGCGTCGCGCATGGTACGCAGCGAGGCGCGCCACGGCATCGACGGCGCATAACGCGCGTCGGCGGGCAGCGTGGCCAGTTCGCGGCGCAAGTCGATCACCGCGTTGCCCACTTCGAGCACCGAGAAAAGCCAACGCAACGTATCGCGTTTCAGCTCGGGCTCGTGTTGCGCGAGCGCGTTGATCTGGAACATCAGATCGCGCGCGCCGCTCTCGAAGCGCGAGCGCACCCGGCGCATGCCCGCGCGGCTCGCCAGCACCACCTGGCGGCGCAAATCCATCAGCAGGCGGTTGCGCAGCCACGGAGTGGAGGGCGGCAGCAACACCGCGAACGCGATCGAGGCCACCAGCATCGACAGCACGAGCGCCATCGCGTCGTTCATGAAGCTGCTCGGGTCGTAGTGAATCACGTTGTCCGGGCCGGCGAGGAAACAGAAGAAGATGCAGTAGCCGACGCCATAGCCGGCCAGCGCGGGCCGTGTGGTCATGAACACGCCGAGCAGCAGGAAAGGCGCGAGCGCGGCGCACAGCAGCGGGAAGCCGTCGATGTGCGGAAACACGCCGAACACCGCGATCATTCCCATCACCGTGGCGACCAGCGTGCCGGCGGCCATCTGGAACGCGGTGCGTTTCGGATTCGGCGACGACGACGCCAGCGCGCACACCGCCGCGGCGTTCAGCGTCAGGGTCGAACCGCTCGGCCACGCGGTCGCGATCCAGAACGCGCCGAGCACCATCATCACGATGGCGGCGCGCACGCCCGAGACGCTTGCCGCAATCGCGTTCGTTTTCGGTTCGTAACGTTCGACCCAGCGCTCGCGCTCGTGCGTATCGACGGAGAGCGACGCGTACGTGGCCGCATAGGCGTGCAGGTCATCGATAAAGCGATACAGCAGTTCGGCGCCGGTGTCGAAGTCGAGCAGCGGGGCGTCGGGATGCGCTTCCAGTTCTGTTCGCGTCGCGCGCACGCGCTTGGGCAACTCGGCTTTGAAGGCCTCGAGTTGCGCGGCGGCGTGAACGGCGTCGGCGGCGCTCAGCACGGGTTCACCGGATTTCGCGAGCAGCGGGGCGATTTCCCGGAAGTACGGCTCGAGCGCATCGACAGCGATCGCCGCGCCGCTGGTGTTCGCGTCGCGCAAGCGGTTCATCAGCTGATGCAGCGCGTGAAAGCGCGTCGAGGCGGTCATGAACTCACTGTTCAGACGGGCGAGGCGGCCGCCGCGCATGCGCGAGTCGGGACCCTCGAACACGGCCACGCTGCGCGCCGCTTCGAAGCCGACGATGTCGGCGACAAAGCGCGCATTGGTCGCTTCGATCTGCGCGCGGTCATTGTGGCCGGCGAGCGAGGCCGACACATACTCGACGAAGGCCGAGAAACGCGCGCGCACGGTGCCGCGCATCTGCAAGCCGGCGAACTGCGGAAACACGAGGCCACTCACGGCACCCGCGCAGATAATGCCGACCACCACTTCGGCCACTCGCGTGAGCGCGCTCAGAAACGCGCCGTCCGGGTGCTGCGAAGCGGGAATGCCGATCAGCGCGGCGGTGTAGCCCGCCAGCACGAAACCGTACGACCTGAAGTTGCGGTTGCGCGCGGCGCCCGCCGTGCAGATGCCGACCCAGATCGCGGTCGTGACAATGAACAGTTCCGGCTGCTGCGCGAACAGCCCGATTAACGCGAGCATCACGACGAGACCGACGAGCGTGCCGCAGATCCGGTAGAAGCTCTTTGCGAACACCATGCCGCTTTGCGGCTGCATCACGATGAACACGGTGGTCATTGCCGTGCGCGGCTGCGGCAGGTCGAGCTTCATCGCGACGCCGAGCGCGAGGAAGCAGGCGGCGAGCGCTTTGAACAGATAGATCCACGTCAGACCGTCGTTACGCGCCCAGTCGGCGGCGGCCGCGTAATAGGCTGCAAACGACGCCGGACGCGGCGCGGAAAAAGGAGAAGCGGACATGATCAGCTTCCCGACCTGGCGGGTTTGGCCGGCTCGGCGCTGGCGGTCGAACCGGGCGCGACCGTCTTGCCCTTGCCATGCGCCGGCAGCGTTTCTTTCGCCAGCGGACCGTTGGCCGGGTCGTCGAGTCCACCGCCCAATGCCGTGACCAGCGACGCATGCGCGCCGAGCCGTTCGGCCTGGATCCTGGCCACGCCTTCCTGTGCGTGCAGCAACTGGTTTTGGGCGATCAACACGTTCAGGTAGTCGGTCAGGCCGCGCCGATAACCTTCGCGCGACAGATCGTAGTTCTTGCGGGCGGTCGCGACTGAACGGTCGGCGTCGTCGGCTTGGGTCGCGAGCGAGCGGATCCGGATCACCTGATCGGAAATGTCCTTGAGCGCGCCGACAATCGACTGGTTGTAACGGTCGACGGCTTCGTCATAGCTCGCCGAGGCTGCGCCGAGTTGCGAACGCAGGCGGCCGCCGTCGAGAATCGGCAGCGACAGCGCGGGCCCCGCGCTCCAGCTATGCGACGGGTTCTTCAGGAACTGGAACAGCGGCCCCATTGCCGCATATCCGCCGATCGACGCCAGCAGGTTGATGTCCGGATAGAAGTCGGCCTTGGCCACGTCGATGCCGCGTGCCTGCGCCGCGACCGTCCAGCGCGCCGCGACCACGTCCGGCCGGTGGCCGATCAGGTCGGCGGGTAGGGCGCTCGGCAGGCCGGCCGGCGCGTTCAGCGAAAGCGTCGGACGCTGGATCGAATCACCCGCGCCCGGACCTTTGCCGGCCAGCGCGGCCAGCTGATTGCGGCCAAGCGCGATCTTTTCTTCGATTTCGTCGATCTCGCGTTCGTATTCGGGCAACGGCGTTTCGGCCTGGCTCACTTCCAGCTGCGTACCGATGCCGCCTTTCAGGCGCCGGCTGGCCAGGTCCACGATCTGCTGCTGTTGCTGCAAGGTGGACTTGGCGATGTCGAGGAGCGCGTAGTTCAGCGACATCTCGATGTACGTGCGCACCACGTTGTTTTCCAGCTCGAGCTGGGCGGCGCGGGCGTCGGCTGAGCTCGCGTGAGCAGCGTCGAGGGCGCGCTCGGCGGCGTTCTTGTCCTTGCCCCAGATATCGAGGTGATACGACAGGCCGAGCGTGCCGGTGTTGTTCCACGATTGCTCGCCCGCGAGCGGGCCGGGACCGTAGTACAGGTTGTCGGCCCACTTCTGGCGCTGGATCGACAGGCTGCCGTTGACTTGCGGCGACAACGCCGCACGGGCGACACCCGCCATCGACATGGCTTCGCGCACGCGTGCCTGGGCGGCCGCGAGGCTCGGGTTGCCGGCTTGCGCGGCGTCGATCCACTCGTTGAGTTGCGGATCGTTATAGGCGCGCCACCAGTCGACGGCCGGCCATTGGGCGTCCGCATTGGCGGCGCGGATCGCGTTGCCCGCGTCGAGCGAAGCGGGCTGGACTCCGCTCGCTTGCGGCGCGACGCCTCCGGTACTGGCACAGCCGGCGATTGTTAATAGGATCGTAAGAACCGCGGCTGCGGCGATCCCTTTCGGTACCGGAGACTGCACGATTTCCTCCAGAAATGACTATAGAAGCATGTGCGCCATTATATTTTTTGATCAATTGCGGAATAACCGGTAAAGATGCAAGGCATTTTTACGCGATATGAGACAATCGCCTTTGCGAATCGTGTAACAATCGCTTCCGATCACAAGGGAAAGTTATGGATACGCTTCAAAACATGCGCGTATTTGTCCGCGTCGTCGAAGCGGGCAGCTTTACGGGCGCCGCGCAGCATCTGAACACGACCACCGCATATGCGTCGCGCGCGGTGTCCGATCTGGAAGCGCATCTGCGCACGCGCCTGTTGAACCGCACCACGCGCCGCATCGCGCTGACCGAGGCCGGCGAGCGCTACCTGCAGCGCTGCGAGCAGATCCTCGCGTACGTGGATCAGGCGGAAGCCGAGGCGAGCGACGCCCACGCCCGCCCGTCCGGCAAACTCAAAGTCCACGCAATGACGAGTTTCGGCCAGCACTACGTGGTGCCGGCCGTAGGCCGCTACCAGGAGCGCTATCCGGAGGTGCAGATCGAACTGACGCTCGCGCAGCGCATGCCCGATCTGCTCGACGAAGGTTTCGACGTGTCGCTCACGCTCGCCACCGGTCTGCCGGATTCGGGGCTGGTGTCGCAGCGCATTGGCAGCGCGTTCAGCATCGCGTGCGCGTCGCCTGCCTATCTGGAGCGGCGCGGTGTGCCGCAAACGCCCGCGGACCTGGTGCGTCACACGTGTCTGCAAATGGTCACGCCGGTTTTCCCGACCGACAAATGGACCTTCGACGGCCCGAACGGCGAGGAAACCATCGCCCTCGGCCCGACCACCTTCCAGGTGAACGTGGCCGAAGCCATGGCGGTGGCCGTGTCGAGCGGCATGGGCGTCGGGCTGATTCCGATCTACTCGGCGATCAGCGGTTTGCGAAGTGGCGAACTGGTGTGGTTGCTGCCGGAATACACGTCGCAGGAGATGAATCTGTACGCGTTGTACCCGTCCCGGCAGTATCTGGACGCCAAGATCCGTACGTGGGTCGAGTTCCTGCGAGATGAACTGCCTGCTACGCTGGCTGCGGATCAGGCGGAATTGCGCGAATTCGCGCGGACCTGAGATAAGGCGCGCGTCTTTGGCAATCCTTGAACGGTTGACCGGGCGGCGGGCGGTGCAGTGACCGCCTGTTACATAAGTGCCGCGCCGCAACATTTCCTTACTTTCGCCGCCCGATCGATTTGCTAACGTGTCGTTCATGCGCTGCGGTAGTAGACCGGGGGCGCTCAGTTCGCCGCGGTTCGGCAATATTGCAACAACAGAAGTACGAGGGATTCATGGATACGCATCTGATGATTGGCGTGGCCGTCATGATTGGCTTGATCGGGATTGCCGCTTCGCGCGATCTGCTGCGCCGGTTGCGCGAGCAGCAGCCGCAACTGGTGCCGATCAAGGTCGAGCGCCCGGATCTGAAGGCACAGCGGCGCGGCCGTTGAGTTTCGCCGAGGCGCCTGTCTAGCAGGCGCCGTTTATTCGGGCGGCGGCGCGCAGTTTGGTTCGGGGTGCGTGGGTTGTCCGCGCTTGTTGCTCGCTTCTTGCTTGCTTCTTGCTTCTTGCTCCTTTCCTGGCTTATATCGGGTTAAGTGCGGCGATCGCGCCGTTGGCTCATGCTGCTTTGCGGTTCGGGCTCATGTTTGGGCTTACGTCAGGCACCGGTTTTCAGTTTATTGCCGCGATCAGACCCGGTTCGTCATTGAGCGTGCGGTCCACCTCGTGGCTCACCCGGTGCCAGCGGAAGCGTCCGGCGGCCAGGCCCGCGCTGCGTGTCAATTGCTCGAGTTCGTCGAGCGGCAAAGCGGGATCCAGCCAGCGGCGGGCCGCTTCCGATGCGAATGCCAGCGGACGGCGATCGTGCACATCGACGAGACCCGTATCGGCGATGGCCGTCACTATCACCATTCCCATGCCTTCTGTTTGTGGTTCCGTGCCGCGCACGCTCGACAGCGCCGCGAGATACATGGGGGCATCGCTTTTCAGATGCACGAAGTAGGGCTGACGGATCGGCGGTTCGTCCGCTCTGTCCTTGCTCTGCGCGATGGCTGTCACAGGCGTGGTTTCCACGCGCCATTCGAACCAGCCGTCCGCAGGCACCAATACGCGCCCGGTCTTCCACAGTTCCTTGAAGTAGCGCCCGTTCGGCGCGGCGTCCGCGCGCGCGTTGATGGTCTGCGGCAAATGCTGTTCGCGTGCCCAGTCGGGACGATATCCCCAGTGGATTGCGCGCACCGTCTGATCCGGGTACACCGTGAGCGGGTGCGTGCCGGGAGCGAGGTTGTAGCCGGGACGCCGGTCGGCGGCATCGAAAAGCATGAGTGGATCGGCGAGACCGAGGTGCTCGGCGTAGAAATGCGGATCGCGGTACTGGCTGATTCGACCACACATGAGCGACCTCCGAATACGACCCGTCTTGGGTTTCGACCGTTGCGGTTCGATAACGTCGCGAGCGTAGCGCCTGCCGTGCGGGCTCGCTATTCAGCGGCCGCTAAATCTCAACGACCTTATCCCACGCAAACAGCGGATTCTCCAGCAGCCCGGTGCGCCGGTCGAGATACCCGCGCGGATTGCACACCACGCGCGTGCCGTTCACGCTGTAGTCGAACGGCGTATGCGTGTGCCCATGAATCCATAACGCGACCGGCGGCCCCACGAGATCCGGCAAGTGATTGACGAAGCCGGCCGACACGCGGTCTTCCGCGTAACGTTCGGCCAGACTCAGCCGATGCGGCGCATGATGCGTGACGACGATCGTCTTGCCGCCGAACGGTTTGGCGAGTTCGCCTTCGAGCCAGGCCCGCGCCTGCCGGTGCAGCGCGAGCGAATCGTCGGGTGTGAAGTCGCGCGTTGCATCATGGGTGTCGTGCGGCCAGTTCATCTGGATCAGCCCGCGAAAATCGAGCATGACCCGCCGCGACGCGCCGATCGACTCCGCGAGCGTATCGGCGTCGTTTCCGTATAAGGCGAAGTCGGTCCACAAGGTCGTGCCGAGCACGCGCCACTGGCCTTGCGGGTCGACCAGCGCGGCGTTGTTCAGCACGTGCACATTGTCGACCTGCGCGGCCGCGTCGTGGAGCGCGGCTTCGAGCGCGCCGAACTCGCCGTCGTAGTACTCGTGATTGCCCGGCACGTAGACCACCGGCACGGCGCCGTCGAAAGTCTGCGCGGCCCAGCGCGGTCCGGCCGCGTGATTGTGGATGTCGCCCGCCAGCACGATCAGATCCGCCTGCGCATGCGGGATCAACTCGGGCTCGTCATTTTCCAGATGCAGATCGGACAGCACTCGAATCTTCACGACCACGACTCCTGCAAGGGGCTTCGCAAGGGAACGCGCAGCTTCAGACGCTAGCGTAGCACCTTGCCCGGATTCATCAGATTCAGCGGATCGAGCGCGCGCTTGACGGCACGCATCAACTGCACCTCGACGTCCTGCTTGTAATGCATCGCCTCGTCGATCTTCAACTGGCCGAGCCCGTGTTCCGCGCTGATGCTGCCGCGATGCCGATGCACGCTGTCGTAGACGATCTGGTTGATCGGGCCTTGGTACTGTTTGAGGAACGCCTTGGCGTCGACGCCCTCGGGCGCCTGCACGTTGTAGTGCAGATTGCCGTCGCCGAGATGGCCGAATGTCACCATGCGCGCGCCGGGCACGGCCTGCGCGATCGCGGCGTCGGTTTCCTCGATGAAGTGGCCGATGCGCGAGATCGGCACCGCGATATCGTGCTTGATGTTCAGCCCTTCTTCGGCCTGGGCGAGCGGAATGTGTTCACGCAGGTTCCAGAACGCCCGCGACTGGCTGAGGTTTTCCGCGACCACCGCGTCCTGCACCAGGCCTTCTTCCAGCGCCGTTTCCATTAAACGCTCGAACAGTTCGCGTGCGTGCTCCTCGCTTTCGCTGTCCGACAGTTCGAGCAGCACGACCTGCGCGTGCGGCTCGGCGAACGGATAGCGCATCTGCTCGAAATGCCGGCCGACCAGACGCAGGCAGAAATCCGACATCAATTCGAAACCGGTCAGGAGCGGCCCGGCGACGCGCTGCGTGAGTGAGAGAAAATCGAGCGCGGCGTGCGGCGACGCGAGCGCGGCGAGCGCCGTGACGCGCGCGGCTGGTTGTGGATGCAACTTCAGCACGGCAGCGGTGATGATGCCGAGTGTGCCTTCCGCGCCGATGAACAGGTCGCGCAGATCGTAGCCGGTGTTGTCCTTGCGCAGGCCGCGCAGGCCGTCCCACAGTTCGCCCTGCGGGGTGACGACTTCGAGGCCGAGACACAGTTCGCGCGTGTTGCCATAGCGGAGCACGCCGGTGCCGCCCGCATTGGTGGCGAGATTGCCGCCGATCGTGCAACTGCCTTCGGCGGCGAGGCTCAACGGAAACAGACGGCCGGCTTCTTCGGCATGTTTCTGCACTTCCGCGAGGATGACGCCGGCTTCCACCGTGATCGTGTTGTTGTGCGGATCGATGTCGCGCACCCGGTTCAGACGCCGCAAGCTGATAACCGCTTGCGCGCCGCTTGCGTCCGGCGTGGCGCCGCCGGCGAGGCCCGTGTTGCCCCCTTGCGGGACTAGCGCGATGCGATGCTCGACGGCGAGCTTCACGAGTGCCGCGACTTCGTCAGGCGTGGCCGGGCAGAGCACCGCGCATGCCGCGCCGGTGTAGCGGCGCCGCCAGTCGGTCAGGTACGGGGCGGTGTCGTGCGGATCGGTCAGCACCTGCGCGGCGCCGATGGTGTCGCGGCAGGCGGCGAGAAAAGCGGTTTGGGTCATGTTGGGTCGGTCAGCGTGTTCGGGCTTGGTCGGTCAGCGTGTTCGGGAGAAATGTCGCGGCGTTCTGGTCAGATGGTCGTGTTGGCTTGTTTCGCCGCCTGTTTTTTTAGCCTGTTGCGGCCTCTTTTGCGGCCTGTTTCGCAGCCCGTTTTGCCGCGCGTTTGAACGGCGCGACATAGGCCAGCGCGCAAACGAAAAAGACCACGGAGAGCACGGCCTCCAGCCAGCCGAGACCGGCGCTCAGCTCGCGGTCGCTCCAGCCGCGCACCACGCCTTCGGCAAAATACAGCAGGATCAACATCGAAGCCCATTGCAGCGTGTAAAGCCGCTGCCGCCAGACGCCCGGCAGAGCGACCAGCAACGGCACGGCCTTGAGCACGAGCGCCGAACCGCCGGGCCGCAGCGGCGCGAGCCACCATTCCCACACGACGCACAGCGCGATCAGCACAGCCAGTGCAGTGGTGGCGCCGAGCGCGGCGGCGCGATTTCGCTGCACGGACGCTGCGTGTGTGGCGCTCGGCGCGCGCGTTGCCGGGTCGACAGCCGGTTGGGCGTTCGGCTCGTTCACGGCCTTTCGCTCATGGATGCCGCCGTGCGCGCGACGCGAGCGCCGAGCGCGATGGCGAGCGTCTTTTCGTCCGCGGAGATGCCGTGTTCGGCGCTGCCCGCACGCGCGAAATGCGACGCGCCGTAAGGCGTGCCGCCGGTTTGCGTGGTGCTCAGCGCGCTCTCGGTGTACGGAATGCCGACGATCAGCATGCCGTGATGCAGAAGCGGCAGCATCATGGAGAGCAGCGTGGATTCCTGACCGCCGTGCAGACTGCCGGTGGAAGTGAACACGCAGGCGGGCTTGCCGGAGAGGGCGCCGGAAAGCCACTGCGGCGTGGTGCCGTCGAGAAAGTATTTGAGCGACGCGGCCATGTTGCCGAAGCGGGTAGGCGAACCGAGCGCGAGGCCGGCGCATTCTTCGAGGTCACGCAGTTCGACGAAGGGCGGCCCTTCAGCGGGAATGTCGGGCTGGGTCGCTTCACAGACGGTGGACACCGCCGGCACGGTACGCACGCGCGCCTGCATGCCGGGAACGCTGTCGACGCCGTGCGCGATCGCCAGCGCGAGTTCGCGCGTGGCGCCGTGACGGCTGTAATAGAGCACGAGAATGTCTTTCATAGGCCTCATCGGTGAACAGGTATTATAGGGGTTGGGTCCGCTCCACAGGCCACACATAGCCGTTCGGCCAGGTCTTGCGCGCGGTCCTGAAACACCAGCAAAGGAAACGAGGGAGGTGGGTTTGTTGTCCAGGGTGCGTTTCGATCTCGACACGCTGAAACGCCTCGCGCAGTTTGCCGCGCAGCGCAGCAGCGAAGACCGCATTCCGCAGGTGGCCGGCAGTCTCACGTTCACCACCATGCTTTCGCTCGTGCCGCTCGCGACCGTCGCGTTCGCGTTGTTCACTGCGTTTCCGATCTTTGCTTCCTTCCAGATGTCGCTGCAGATTTTTCTTGCCGATCATCTGATGCCCGCGCAGCTCAACAGTCAGATCTTCAATTATCTGAATCAGTTTGCTTCGAAGGCGAAGGGTCTCACCACCATCGGTATGATTTTTCTGTTCGTCACCGCCGTGATGACGATGATGACGGTCGAGTCCGCGTTCAACGTGATCTGGCGCGTGCGCAAGGCGCGGCCAATCGCGCAGCGCATTCTGGTGTACTGGGCGATCATCACGCTCGGCCCGATCCTGATCGGCGTGAGCCTGTCGATTTCATCGTACCTGTTCACGCAATCCATGACCTTCACGGCGGCCCAGCGCATGACGCCGGTCATCGAGTGGGCGCTCGCGGGCGCCGCGCTGCCGCTGACCGCGGTCGCATTCACGATTCTCTACGTGTACCTGCCGAATTGCCGCGTGGAATGGCGCGACGCGGTGATCGGCGGTGTGACTGCCGCGATCGCTTTCGAGCTTGCGAAACGCGGCTTCGGTTATTACGTGCGGCGCATTCCAACCTACACCGCGGTGTATGGCGCATTTGCGGCCGTGCCGCTGTTTTTGCTGTGGATGTACCTGTGCTGGTTCATCACGCTGGCGGGCGCGATGATCGCGTCCGCGTTGCCGGCCATTCGCATTGGGCAGTTTCACCGGCCCACCTTCGAAGGCAGCAATCTGTTCGACTCGCTCGAACTGCTCGCGCGCCTCTCGGAAGCACGCGACGCCGGCAGGCGCGGCTATACGGTGCCCGAACTTTCGCGCATGCTTCGCCGCGATATGGGTACCACGATCAACCTGCTGGAAAAGCTCGAAGAGATCGAGTGGATCGCGCGCTTGCAGGAGGACGGCTCGCGTCCGCATTTCCTGCTGCTGGCGAATCCGGCGCAAATCACTGTCGAGCGCCTGTTCGGACTGTTCGTGATCGACCGCGCGGAACTCGGATATCAGCTCGAACTGGCGTCCACGCGTGTGGACGGAGAAATGCTGCTGGCGGCGCTCGAAAACGACAAGCTGAAAGTGACGCTCGCCGCCTTACTTGCCGCGCGAGCAGCCGACCGTGCCGCGCGCGCTGCGGAGGACGAATCTGGCGCGCCTTCCATGCCGCAGCATGCGGCGTGATGCCGGACGAGGCGGGTTGAGGCAGCGTGCGAGCGCTTGATACCGCGAAAGGCGGCCGCAGCGGAAACTTCGAAGCAGCGGAAAAGCTAGCGCTTCGCTACAACGAAATCTTGCCGACGCAAATGTCCTTGAACATCACCCAATCACCCATCAGGCTGTAAAGCGGATGCCGGAAGGTAGCCGGCCGATTCTTCTCGAAGAAGAAATGCCCGACCCAGGCGAAGCCGTATCCGCAGATCACGGCAGCGGGCAGCCAGAGCCAGTCGCCGGTGGCGAGCGCCATGGCAAGACAGCCGATCACGCCGAGCGATCCCACGAAGTGCAGCCGCCGCGAGACCGTATTGCGATGCTCGCTCAGATAGTACGGATAGAACTCCGCGAAACTCGCGAAGTGATCGGTGTGCGCGGTTTGAGCCATCACGGCCTCCGGATTGCTACGCTTCTCGATGCTCCGGCGTGCGCCGGCATGCCGGACGCACGCGCTCGAAACAGGACAGGCTTGATCCATTGTGCGGCTATCGGGCCATGCGCGCAACCTGGCCATTCGGCCGATGGCGCAGCGCTCCCGGCGCAATTATCGTGATGGCTCGCAACGTTCATCGAACCGTGTGAGGAGTTCTGGTCGCGAAGCTGAAGAGGGCGTCGAGCGTGGCGTCGGGTTGCTCGGTCATCAACGCGTGGCCGGCTTCGAGCGTGACCGTGTCGACCGGTACGCCTGTTTGCTCCAGTGCGCCCGCGAGCGCCCTGGTTGCGCGCGGCGGCGTCATCGCGTCACGCCGCCCCACGATCAGGCGCGTGGCGCAGCGCACCTGCCCGGCACGGGCGAGGCCGTCCGCGTAACTATTGCAGGCGGCGAAGTCGGTATGGAACAGGTGCGGTTCACCGCGCGCCGAGACGCGCTCCATGAGCCGCTGGTTCATGCCGTGCAGCCAGAAGCCGGGGCCCGGGCAGGAAGGCTTGGCCGCAATGGTCGAATGCGACCACTGGTTGACCATGCCGATCGCTTCGGGTTCACGGTTCAGAGCGGCGTCGAGCAGTGCATCGGAGACGGTCATCGGCATCGCTATGGCGAGCAGGGCGAGGTGCGTTGCCCGCTCGGGATAGCGGCCGGCGAAGTCGAGCGCGATCAGCGAGCCCATGCTGTGGCCGGCTACGAAGGCGCGTTGCACACCTGCGGCGTCGAGCAGCGCGGCCAGCCAGTCAGCCATGGCCGGCACGGTGGTCAGGGCCGGGCCGCTGCTGCGGCAGTGGCCGGGCAAATCCACGGCCAGCACGCCGAAACCGTGATGCGCGAAGTAGCGGGTTTGCAGCGCCCATACGCTGTGATCATGCTCGGCGCCGTGGATGAATACGGCGGTTGGCAGGCGCGCGTCGAACGCTTTGCCGCCGGTGTACGCATAGGCGGGCTTGCCTTGAACGGTGAAGATCATGCGGACTCCGGGCGGGGTTGGGCGGCAGTGCCGGATGCGCCGCCTTGCGGCGCGCTCGAACTGCTCGCTTTTTGCGACGCCTTCAGCGCGCGCTTGAGGTCGTCGATCAGATCGTCGGGATCTTCGAGTCCGATCGAGAGGCGGATCGTGCCTTCGGCGATGCCGGCTGCGGCGAGCGCGGCGGCGTCCATGCGAAAGTGCGTGGTCGATGCGGGATGGATGACCAGTGAGCGCGCGTCGCCCACGTTCGCGAGATGCGAGAACAGCGAGAGCGCTTCGATGAAGCTGCGTCCCGCAGCGCGGTCGCCGCGCAGATTGAAGCTGAACACGGCGCCGGCACCGCGTGGCAGCAAACGCCTCGCGAGCGCGTGGTCGGCGTGCGTCGGCAATTCCGGATAGGCGACGGTTTCGACCGCGGCGTGACCGGCGAGGAATTCGACCACCCGGCGCGTGTTGGCAACGTGCCGCTCCATCCGCAAAGGCAGTGTTTCGATGCCTTGCAGCAGTTGCCACGCAGCCTGCGGATGCAGGCATGCGCCGAAGTCGCGCAGACCCTCGCGGCGCGCACGCAAGAGGAACGGAGCGACGGTGCTTTCCTCGGTGAACACCATGCCGTGAAAGCCGTCGTAAGGCTCGGTGAATTCGGGGAAACGCCCGGAGGCTTCGAAGTCGAACGTGCCGCCGTCCACCAGCACGCCGCCGATCGTCGTGCCATGGCCACCGAGGAATTTGGTGGCCGAGTGATAAACGAAGTCCGCGCCGTGCTCGAAGGGCTTGAGCAGGTACGGCGTGGTAAAGGTCGAGTCGACCAGCAGCGGCACGCGATGCTCATGCGCGATCTGCGCCACGGCCGCGATATCGAGCACGTCGAGCCCCGGATTGCCGAGCGTCTCGCCGAACAGCAGTCGCGTATTCGGGCGCAGCGCGGCTCGCCACGCATCGAGGTCGCCCGGTTTGACGAAGGTCGTCTCGATGCCGAAGCGCCGCAACGTGTAGTGCAGCAGATTGTGCGAGCCGCCGTACAGCGCGCCGGAGGCAACGATATGCGAGCCTGCGCCCATCAACGTGGCGATGGCCAGATGCAAGGCCGCCTGGCCGCTCGCCGTGCCGATCGCGCCCGCGCCGTTTTCCAGCGCGGCCACGCGTTCCTCGAACACGGCAACGGTCGGATTCGAGATGCGCGAATAGACGTGACCCGCGCGCTCCATATTGAAGAGCGCCGCGGCGTGGTCCGAATCGCGGAACGAAAACGAGGTAGTCTGGTAGATCGGCGTGGCGCGCGCGCCAGTGGTCGGGTCAGGAGCGGCGCCGGCGTGCAGCGCAAGCGTGTCGAAACGGTTGGCGGACATCGTAGGCGGCGAGGCCACGAACGGCCTCGCGAAAGGTGAAAGTGGCGGCCATCCTATCACCGGCGCGCCGCGCTTCAAGCGCGGTTTTCCCGATGCGCACAGCCGCGGCGAGCCGGGCTCGAACCGGTGAATGGCCGGTGCGCCCTGGTGGGCGGGCCGCTTTCCTTTTATGGGTCTTTCCGCTAGGATCGAAAATCATTGATGTATTACGAGCTTAGCGGGCATTACGGGAGACAGATCATGCGAGTCAGCGACATCCTCAAAGTCAAAGGCAACACCCTTTTCACGGTTACGCCGGATACCACGCTGCACGACGCAGTCAATACCATGGCGGAGCACGACATCGGCTCGCTGGTTGTGATGGAATATGGCGATCTCGTCGGCATGCTGACTTTCCGCGAAATTATTTCGACGCTGAGCAAGAACGGCGGCAGCGTCGGCACCTCCACGATCCGCAAGGTCATGGACGACCATCCGCTCACCTGCACGCCTGAAACGGACGTCAACGAAGTTCGCCGCATGATGCTCGAGCATCACGTGCGTTATCTGCCGGTGCTGGAGAGCCGCACGCTGATGGGCGTGATCTCGTTCTACGACGTCGCCAAGGCGGTGGTGGAAGAGCAGGGCTTCGAAAACCGCATGCTCAAGGCCTATATCCGCGACTGGCCGGAAGAACAGCCGGAACAGCAGCCGGCGCGTTAATGCGCGGCGACTCACTGCGACGTTCTGTCGTTGCCGTGAGCGCGAAGTGGCGGTCAAGGCGCGCGCGAAAGCGCGCGCTTTTTTTGTGTCCGGCGCAGGGCTTGTCTGCATGTTCAGCCTTGCCTATCCGGCTCTCCAGCTGGCTCGCCGCCGAGGCGGGCGCGAGTGCGCCTATTCGGCCGCCAGGCCGGCGCTACGTGTTGCCCGGCGAACCGCCCGCGCCGGGTTGTGCGCATGGTGCTTTCATCTTTGTTGCTCTCCAGCCTGCTTGCCGAACTTCATGAGCGATCGTCCGTTACCTGCTGCCCGCCGCGCCGCCCGTCGACCCGAGGGTCACGACTCCCAGTTCCGGCTGCTCGGCGAGCGCCGTTTCGCGCCGTTTTTCTGGACCCAGTTCCTCGGCGCGATGAACGACAACGTCTTCAAGATCGGCTTCACGTCGCTCGTCACCTACCAGGCGGCGCGCTTTTCGGGCGTCGATCCGAAAACGGCGGCATTCCTGATTTCGGCCATCTTCATCCTGCCGTTCGTGCTGCTATCGGCCACCTCCGGGCAGATTGCCGACAAGTACGACAAGGCAATGCTCACGCGTTTCGTCAAGAGTTTCGAAATCGTGGTGATGCTGATCGGCGGCGCGGGTTTCTGGCTGCATAGCGCGCCGCTTCTGTACCTGTGCACATTTCTGATGGGCGTCCATTCGACCGTGTTCGGCCCGGTCAAATACTCATACCTGCCGCAGCATCTGTCGAGTTCGGAGCTGGTCGGCGGCAACGGCATGGTCGAAATGGGCACCTTCGTGGCGATCCTGATCGGTACGATTGTCGGCGGGGTGGGCGCGGGTTTCGTCGAGCACGGCGCGGTGGTGCTGGCCGGCGCCTGCGTCACGATCGCGCTGGTGGGGCGCGTGGTGTCGAGCTTCGTGCCGCTCACGCCGGCGCCGCAAGCCGATCTGCGCATCAACTGGAATCCGGTCAGCGAGACGTGGCGCAACCTGAAGCTGGCGCGCGAAAACCGTACCGTGTTTTTGAGCCTGCTGGGGATCTCCTGGCTGTGGTTCGTGGGCGCGATCTTCCTGTCGTCGTTTTTCAGTTTTGCGAAAAACGTGCTGTCCGCCGATCCGGATGTGGTGACCGTGCTGCTCGGCACGTTTTCGATCGGCATTGGCCTCGGCTCGCTGATGTGCGAAAAACTCTCGAAGCGGCGTATCGAAATCGGCCTCGTGCCGCTCGGCTCGATCGGCATGAGCGTGTTCGCGATCGATCTGTTTTTCGCGAGCCATGCGCTGCCGCCCGCGGGCCATCTGTTGAGCATCGGTGAATTCATCGTGCGGCCCGCCCACTGGCGCGTCCTGGCTGATCTCTTCCTGCTCGCCATGTTCGGCGGCCTCTACAGCGTACCGCTGTATGCGCTGATCCAGAGCCGCAGCCAGCCGAGCCACCGGGCGCGAATCATTGCCGCGAACAACATTCTGAATTCGCTGTTCATGATCGTTTCGTCGCTGATGGCCATGGCGTTGACCGCGGCAGGCTTCGGCATTCCGGCGATTTTTCTCGTTACCGCGCTGCTGAACATCGTGGTGGCGACCTACATCTATTCGCTCGTGCCCGAGTTTCTGCTGCGCTTTATCGCGTGGGTGCTGGTGCACACGTTCTACCGGATTCGCCTCGTGCATGCCGAGCGGATTCCGGAAGAAGGCGCGGCCGTACTCGTGTGCAACCACGTGAGCTTCGTGGACGCGATCGTCATCATGGCCGAGAGTCCGCGCCCGATCCGTTTCGTGATGGACCATCAGATCTTCAGGACGCCGTTCGCCGGCTGGGTGTTCCGTCACGCGAAAGCGATTCCGATCGCGCCGGCGCATCAGGACGCGCAGTTATTGACGCGTGCCTACGAGCGCTGCGCGCAGGCGCTGGCCGAGGGCGATCTGGTTTGCATCTTTCCGGAAGGCAAGCTCACCAAAACCGGCGAGATGAATCCGTTCCGGCATGGCGTGACCGAGATCATCCGGCGCACGCCGGCGCCGGTCATCCCCATGGCGCTGCGCGGATTGTGGGGCAGCGTGTTTTCGCGCGCGGACGACGCGCGCTGGCCGCGGCCGATCCAGAAGGGCGTCATGAGCCGCCTGACGCTGGCAGTGGGTGAGCCGCTCGATCCGGCACAGGCGACGCCGGAGAACCTGCAGCAGATCGTCACCGAATTGCGCGGGGCGCGGAAGTAGTAGGAACAGGCTCTGCTTGCCGGCCAGGCGGTGCGCGCTCCCGAAGCAGACATTTCCGCATGGCGGCGTTTTGCGCGCCGCCGGGTTGGGTGAACGGTTAATCGGCACGCGGTATCGCGGATGAATCCCCAGTCGCGCCAAAGGTGTGTGCCGACAAGGTGAGCGACGCAGCGGGACCAGACGTACCCTGGCCGATCGGCCAGAACCGTTGCACGACGCGGTCCGCTTGCCACGGGGCTGGCATAATAGCGTTTTCCCCGCATTTCTTTGGACGACGCCCATGTCCGGCAACACGCTCGGTACGCTTTTCACTGTCACGACCTTCGGCGAATCGCACGGTCCCGCTATCGGCTGCGTGATCGACGGCTGCCCGCCGGGCATGGCGCTCAACGAAGCCGACATTCAACTGGAACTCGACCGTCGCAAGCCCGGCACGTCGCGGCACGTCACGCAGCGTCAGGAAGAAGACAAGGTCGAGATCCTGTCGGGCGTGTTCGAAGGCCAGACCACCGGCGCGCCGATCGCGCTCCTGATCCGCAACACGGACCAGCGCAGCAAAGACTACGGCAACATTGCCGACACCTTCCGGCCGGGCCACGCCGACTACACCTACTGGCAGAAATACGGCATCCGCGACTATCGCGGCGGTGGCCGTTCGTCGGCTCGCCTCACGGCGCCCACGGTGGCCGCGGGCGCGGTCGCCAAGAAGTGGCTGCGCGAGAAGTTCGGCACCGAGATTCGCGGCTATATGGCCGCGCTCGGTGAAATCGACGTGCCGTTCGTCGACTGGGCGCAGGTGCGCGAGAACCCGTTCTTCGTGCCCAATGCGGAGATCGTGCCGCAACTTGAGGCGTATATGGACGCGCTGCGCAAAGATGGCGACTCGATCGGCGCGCGCATCAACGTCGTGGCGTCCGGCGTGCCGGTCGGTCTCGGCGAGCCGCTGTTCGACCGTCTCGACGCCGACATTGCGCACGCCATGATGGGCATCAACGCGGTGAAGGGCGTCGAGATCGGCGCGGGCTTTGCGAGCGTCGCGCAGCGCGGCTCGGTACATGGCGACGAATTGACGCCGGAAGGCTTCGTCGGCAATCACGCGGGCGGCGTGCTCGGCGGCATTTCGACCGGGCAAGACATCACGGTGTCGATTGCGATCAAGCCGACTTCGAGCATTCGCACGCCGCGCCGCTCGATCGACAAGGCGGGGCAACCGGTTGTCGTCGAAACGTTCGGGCGGCATGACCCGTGCGTCGGCATTCGCGCCACGCCGATCGCCGAATCGATGCTCGCGCTGGTGCTGATCGATCATGCGCTGCGCCATCGCGCGCAATGCGGCGACGTGTCCGTCAGCACGCCGAAGATCGCGGCCAGCGCGCCGTAACGCGTCTGCGTCGAACGTATCTTTTTTGGTTCTACGCGGGCAGTGTCGTCTCTCATGACTGATTTCAGCGCCGAGCCGGCAGCCAGCCGTCTCGCGGATCTACGCGCGCGTGCCGCCGCGCCCAACGCCGTGGCCGGCGACTGCTTCACGTTCGGCCAGGCGCTGCTGCAACACGCCGGGGGTGACAAGGCGAGTCAGCGTGAGGCACTTGCTGCGCTGGTGCGCGCATACCAACTCGATTCTTCCTGCGAACCCACGCTGCTGCATACGATTGCGCAGACCGCCTTCGTGCTGCGCGATTGGGCGCTGGTCGACTCCGCCACCGGGCTGCTGCTCTCGCACCATGCCGAAGACGCCAACGCGCTGATCTGGCGCGCGGCGGCCGTGCAGCGGCGCGACGACTTCGCCACCGCCGAGGCGCTGTTGCGCGAAGCCGTGCGCGTCGTGCCCGGCAATCCAGTCGCGCTGCATAAGCTGGCGTTGTGTATCAAGGAGCAGGCACGCTTCGCCGAGGCCGAGGCGTTGCTCCGGCAAGTCCTGATGCTCTCGCCGCAGAACGCCCATGCGTTGTTCGATCTGTCGGAACTCGAGATTCGCAGCGGGCGTTTTGCGGAGGGTTGGACGCATTACGAATCGCGCGTCGTGTTTGCTGGCGGCGAACTGAACAACGCCCAGCAGGCGCTCGCCGCGATCAGCGCGCCCTGGCAGGGTGAATCGCTTGCCGGCAAGACGTTGGTGGTTTATGGCGAGCAGGGCAATGGCGACTGTCTCTGGGCAGTGCGCTTTCTGCCAATGCTGGCCGAACGGGCGCGACGCGAGGGCGGCCGGGTGATCTTCGGTCACGACGGTCCGTTGCGGCATTTGTTCGAACGCATGCTGCCAGCGGATTTGCCGCTCGAAACGAGTCTGGAGACGCAGCCCGATTTTCACTGCGGACTGATGAGCCTGCCGCTGCGGCTCGGCATTTTCGGCGCAACGGGATGGGGCGCACCGTATCTGAGCGCTGACCCTGCGCGTGAGCAGGCGTGGCGCGAACGAGTCGAAGCGCACACGGCGGCGCGGCGCGGTAGTCGCAAGGTCGGGCTGGTGTGGAACGGCAATCCGGACCATATCCGCGACATGCGGCGTTCAGTGCCCGTCGAGCAAATCGAACCTCTGTTGAACGTGCCGGACGTGAGCTATTTTGCTTTGTCGCCGGGGCGCGGAGAGACGGTTGCACAGTGGCGCGCCAAGGGTCTCGACGTCGTCGATCTGACGCATCATTTTCAGTCCGGCTTCGACGATGTCGCTGCGTTGCTGGCGAATCTGGATCTGGTCGTTACGATCGATAGCGGGCCCGCGCATCTGGCGGGGGCGCTCGGTGTGCCGACCTGCCTGATGATCGATCACGTTTCCGCGTGGTTCTGGGGCGATGAGTCGCCGCTGACGGCCTGGTACGATTCGATTGAACTGGTTCGACAACCGCGCGTTGGCGACTGGGCGCCGGTCGTGGCGAAAGTGCGGGAGCGGATTGAAGCGGTGGGGCGGAGCTGACTGGTTCTGCCTTCACAGCGCCGTCAGTAAGAATCCGGCGTTGCGAAGGCAGGTGAAGCATGAATTACATGTTCGGATAGTTCGGACCGCCGCCGCCTTCAGGCGTCACCCACACGATGTTCTGCGTCGGGTCCTTGATATCGCAGGTCTTGCAGTGCACGCAGTTCTGCGCGTTGATCACCAGGCGCTCGGTGTTGTCGTCGTTCTTCACGAACTCATACACCGCTGCCGGGCAGTAACGTGACTCCGGGCCGGCGTAGGTCTGCCAGTTCACGTTCACTGGCACCGAAGGATCTTTCAGCGTCAGGTGAGCGGGCTGGTTCTCTTCGTGGTTCGTGTTCGAGATGAACACTGAAGAGAGCCGGTCAAACGTCAGCTTGCCATCGGGCTTCGGGTAGACGATCGGCTTGCATTGCGAAGCCGGTTTCAGCATCTCGTGATCCGAATGTTGGTGATGCAGCGTCCACGGCACATTGCCGCCCAGCAGCTTCTGCTCGATGCCGACCATCAGCGTGCCGAGGTACAGGCCCTTGCTCATCCACTGCTTGAAGTTGCGCGCACGATGCAGTTCGGTATGCAGCCACGAGGTCTTGAAGCTCTCCGGGTACGCGGTGAGTTCATCACTGGTGCGTCCAGCCTGCACGGCTTCAAAAGCGGCGTCGGCGGCCAGCATGCCGGTCTTGATCGCCGCATGCGAGCCCTTGATCCGCGATGCGTTAAGGAAACCCGCATCGTCGCCGACCAGTGCGCCGCCCGGGAACACGAGCTTCGGCAGCGACATG
>NZ_JARESQ010000015.1:0-199009 GCF_046028085.1 Paraburkholderia sp. RL17-380-BIE-A
CCCAGCGCCTTGCAAGCCTTATTTTGATACGCATGGATTGCGCCAGAAACGATGCGGAAACGACGAACGAATCAGAAGACGAGGAAGCGCGCGTAGGGCCAAAGCCGCCTCAATCACCCCCCCTCAAACAGACCTTGAACAGTTCAAGCAGCTCAAACACCGTCAAGAGGTTCAAACAGCCGCGTATTTAAGCATCGCTCGCTCGACAACGCCCAGATAGTGCGCGAGATCCGGCGTCGCGCGGTTCTCTTCCTTGGCGAGATCGTCCCATCTGCGCAGGCGCAACGCGTCTTCCGCGTGAGGCTTCTGCAGAAACGCCTCCGCCTCCTCCTTGCTGAAGATGCCGCCCTGCAATTCCAGGCTTCGCACGGAATCGGCGGAAAGCTGGCCGAAATAGGTATTGTCGATGGCGCACAGGCAGCGCTTGGCGTCGACGTGCAGCCGAATCGGCTCCAACACCGCCTCCGACAACACCGGCCGCAGGAACGGCAGCGCGAAATACTGATGCAGATCGTCGATGCCCCGCTCCGTCGGCGTCTCACCCTGCAGATTGAGCAGGTGGCCGAGGTCGTGTAGAAACGCCGCGGCGACCAGTTCCTCGTCAGCGCCAGCCTCTTCCGCCAACAAGCCGCTCTGCAAGGCATGTTCGAGTTGCGTCACCGGCTCGCCGCTATAAGCCAGATTGCCGTACTGTTCAAACAGGGAACGGATGTCCTTCACACTCAATGCCACGCTATCACTCCCACGGTAATGAAAAGGTCTTCAGATTGGTGAAGCTCTTCATGGCTTCCTGAACACCTTCCTTATAGCCAAGCCCGGAGTCCTTGATGCCGCCGAACGGCGTCAGCTCGATCCGGTAGCCGGGCACTTCCCACACGTTGACTGTCCCCACGCGCAATTCGTTGATGAACCGCGTGATCGCATCCTGCCGGTTCGTGCACACGCCTGACGACAACCCGAACGGCGTGCCGTTGCTGATGCGGATGGCGTCGTCGAGCGTGTCGAAGGTGATGATCGGCGACACCGGTCCGAAGGTTTCCTCGCGCACCAGCGTCATGGAAGGGTCGACGCGGTCCAGCACCGTCGGCGCGTACAGCGCGCCGTTGCGCTGGTTGCCGCTCAGCAGACGCGCCCCGCTCGCCACCGCCTCGCTCACCCGCGCTTCGAAGAGCTGCGCCGCGGCAACGTCGATCACGGTGCCCATCTGGTTCGACGCATCGAACGGATCGCCGAAAGACCAGGCCCGCGTCTTCTCGACGACCAGATCGGTGAAGTCCGCAGCCACGCTCTTTTGAACCAGCATCCGCTTGACCGCAGTGCACCGCTGCCCGGAGTTCTTGTACGAGCCCTGCACGGCAAGCGTCGCCGCGCGGTCGAGATCGGCGTCTTCGAGCACGATCAGCGGATCGTTGCCGCCCAACGCCAGCACTACGCGCCGGTATGCCGCCTTGCCCGCGATGTATTTGCCGATCGCCACACCGCCCGTGAACGTGACGAGCTCCGCCAACGGATGCGTGATCAATTCATCGGCGATTTCGCGCGGGTCGCCGGTCAGCACCTGCAGCATCGGCGCGGGCAAACCGGCTTCGTATAGAACGTCGGCGAGATAGAGCGCCGACAGCGGCACCTTTTCCGACGGCTTCAGCACCACCCGATTATTGGTCGCGATGGCCGGCGCGATCTTGTGCGCAACCTGGTTCATCGGATGGTTGAACGGGGTAATCGCGACGATCACGCCCGCCAGCGGCTCGCGCTGTGAAAACACGCGCCGCTTCTTGCCATGCGGCGTCAGATCGCAGGAAAAGCTCTGCCCGTTGTCACGCAACGCTTCGATCGAGGCGAACTTGAACACATCGGCCACGCGGCCGATCTCGTAACGCGAGTCCTGCTTCGACAAACCGGATTCGAGCGAAATCAGAT
Organism: Paraburkholderia sp. RL17-380-BIE-A; assembly: GCF_046028085.1. NCBI lineage: Bacteria > Pseudomonadati > Pseudomonadota > Betaproteobacteria > Burkholderiales > Burkholderiaceae > Paraburkholderia > Paraburkholderia sp. RL17-380-BIE-A. The sequence continues at coordinate 1,921 of NZ_JARESQ010000015.1, forward strand.
CCGATGCCTCTTCGGTGCGCTCACGCATGAGCGCCGCCGCGCGTTCGAGAATCTGCGAGCGTTCGTAACGCGTGAGCTGAGCCTGATAGGCTGCCGCATATTCGAACGCAGCGCGCACGTCGTCGACGCTCGCCAACGGGACCGTACCCACGCGTGTTCCCGTATAAGGATCGAACACGTCGAGCGTGCGCGAGCGCGTCACGCGTTCGCCTTTGAGCCGCAGCGCTTCCGCCCGAAAAGCCGGATGGTCCCGCAGCGTGGCGTTCATGATGCCGACACGCGATTCAAGGCAATGTCGAAGATATCGAAGTTACGCAGTCGCTTGCCGCCATTGCCGGCACTGCTGGACGGCAACGCTTCGACGCGCCGGTTGAACAGCAGCGGCACTTCCTGCTCGGAGATACCGCCGTGCGAGCGCAACGGCACGGTCAGGCCCGACAGGTCGTGCTCATCGCGCCGCGTGCCGAGCACGACATGCTTCGTGCTGACCACGACGATATCGCCGACGCGGTCATTCGGCAGTTCGAAGCGCTCGCACGCGGCGCGGTTGTCGAGCACGGCTTCGATCCCTTGCATGCCGCCGATCCGTTCGATCACCTGCGCGACGCTGACATCGCGCGGCAGATAAATCGTTGCGAACGAGCCGAGCGCGCCGTGATGCACCACGTACGGATCCGTGATCGGCAAAATGACACGCGCGCGGCCGGCGCCGAGCCACTCGTCCAGCACGTCTTGCAGATAGATCACATTCGGCTCGCCGGTCTGCGGATCGTGCTTCGCATTCATGCCATGATCGGCGGTCAGGCCGATCACCCAGCCGAGCGCGTCGAGCTTTGCAAGATAGCCGTCCATCATCGCGTAGAACGCGTTCGCGCCCTCGGTGCCGGGCGCAAACTTGTGCTGGATGTAATCAGTCGTCGACAGATACATCAGATCGAGCTTGCGCGTTTGCGCGAGCCGCACGCCGGCGGCGAACACGAACTCGGACAACCCCGCGCTGTAGACGTCGGGCACCGGCAAGCCAACCAGGTCAAGGACTTCGTCGATACCGTTTTCTTCCAGCGTTACCTTGTCGGCTTTTTCCGCCGAGAAGCAGATGCCCTTCAACTGCCAGCCGAGCAGCCGGCGCAGTTTGTCTTTCGCGGTGACCACGGCCACTGCGGCGCCGGCTTCGGCGGCAGCGGCCAGCAAGGTGCCGGCGCGCAAATACGCGGGATCGTTCATCATCACTTCCGCGCCCTCGCCGCCGTTCGCGTCCGGATCCCAGAAGTAATTGCCGCAGATGCCGTGCACCGAAGGCGGCACGCCGCACACGATCGAGAGATTGTTCGGGTTGGTGAACGACGGGATCACGCAGTCGCCCTTGAACGCGCCGCCGCCTTTGAGCATCTTGCCGATGAACGGCGCGACGCCCGCCGCGACCGCGGCTTCGAGATAGTCGAACTCGCAACCGTCGACGCACACCACGACCGTCGGTTGCGAAGGTAGCCGGTAGCGGCGGCCGTTGACTTCGATCGTGCGTTCGTTCGTGCCTGTGCTCGTATTTGCCATCGTTGCCTTCCATGCGTGCGGGGCACGCGTGTTGTAGTCAGTCCGTTGCCCGTCTTTTATTCGTTCGATGCCGGCGGCATCCGCACCACGCCCAGCGTTCCTTCCGGTTCGCATGCCGCATGGGCGCGCTGCAAGCCGCCGTTCACGTGCGCATGCATCAACGCCGCGGCCTGCTCGGGCTCGCGCGACGCCAGCGCCGTCAAGATCGCGCGATGCTCGGCCAGCGAGCGCTCCATCGCATCGGCATGCACGACCAGCGCGGCACGCCGAAACAGACTCAACTCGCACACCAGCCTTCGGTACGTCTCATACAGCTTCAGATTGCCCGATGCCGCTACCAGCGCATCGTGAAATGCCACATTCGCGCGCGCGTACGCATCGTGATCCTGGGCGTCGAGCGCCGCGCGCATGGCGTCGAGCCAATCGCGCAACACCGCGAGCTTGCGCGCATCGATACTCACCGCCAGCATCCGGCACGCCGCCTCTTCCAGCACCGCGCGCACCGCGTAAATCTCGTCGGCTTCCGCCAGCGACACCGTCCGCACGAACACGCCGCGGTTCTTCTCGGTACGCACGAGGCCGGCCTGCTCCAGCGCGCGAAACGCCTCGCGCACCGGACCGCGCGACACCTGCAGCCGCGTCGCCCAGTCGGCTTCGTTGAGCTTGTCGCCGGGCGCGAGCGCCCCCTCGATGATGTGCCGTTCGATTTCGTCGCGAACCAGCGTGGTCAGCGAATGCCTGCGCACAACCTCGATCGGATCGACAGAAGCAGTTTGCATATATTCGGTCATTTTGACAATTTTTGCCACATCGATAAGTGCAGGCCCGCCGTCGAGGCGCGCCTGCTGACGCATCAGAAGTTGCCCGTCAGTCCGCCCGACGGCGCGGAACGCGCGCCGCGATCAACAACAGCGCGGCCAGCGAGACCAGCAGAAGAATCAGCGACAGCGCGGAGGCCGGCAGGTAATAGCCGCGCTCCACCTGCCCGACGACCACGATCGGCACCGTCGCGAAGCCCGGCGGATACACGGTGAGGGTGGCGCCGAGTTCGCCGAGCGAGAGTGCGAAACCCAGCGCGAGACTCGCGCGGATCGCCGGCACCAGTTGCGGCAGCACGACCCGGCGCAACACCATCGAAGGCGGCGCACCCAGGCTTGCCGCCGCTTCGCGCAGAATCGTCAGCTCCGGACGCAACGCGGCGGCGGCGCAGCGGTAGCAGAACGGCAGCACCAGTGCGAGCTGCACGAACACGACGATCGCCGCGGAGCTCGACAGATCGAACGGACGCTTGTGATACGCGATCAGCACCGCGAGCCCGAGCACCACGCTCGGCACGCCGTTGGGCATCATCGCAATGGTGTCGACGAAGGCGCCGAGGCCACGCCGGTCACGCCCTTCGAGCGCGAGCGCGAGCCACAGGCCGAGAATCGTGCCGAGCACCGCGACGCCCATGCCGATTTCGAGGCTGGTGGTGAGCGCGTCGAAATCGCTCGAACCGAGACGCTCGAACCAGCGCATGCTGAAGCCGTCGGGCAGGATCGTGCCGGACCAGTGCGCGGCCACGCTCGAGAGCGCGACGACCAGCACGGGCAACACGAACAGCCAGAAGCACAGCAACGCGGCAAAACCGAGAAACAGGCCGCCGAGCATGCGCACCACCAGGCTGCGGCGCACCGGCCGGGCTTTCTTGTGCATGACCGGCAAAACGGTCGGGTCGAGTTCAACGGCCATGGCCCGCTCCTTTCACCTTGCGACGGTTGACCTGGCGGTACAACGCGTACAGCGACAAAGACATGATCAGCATCACGACCGCGCCGGCGGCGGCGGTCGGCAGATCGAGATCGACCGTGGCGGAGCTGTAGATCGCCACCGGCAGCGTGATCAGATGCGCGCTGCCGAGCACGAGCAGAATGCCGAACTCGTTGAGCGTGAGCAGAAAGCACAGGATCGTGCCCGCGGCGATGCCCGGCCATGCGAGCGGCAGGATCACCTTGAACGCGACCATCCAGCCGTTCGCGCCGAGGCTGCGGGCGGCTTCGATCAGGCGCATGTCGAGCGTGGCGAACGAAGCCAGCGTGGGACGCACCACGAACGGCGCGTAGAACACGACTTCCGCGAGAATCACGCCGCCTACGCCGAACAGGAAATCGAGCGGCGGCGCCTGCAGATGAAAGAGCCTCTGCAAGCCGATGCTGACGGAACCTTGCGAGCCGTACAGAAAGATCAACGTGAACGCGACCAGAAACGACGGGAACGCGACGAACAGTTCGAGAAAGCGCGTGATCATCCGCGCGCCGGGGAACGGCTTGAAGAACAGGATCGACGCCAGCGCGACGCCGAGCAGCGACGCGAGCCCGGCACTGGCGAACAGGATCCACAGCGTCGTGCCGATCACGCCGCTCGTTTCCGGATTGCCGAAGAACGCCGAATAGGCGTGCAGGCTCAAACCGTGCGGGCCGGTCAGACTGAGCAGCACCAGACGCACGAGCGGATAGATCACCAACGGCCCGAGCACGACCACGGCGATGAAAAGCAAATGCCATTGCGCGACGCGTTCGCGGCGCTTCACCGCGGCGCTATGCGAGGCGGCGCTGGCGCTGCGGCGCGCGGCGGCGGCATCGGCGGCGGCCGTGCCGAGCGGGTTGGGCGTATCAGGGGTTGATAAGGACGACATCGTCAGCCTCGTAACGCAGGGAAACACGCGCGCCCTTCTCCGGCATCATGCCGTGGCCGCGCTGCATGGTGACGAGCACCGGCTCGTTGGGCATGGCGTCCAGTGCAACGGATATCGACAACACCGCGCCGTACCATTCGACCGAGGCGATCGTGCCATGCAAGTGCCCTTCGCCGAGCGGCACGATACGCAACGCCTCGGGACGCAGACAGGCCACGCGCTCGCGCTCGTTATAGCGCGCGTCGCTCATGCTGAACGCGATCTGCGGCGGCAGCAGATTGGCCGCGCCCAGATAACGCGCGACAAACCCGTCGGCCGGCGTGTCATACAACTGCTGCGGCGTGCCGAGTTGCGCGATGCGGCCTTCGCGCATCAGCAGCGTGCGGTCGGACAGCACCAGCGCGTCGTCCTGATCGTGCGTCACGCAGACGATCGTCAGATTCGGCAGGCGCTCATGCAGCGCCTTGAGTTCGGAACGCACCGATGCACGCAGATTGGCGTCGAGTGCGGAAAGCGGTTCGTCGAGCAACAATACATCGGGTTCGATCACCAGCGCGCGCGCGAGCGCCACGCGCTGCTGCATGCCGCCCGACAGTTGCGCGGGCATCACGTGACCGGCGTCGCCGAGTTGTACCAGCTTCAACGCATCGGCGACACGCCGGGCCACGTCTTTGGCCGGTGTGCGGCGCGCACGCAAGCCAAAGGCGACGTTCTCGAATACCGACAAATGGGGAAACAGCGCATAGCTCTGAAACAGCAGGCCGAGATTGCGCTTGTGCGGCGGCACGTGCGTGAGGTCGTGACCGGCGACGGTCAGCGTACCGGACAGGCCGTCGGCTTCGATAAACCCGGCGATGAAGCGCAACAAGGTCGTCTTGCCACAACCGCTGCGGCCGAGCACGGTGAGCAACTCGCCGCGCTGGATGGTCAGCGACAGATCGTCGAGCACCGTGCGCGAACCGAAGCGCACCGTCAGATGGTCGATCTGCACGCCGCCCGGCGTATTCGAACGCGCGGCATCGAGCGCGTCCGGTGAGGCGCCGAGCGCGCCTGGGTGAGCAAGACTGGCCGTATTCACCGGGTTCATCCTCCAACTGGATTAATGCTGATGCAGCGCCTCGGGAGCGAGTCCCCAAGGCGCCGCCTGACTCTGTGACGTCACCCGGCTACGTCCCGAGTGAGGTCGATTGCGTGACGAACGACGGCTTACTTCGGCTTGACCACTTCGATCTGCTTGCCCGACGAACCGATCACTTCATTCTTCCAGCGCGCGGTCCAGTCGGCCTTCTTGGCCATCACCTGAGTCCAGTCCACCGGAATCAGCTTCACGCCGGCGATCGCCTGCTTGACGATTTCGCCGTTCTTGCCTGCCAGCGGCACGTCGGTACGGCCCGGAATACCGAAGATGTCCGGCACCTTCGACTGCACTTCCGTCGACATCAGGTAGTCGATCAGCTTCTTGCCTTCGGCCTGGTTCGGACCGTTCTTGATCAGGCCGATTGCGTACGGCAGCTGGAACGTGGTCGGCTGGCCGCCTTCGTGCGCGAGGAAAATCGGCTTGAGCGACAGGCCGCCGTTGGCCGCGTCGTCCAGATCCATTTGCAGGTCGCCGTTGGCAACCGCGATTTCGTTACGCGAGAGCAGCACGTCGAGGTAGCCCGTGCCCTTGGTGTGGAACTTGGCGCTGTTTTCGAGCTTCTTCAGATAGTCGAACGCCTTGTCTTCGCCCATCAGCGACGACGTCAGGATGATCACCGCCATACCGTCGCCCGCCGTGGCCGGGTTCGAGTAGGCAACCTTGCCGCTGAAGTCCGGATGCAGCAGGTCGGCGAAGGTCTTCGGCGCCGTCTTGGTGACTTCCGGGTTGATCGCGAACGAGAAGTAGTTGTTCACGAAGGTCGCCCACGCGCCGTTCGACGCCTTGGCGATCGCCGGCACGTTCTTGTAGTTGGCGCTCTGGTAAGCCTGCAGCAGGCCGCTCTGGTCGGCTTGCTGGATGAACGGCGGCAGCGTGACGAGCACGTCCGCCTTAGGCTGATCTTTTTCGATGGTGGCGCGGTTCACCACTTCGCCGCTGCCCGCCGTGACGATGTTGACCTTCACGCCTTCCTTCTTTTCGAAGGCCGGCAGCACGTCCTTGTAGAGGTTCTCGAGGCCGTCGGCGGTGTAGAGCACCACGGCGTCGGCCGCGTGCGCCTGCATGGCCGTGGCGCCGAAGGCTGCCGCGGCGACCAGCGCCGGCAACAGTTTGCGTGCGAGACCGGCCGTAGCGTGAAGGGAATTCGTCTTTGTCATGTCGCTTTCTCCGAAAGGCAAAAAACCAGACGGTCGGGATATCCCGATACCTGTTGTGATTGAACGGCGGTAGCGCCGCGCCGCTTGCGTGTTGCCCGCATCAAGCCGTGTGCGGATCATGCGGATTGCAGATTGCCAACAACTTTGCTGCTTCTTGTACCCTCTTTTCCTGCCCGACTTACAGCCCACCTACGACGCTCGCGCTGCCAGCCATGCCTGAACGGGCACGGCAAGGATCACAGGTTTCCGTGACAACGCCATGACGATTCTGCTCAATTCCAAAAAATGACACAATTCGCCAATAATATCCAAATGAATCTTTTCGTCATCTGGTCTCGACGGCGGCTCTTTTCAGACAATTGTGGAGGCTCGTGTGATCCATCGAAACGACCTGAACCTGTTGATGGCCAGGCCCGCTCACCACTTCCACGCGGACGCGCGACGCACTGCCGCGCGGCTGGGATTCGCGGCACGCCGCGTTCAACCGCATGACCGACAGCGCATGCGCCGACCCGGTGAAGATCGTACATGGCGAAAATGACTATGCATGCGCACCGCTTCAACGCAGCGGGACGTTCGCGGTCGAAGCGGCGCCCGGCACGCTCGTGCCGCGCCTGGGCTCCCTGCTGGTTCCGGTCAAACTGACTCAGGTGGAATCGTTTCGCGTGGGTTGCATCGGCGCGATCGATGCGAGCGAACTGCTCGACACGGCGGCCGCGATCGGCCGCACGCTCGAACGGTTCGACATCCCTGTGAAATAGACAGGCTCGCCGTGGCACGCACGCTCAGGCGATCAGGATTTCCGGGCCATGCGCCGTGATCGCCTTGCCGAGAGCGCGCTCCGGAGCCAATTCGGTCACGAGGTAACGCGCCGACTCGATACCGTTGATGCGCACCGGCGTCACGCGGCCGAACTTCGAATGATCGGCAACGATCACCACCATGTCCGCAGCGGCGATCATGCGGCTGCGCACCTCCGCGGCCATGCGGCTGTAGTCTGTCAGATAGCCGTCCGGCGAAATCCCGCCCGCGCCGATGAAGGCAAAGTCCGCGTGGTACTGCGTGAGTTGATGAACCGTATCGAGCCCGAAGGTGGCGTCTTCGATATCAGACAGTTCGCCGCCCAGCAGCGTGACGCGGTTGTCGTTACGCCGGCCGAGCAGCAGCGCGATGCGCCAGTCGTTCGTGTACACCGACAGCCGATGCCGGTCGAGCAGCGCCCGCGCCACCGCTTGCGTGGTGCTGCCCGAATCGATGATCAGCGACGCGCCGTCCGGCACAAACTCCGCCGCGCGCTCGCCGATGGCGCGCTTCGCGCCGGCGTTCGCCGCTTCGCGTGTGTCGAGGTCGGGCTCGCGCCGGTCGCTCGACAGCGCGCCGCCGTGCGTCGTGACCAGCAGGCCGCGCCCGGCCAGCGCGTTCAGGTCACGGCGAATGGTTTCGCGCGACACGTTCAATTCGCGTACCAGTTCCGCGACTGAAAGCGCGCCCGTTTTGGCGACTTGCGCCAGGATGTATTGGTGACGTTGTTCTGCGAGCATCGATAAAAGGCCGGAAGCCGGCACGCTTGGGTTTCGCCACGGTTTGAGAAGGCCGGCGTATTGTATTACGCGACGCGCGGCGATGCTCCCCTCGGCGCGCTTACCTGCTAACCTGAACGCCCAGGCCGCGCGCGATCGTCCTTCGATAGCTTTGAACGCACGCGTGCCCCGTCAACCGAACTGCCGATGCCGCCACTGTTTCGCCGTCTACTGTTGCTGTTCCACGCGCTGCGTTACGGCGCGCGCCTGATCTGGCTTGCCGCTCCGCAAGATCACAAGCTGCACTGGATGATCGGGCTGGTCGGCCGCGTGCACGCGGCAGGCCGCGGCGGCCAGAGCCTGAACGGCGTGCTGCCCGCACTCGGACCGCTGGCGGAGCGGTTCGCGCAAACCCTGGTCGAACGGCCCGAACTCGCGACCGGCACTCTGCACGACGCGCTCGACGCGATCGATCACATGGAAGCTCCGCTGCCGCCGCGCGAGGCGGAACAGGCACTCGCGCGCGCCTTCGGCAAGCCGCTCGCCACGCTTTTCAGTGCCGTGGATCTGGTGCCGGTAAGCGGCGGCTTCGCCGAACAGACGCATTTTGCACGGCTGCTCGCGCCGGTGAACGGTCACTGCGAAGTGGCGATCAAGCTCGTGCGCGCCGACCAGTTGCAGCAGATCGGCGACGAACTCGCGCTGCTACGCTGGGTCGCGCGCTGGCTGGAGAAGCTCTCCGGCACCGCGCGCCGCCTGCAACTGCGCGCGCAGGCGCAGACCTTCACGGACGACATCCTGCGCCGCTTCGATCTGCGCGCGGAAGCCGCCAATCTGAGCCAGACCGGCCATCATTTCGACGGCGACGCGCGCATCGTCGTGCCGGGCGTGATCTGGGATCTCTGCACCCACTACACGCTGACGATGCAACGCGTCAGCACCTTGCCGGCGAACGATCTGCCCGGTCTGCACGCGCATCACATCAAACTCGCGCCGCTCGCCGCGCATATCGTCGAAGTGGTGACCGAGCAGGCGTTCGAACATGGCTTCTTCCACGCCACACTCGACGCGCGCCGCGTGCGGGTGAGCGTCGAACCGGACACGCTCGGGCGTCTCGTGCTGGCGGAGTTTTCGATCATGTCGAGCCTCTCGACCGGCGAGCGCGAGTTCTTCGTGCATGGCGCAACCGCGCTGTTCGACCAGGACTACGCGCGCCTCGCCGAAATGCATCGCGATGCCGGGCACGTGCCGCACGACACGCGCGCCGAGGTGCTCGAAGCCGAGTTGCGCACGCGCGCGGAAGCGCATTTCGCGGCCGAGCCGGAAGACCGCTCGGCGGGTTCGCTGTTTCATCATCTGCTGCACGCGGTGCATCCGTTCGACGGCGCGGTGCCCGGGCGGCTCGCGAGCGCGCAACGCTCGTTTCATCAAGCGGAAATGCTGGCGCGTGCGCTGCATCCAGGCGTCGACACGTGGAATATCACACGCGGCGTGCTGGCGGATATCGCGCGGCGCGACATCGACCATCGCGGCTGGATCAAGCGGATCACGCGCGAGTTGCCGCACCTCGCGCATATGCTGCCGCGCGTGCCGCAACTGGCGGTTCGGTATCTGCAGCATGAGCATGATCGTGCGCGCAAGCCGCAGCAGAATGCGCAGCTCATGCTGGAGATCGGCCGGGAATACCGGCGCACGCGCGCGCTGCTGTGGGCGTGCGCCGTGTGCGGTGGCGTGCTCGGTGCGGGGACTGTGCTGCTGATGTGGTGATGGCGTTGGTGGGGGCATGCGGCGGGGTGTCAACCCGCGGTGCGGTGCGGTGCCTTGCGCGTTGCGGTGCCTTGCCGCGTTGCGTTGCCTTACGCGTTGCCTTGCCTTGCGCGTTGCCTTGCCTTACGCATTGCCTTGCCTTACGCATTGCTTTGCCTTACGCATTGCTTTGCGTTACGCATTGCTTTGCGTTACGCGTTGCTTTGCGTTACGCGTTGCGTTACGCGTTGCGTTGCGTTGCACTGCCTCGCCGATTGCAGCTTCGAACAAGACACGCATCGCCTATCCCGACAAGATGGCGGCTTTTTACACCCCCCTTTCCGATGCTCGCTTCTTTAATCGCCGCCGTCTTCGTCGTGTTGTGGTCGACCGGTTTCGTGGTCGCCCGCGCGATCACGCCCTATGCCGATCCCAATCTTTTCCTGCTCGCGCGCTTCGGCGGCACGGCGCTGATCTTCGCGCTGGCCGCGCTGGCGGCACGCGCCGCGTGGCCTGGCAGGCGCGACTTCGGCAAACATCTGGTGGCGGGCGCGCTGCTGCAAGGCGTGTATCTCGGCGCCGGCTACTGGGCCGTCGCCCAAGGCTTGAGCGCGGGTGTGATGGCTTTGCTCGGCGCGCTTCAACCGCTGGCAACGGCTGCCGTCGCCGCGCCGCTCTTCGGCGAACGGTTGTCGCGGCGTGGCTGGAGCGGCATGGCGCTCGGCCTCGCCGGCGTCGTGCTGGTCCTCGAACCGAAGCTGGCGGCGGCCAGCCCGGCGACACCGCACGGCAGCGCGCCCGCCTGGCTGGTCGTAGCGATCTCGATCGCCGCGATCGGCGCGATTACCGCGGGCACGCTGTTTCAGAAGACTTCGCTTGCCAAGGCCGATATTCGCAGCGCGAGCGCGGTGCAGAACCTCGGCGCGGCGCTCGTCGCGGGCGTGCTCGTGCTGGCGCTCGGTGAGCATCGCTGGATTGCGTCGCCTACGCTGTGGGCGTCGCTGGCGTGGGGCATCGTGATGCTCTCGGGCATCAGCGTCACGTTGCTCGTGTGGATGGTCAGACGTGGAGACGCGGCCCGCGCCACCGCGCTGATGTTTCTCGCTCCACCGCTCGCCGCGCTCGAAGGGTATGCGGGCTTCGGCGAGACCTTGCTGCCGCTGCAGGTCGCCGGTTTCGCCGTGGCGCTGGTGGGCGTGGTGCTGGCGCGCTCGCGCTGAGCGGGCTGACGTGATCGCGCCAAACGGGCTGGCGCACTCTCGCCGAACGAGCTGACGTGATCACGCCAAACGGGCTAACGTACTCTCGCTGAACGATCCGACGTGATCGCGCCAAACGGGGCAGGCACACTCTCGCTGAACGAGGTGACGCGCCCGCACCAAACGGACTGGCACGCCCACATTCAGCGCCGCGACCGCGCATCAATCCGCCGTGTCCGCCCCGGCCGGCACATTGGCGCGCGCCTTGCCGCCCGGCGCGGGCGCCCATGCCGGGCGGCTCTTGCGTTCCGAATCCAGCACGACGATGTATCGCCCTGCCCACGGCGTCACCTGACGATCGCTCTTCAACACCCACAGCGATCTACCCGACTCGACGAGCGCCGCATACTCGGCGTCGAGAATGCCGTAGTGATCGAGAAACGTATTGAGCGAGGCGGGAATCCTCACGCAACCCTTCGAATGACGAATGCCGAGCAGCGGTTCGAGTCGGTCAGGGTCGGTGGCATGCATCTGGAAGCGCATCTGCGACATCCCGCCTTTGCCCCAGCCACGCTCGCCCTCTGCCCAGCCGAGGTCGAAGATCCGCATGTCACGTTTGCCATAACCACGAATATGGTTTTCGTTCTGCGTGCCTTCCGAGCGGAAATCCATGTTGGCGGGCGTATGTTCGAACACGCCGAGCGGCGTGACGAAGTGGTCATACTCGCCCGGCCGCCCGGTCGAGACCGGCGACGCGCCGATCATCTGCCAGACATCCGCCGGCGCGGCGCGAAAATAGATGAAGAGCGCCTGGACATTGGCGTTTCGATCGACCAGCACGACATACTCGCCCGATAAATCGCCCAGCATGTGCGCGTCGAGCACTGCTTGCAGGCGATCCGCATAGGCTTGCTGATCCGCCGCCGGCACCACCAGCTTACGTGTGACGCTCTGCGCGAACACGTCCCGCAGGATGAATGCGCGGCGCGGATCGACCACGCCGGCGGCATCGGGCGCGGCGACAGCGGACGCGCTGACGCTCGCCTGCGGACGACTCGCCACGTGCGCCGCCGACGCCGCCGCGGGTGCCGAGGCGGCGATCGCCGCGCCGCAGGACAACCCGCAAAGGGCGGCGCCCAGCGCTTGCGTTAGACGGAGAAAAGAAGGCAATTTGCGCGTGACGCTCCGCACGGTGAGTCGATACAAATGACGCGACGCGTCGCGCGGACGATCTACCGACGCGAAGGTCAGGCGGTCCACTACAGGCTGGCCAGGCCGATTGGAGTAGTTCATCGCTTATTGGAGCAAACCTGATTATTATTGACTGCCCGCCGGCTTACGCGGCGCTCTCAGACCGAGGATGTTACTAAGCACATAGCAATCTGTCGATGAAGTTTCGACGATTCGGATATATAGCTGTAATACCCGGACACATTTGCTGTTCCACGCGACAAATTGAAAGCGACGCGAAGTTGATTTAAAGCTAATCGACGGCGAATAAACTCTGAAAAACGGATGCGGCGCAGCGTATCAACCAAAAACTGCCGTCTTACCGGCGCGCGGCTGTGCCTCTTACGGCCGTTGCGCGCGCAACGTTAATCGTTCGACACATGCGCGAGCGCGCAAGGAGCAAAAGGAATCATGACGCAACACGATCCAGTCGCACGCCAGGCGGACATTTCTCAAGAAATGCACATTAGCGACGGGTTCGACACCGAATCAGAAATCGAGCGGCGGGTCGCTTTTCTCGCGAATTATCTGCGCAGCAGCGGCCTGAAAACATACGTGCTCGGAATCAGTGGCGGCGTGGACTCGACAACGGCCGGCCGGCTTGCGCAACTCGCGGTCGAACGATTGCGCTCCGAGGAGTACGACGCACACTTCGTCGCAATACGTCTACCTTACGGTGAACAGAAAGACGAAGCCGACGCCCAACAGGCATTGCGCTTCATTCGCGCTGACGAAAATCTCGCCATCGACATCAAGCCCGCAGCCGACTCGATGCTTGCCGCGCTGGACAAGAGCGGCGTGCTATTCAAGGACGAATCGCAACAGGACTTCGTGCATGGCAACATCAAGGCGCGGCAACGCATGATTGCGCAATACGCGGTGGCCGGTGCGCGGGCCGGTGTGGTGATCGGCACGGATCACGCGGCCGAGTCGGTCATGGGCTTCTTCACCAAGTTCGGCGACGGTGGCGCCGACGTGCTGCCGCTCGCGGGGCTCAACAAGCGTCGTGTGCGCGCGGTCGCGAAGGCGTTAGGCGCGCCGGAAGAATTGGCGCACAAGGTGCCGACCGCCGACCTCGAGATGTTGCGTCCGCAACGACCCGATGAAGATGCCTATGGCATACCGTACGATGCGATCGACGATTTTCTGGAAGGCAAACCGGTAAGCGACACGGCGCGCGCGACCATCCTGCGCTATTACGACGCCACGCGTCATAAGCGGGCGTTGCCGTACACGCCGTTCGACTGGCCGGTACAGGCAAGCGAAGATTGAAAAAGTGATGGGTGTGCAGCTGACGTGCGCAATGCAGCGGCGTTGTCATGTCGGCTATGCGTCAGCCGAAGCGCGGTCGTCTTGCTCGCCAGATTCAGGCTCGCTCGATCGCGTCAGCTCACTCAGCTTTCGGCGGTTCGTCGGTGAACAGATCGGCGCTGGCCTCCAGCGCCAGACCACCTAGCTGCTTGCCCTGAATCTGCCGCGCGATGACCTCGCCCACATAGGGCACTTCGGCGTCCAGCTCGACCGTGGCGTAGGCGCCCGGCTTGCCGGCGTCAACCACTTCGATGTTTTTTGCGTAATGCCCGAGTTCGTGCTTCAGGAATTCCCGCACTTCCTGCTCGCTACACGACTGGGCGATGTTGCGAACGATCAGGTTCATGCAGCCTACCCTCGGCGCGCGTTGCGCCCTGTGCCCTCAACGCGCACGGGGCGCAATGCAGCACGCTGTTTCGCCTGCGCGGCAGCAAGTTGGCGGATCAATGCGGCGCCGGCAGCGCCCAAGGCAGCCAATGACAAATAGAAGGCAAGCATTTAATTCTCCCCTGCGAATTTCGTCCTGTGTTCAGGATAGCCACAAATCACAGCAAAAGCGATGTGACACAGCGTAGTAAAACGGAACTCAAATCTCCGTTAATGCACTGTACCTGAATAAGCGGCGTCAAAAATAGCAAAACAGCGCTTCATTTTCCGGTACAGACCCGGCAAACGCGTCGAACGCAATGCGTGGGCGCGAAAACCGGACCGCGGCCACGCATCGCCACGGCATCCTGCGGGGGACGTGCGCAAAAGGCGGGCTGATCGTCGCGATCAGTCCGCCGCTTGCACGTTGGCCGCGCTGACCCACCACGTATTCTTACCCCGCGGCAACTGCACCAGCACCGCGGACGGATCGTCGACGCCGTCGTCGGCAACTTCGCATACCGCGAGACCGTCAGGCAGGCGCTTCACCTCGCCTGCGGACTGGAACAGCGCAACACGTTGCGCGCTCAACGGCCGCAACTGGCGGTACACGTCGAAGCTGATCGCCGCCGGCACATCGCCGCGAATCTGCAGCGCTCCGGCTTGACCGCAACGAACCGGCTCAGCGGCGAACACCGCGCTGCTACCGAACAGGCAGCCAAACGAAAGCGCCATGACGGCAACACGTGAATGGATCATGATGATTCTCCGAAAACAAGATGGGGGCGGGCTTGCGAACCGCAAGCCGGGCGAATGAACGAAACTGGCGACGCAGGCGAATCGGCCGCCCTCATGGCGGGTTGTCGTGCCCGGCGCCGCGGCCAATATCGCCGCCCGTGGCGACGTCGAGCCGGCTCACGTCGCAAGACGTCTGGCCGAAGCCCGAATAAACGACCGACCAGTTGCCGACAATCGCGGCCTGCGCTTCGGCGAGACTCATTTTGCCTTCGCAGACGCAGCGCTTGAGCATGACCGCGGCGCGCGCCTTGCGGCGCTCGCCCTGGTGGCCCGCCCACGGTAACAGATCGAGATTGGCGGGAGCGTCCGGCGAGCCGCCGAGCACGATCGGCACGCGCCGATCGAGCGCGAAGGCAGCGCCATTGTCCGCGTCGATGCCGCGCGCGGCGAGCATGCGGTCTTTGTGCGCCATCAGTTCGTCGAACGGCGGCGCGACCGTGTCAGCATAGCCAGGGCGGCAAATCGTCTCGCCCACCGACTGCTGCGTGACACGTTCGTCGAGCATACCGGTGCCCTGTGCGCGGGCTTCGCCCATGCACACAGCGAATAGCGCCGCCGAGCCGAGTGCGAGCACGATGCGCGCGCCGCGCGAAGGACGCGTAGCGCGGCATCGGCGTGCGTGCGCCGGCGCGGCCGTTTCATACGTACTACCGGTCGGGTCGCTGAGGTGTTGAGTGCGACGCCTGTCTGCAATGCCTGCGTTCATTCGTCGGCGCGCCGGGAACGGCACGCAATAGTTCAATTCGCAGACTAATTAAAACACATTCAAAACGCCTATGTAAGAAAGCCTACGTGTGCGCGCTGCGTGCATAGATCGCAATCTGCGGGTTTCATAGACGGCAGCAACCGGCGGCGGCGCCCTCGCGCGCCGCCAATCCCCCTTCCCGCTTACGGACGCCGCTCGCGAATCACGCGCAACACCGCGCGTTCCTCACGAGAGGCGTCCGCCACGCTCCGTGTCAATGTGACGCTACCTCGGCACACGCGCCTGCAGCGCACGAATACGGAACATGGCCTGCGTGTCGGACACGGTGGTTTCGTACATCTTCGCGAGGTCCGCCTTCAGCGCGGTGCGCGATCCGCCGTCGAGATAGACCATATGCCCCGACGGATAAAAGCGCGCCGACAAATTCTGCCGGACCTGCTGACTGAGCAGCGGCATCTGCTGCAGATCGAGCACAGTTTGATAAAACGGCGTCACGTAATCGAAGAAGCCGTTGGCCGACAGCACCTTCAGATCGGGATTGAGCGCCATGACGGCGGCAAGGTCGCCGGCGGTGTACAGAATGATGTTGCCCTTCGCGTCCACCCCCTTCTGCGCGCCTGTCGGATCGATGTGACTGAAGTCCCAGTACTGGAAGGCCTGATCGTTCAGGTCGGTGAATGACGAATTCGATGTGTATTTCAACTGCTCGTTCAGATACACGTTCCACATCGTCGTATAGACGCCGGTGACCGCCGTCATGGTCGGATCGTTGCCGCCGGAGTTCGGGTCGATCTTGCCCGCAATGCCCGTGCCGATCGCCGTCACGCGGCCGTCGTATTCGCCGAGCGCGAGACCTTTGGATTTCAGCAGCGTAGTCAGGAATAGCGAATTACCCCGGCTGTCGTACGACGCGATATCCAGACTCCAGGCAAGCAAGGTCGTTTTATCGATCCCGGTGTATTCGCTGAGTTTTTCGACCGTTGCCGAGTCTGTGGTCGGAAATTTACGCAGCGCGGCCAGATAGTCGGTGCGCGCAAATTGCGCGACTTCTTCGGCGAACGTGCCGAGATCGGTTGGCCGCGGCGCGATGCCGAGCTTCTTGTGATACCACGCGTCCGCTGCCGCCGTGGGCAGCGTGCCGACCGGGTTGCCGGACTGCGTGTAATCGAGAATCGACGATTGCAGCGTAATGCCGTTCAGATCGACGCCGTCTTCATGTAAACGGTAAGCGAGTACGCAACTACGCGCCGTGCCGTACGACTCGCCAAACAGGTACTTGGGCGAGTTCCAACGGTTGTTTTTGGTCAGAAAGCGCTTGATGAATTGCTTGATCGAGTCGGCATCCTGATCGACGCCCCAGAAGTCGCGGTTCTTCTTCGGGGCAATCGCCGCCGAGTAGCCCGTGCCGACCGGATTGATGAAGACGAGGTCGCTTTTGTCCAGCAGACTGTCCGGGTTGTCTTCCATCGAATAGGGCGCGGGCGGCGTGAAGCTCGGCATCGACGTCTTGATGCGACGCGGCGCGAACGAGCCCAGCAGCACGAACACCGACGACGATCCCGGCCCGCCGTTATAGAAAAACGTGAGCGGCCGCGCTTCTTCTTTCTGCTTGTCCTGCGTGAAGGCCACGTAGAACATCCGGGCTTCCGGTTGCGAACTGCTCGGGTCGACGATCACGAGGTGTCCCGCCGTCGCCGTGTAGTTGATCTTGCGCCCGCCGATGGTAACCGAATGATGCGTGATCGCAGCGGTCTCCGCGGTATCGGTGACGGAATCGTCCGGCCCGTTACCGTATGCGACCGGATCGAAGAACGGCTGATCGCCGGCATGGTGCGGTGAGCCGGCCGCTGCCGGTGCCGCGGGTGCGGCCGGTGCAGCCGAAGCGTGAGCATTGTGCGACGACTGCGGACTAACGGAAGCTGACTCTGTGTTCGTCATGATCGCTCCATGGGTTCGTTCACGTCTTGTACGTCGCCCCCAAAGCAGACCTGCTTCGGGGCGTGTGTTGCAGACTATAGTGCGGCCGCCACCTTCTGACCATTGGGACTGCCGAGCCCCGTGCAGGCGTCCCAGCCCGTGGCTGCCGCGAAGCTACCGTTGTTGCCTTGCGTGATGTCGTTACACACGCCCGGCGTCTTGTACAGCTTGGGATTGATGAACCCGGCCGGCTGTCCTTTTGCCGCATTGATACGCGCGATCAGCGCGGCCCACAGGGGCGCGACCGCACTGGTGCCGCCGACCACCGTCTGCGTACCGTCGATCAATACGTTGTAGCCAGTCACCGGAGAAGCGTCGCCTGCCACGTCCGGCACGCCGCGCCCGCTGAGCGCCTTCTTGCCGCCGCTCGACGACGTGGCGGACAAGCCCTTTTGCCACGTCGGCGCCGCAAAGGCATGGCTCACGCCGCCGCCGGTCGCGCCGCCCTGCGCGCCGTCGTTCCACACTACCTCGTGCGAGATCGAAGTGCCCGACGCGGTGAGGTTCGTGCCGCCGCAGGCCAGTACATACGGGCTCGAAGCCGGGAAGTCGACCTGGTCGCCGCCACTCACGCCGTCGCTCGAACCGCTGTCGCCCGACGCCGCGCATACCGTGACACCGAGGGCCGCGGCCGACTGCAGCACGCTGTTGAAGGCCTGCATCGACTGGCTGGTCCAGTTCGACTCCGGGCCGCCCCAACTGATCGAAATGACCGACGGCTTGTTGGTCGTGTCGTGCACCGCGCGGCTCACCGCGTCGATGAAACCGGAGTCGCTGTTCTGCGTGAAATACACCGCGATCTTCGCGCCGGGCGCGATCGCGCCGACGATCTCGATATCGAGCGTCACCTCGCCGTCCGGTCCGTTCGGATCGCCGCTCGGCTGATTGCTGCCCTGATCGACGCCGACCGACTTCACCGTGGGCGACGCGACGCCGAGGCTCGCGAAGTAGGACTTGAGGTCGGCCGTGTTGTACCCGCCGCCCAGTTCGATGATACCCACGCACTGGCCGCCGCCATCGCCTTGCGGAAAATGGTAGAGCGACGCGAGTTGCGGCGGCGTAAAGGAAGCCTGATGGGCCCGGGCCGGCTGGAACGGCGGCCGGATGCGAAAGTGCGGCCGCGCCTGCGGACGATTGTCGAGGCCCATCACGGCTTCCACCACGCCGCGCAGATCGTCCGGCACGCTGATCGGGCCGGTGCGGCCACGGAACTGCCCGGCCGTGTGATGTTCGTAATGTTCCAGCTTCACCGAAAACGCATCCTGGAACTGGGCAATCGTGCCGCCCAGCACGATCGAACGCGCGGCCGGATCTTCGCGCACCACGGTCAGCCCGTGTTCGGCGGCGAAGGCCTTGACCTTGGCGATGTCGTCCGGCGCGGCGCCGTAGTCCGAGGCAAGCGCCTCGCGCGAAAGCGGCTTGACGCCCGGATCGCCTGCTTCGATCTTGCTCATCAGCGCGTCGAACTGCGCCTGCTGCTGACGGCGCAACATGACGAACACCTCGATCCGCTGCGCCGGATCGCATTGCCCCACGACTTTCGAACCCTGTTCCACTGTTCGTTCACTGCCTGGCAGCGGGTGCTTGTTGACCATGGTGTCGACTCTCCAGTTAGCGTGACGGCGCAATCCACACAGTGGACCCAGCACGTCACACGCCTGCACGACCTCGTTGCCCGAAGCCGGCGGGAAGTTACTGTTTCAGGGACCTCGTCAAACCGTCCGACCAATCCATTCAAACACAGTTCCGGCGTGCGCGGCAGTTGTCCGAATGGCCAGCGCCGCGCCGCACCGACACGCATACGCCACCGCTCGCGCTATGATGCTGCAGCGGCAATCCAGCCGTTACGTTGCCTCGCGCGCCATCCGCGCGCACGATCAAAGAATCAGAGGAAGCCCCATGTCAATTTCGATGTATCAAGCATCACTGCCCGTGTTGATCCGCGGCCTGACAAACCTGCAGGTCATTCTGGGCAAAGCCGAAGCGCACGCTGCCGAAAAGCAGATCGAGCCTACGGTGTTCACGACCGCCCGGCTCGCACCGGACATGCTGCCGCTCACGCGCCAGGTCTATATCGCGAGCGACACCGCGAAGGGCTGCGCCGCGCGTCTGGCCGGCGTCGAGGCGCCGAAGTTCGACGACGTCGAACAGACTTTTGAAGAACTGACTGCCCGCCTTCAAAAGACGATCGATTACCTGAAGGAATTCAAGCCGGAACAGATCGACGGTTCGGAAACGCGCGAGATCACGTTGAAAATGCGCACGGGCCCGATCGAGTTCACGGGCCTGTCGTATCTGCTCGGTTTCGTGCTGCCGAATTTCTATTTTCACGTCACGACGGCGTACGACATTCTGCGTCACAACGGCGTCGACCTCGGCAAGCTCGACTATCTCGGCGGCATCAAGTAAGGCGCACGTTCCGCACGATTTCCAGGTCTGTGCGAATGAGCAATGAGTGTCGGTGAGAGACGTTTGAAGGACGCGGCAAACACGTGTGGGCCGCGCCCCCGCTTTCAGCTCAAACGCGCGGCTGGAACGCGATGATCGCCATGCCGGCCAGCGTAAAGGCGACGCCGGCCGCGTCCCACAGCGTGGGCCGCACCTTGTCCACGCACCACAGCCAGGCAATCGCCACCGCCACGTACACACCGCCGTAAGCCGCATAAACGCGGCCTGCGGCGGTACCGTGCAGGGTCAACAGCCAGGCGAACAACGCAAGGCTGAGCGCGCCCGGCACGAGCAGCCAGATCGAACCGCCCTCTTTCAGCCACCGCCACGGCAAATAGCAGCCGACAATTTCAGCAACGGCGGTCACGGCATAAAGCAGAAAAGTCTTCATTAACGATGAGTAAGCAGGTGATTGTGATGCCACGAATGAGGTGTGGCGCTCTATCGGCTTTATTAACACAATCACTTGGCGCGCGGGCACGGCGCGTGCGAGAGTCTTCGAGTCCTTTCTTTAATTGCCCTTCGCCATGAGCATTGCTTCACCCTGCATCGACATCTGCAAATTCGACGGCAAAACCGGTTTCTGCATTGGCTGTTTGCGCACTCGCGACGAATGCAAAAGCTGGAAGAAGATGAAAGACAAGCATCGCAGGAAAATCATCGAGGACCGTTCGCGGCGCGAGCATAAGCTGAACAAGTAAGCGACGCCATGCGTAGCGCGGCGCTTCTCGTCGTGCCTTCGCGCCGCGTCAGTCCAACGAAAGCCGCAGCGCAAATCCGATCAACGCCGCCGAGAAGGTCCAGCGCTGCAGCGTTTGCGCCAGCGGATGGGCGCGCATCCAATTGGCGATGCGGGCAGCGCCGATCGCGTACATCACGTCGAAACATGCGCCTATGGCGAGCAACACCAAGCCTAGCTCGACCATCTGCAAAGCCACCGGCCCCGCTTCCGGGCGCACGAACTGCGGCAGCAGCACCGAACAGAACAACAGCGCTTTCGGATTCAGCAAGTTGGTCAGCAGACCTTTGACGAAAGCAGCCCGCAGCGGGCGCGACTCGCCGTTTGCGGGAGCGCCCGCTGCGGCTTTCGCCGTGTCGCCGTCAGGCAGCGCGAACACCGGCGAACGAAAAATCTGGATGCCCACCCACGCGAGATAAACCGCGCCGCCATAGCGCACCACGTCGTATAACCACGGCGCGTTGCGCAACAGCGCGGCCACGCCACACGCCGAGAGCGTCACGTGCGCGGCGCGCGCGAGACCCAGTCCGCCGGCAGCCGCAAAACCGCTGCGCGCACCGCGTCCGATACTGGTTTGCAGCACCAGCGCCATGTCCGGACCCGGCACGGCATAAACGACGAAAAGCGCTGCGATATAGACGGCCAGCAGGTGTGCGGAAATCATCAGAGGCTCCTGTTTTTCAGGGCTCTATCTTGCTATTGCCGGCGGAGGGTTTGTTGGCGAATTACTGGCCCAGCCTCTTTGGATTTGGAGGAATACGCTAACATTACGGCCTGGGCTTATGTTTTCCTCTAAACCGCTATTGACATCGCCGAGCCATGACAATCGACCTCGATAAAACAGATCGCGCGATCCTCGCCGCGCTGCAGAAAGACGGGCGCATGTCGAACGCGCGGCTGGCCGAAACGGTCGGCCTGAGCGAAACGCCGTGCGCGCGCCGTCTCAAGCGCCTCGAAAACGACGGGTATATCGACCAGTACCGCGCCATGCTGTCGCGCTCCGCGCTCGGCTTTGGCGTGGTGGCCTTCGTCTATGTCCGTTTTGCCGTGCACGATCGCGCGGTGGCGACGCGCTTCGAGCGCGAGGTGCAGGCCATCCCACGGATTCTGGCGTGTCACAACGTGTCGGGCAGCGCCGATTACATCCTGCAGGTGGTGGCGCGCGACCTCGACGACTACGGCACCTTCATGCGCGACGAGATGCGCAGCCTGCCAGGCGTGACATCGGTGGAATCGGCGCTGTCGTTGCGAGAGGTAAAAGCCAACGGCGGCTTGCCGCTATCCTGAACGCGAACGTGGCATAGTCACGCCTTTGAAACGGCGCGAGCCGACCCGACGAATCTGGAGTTCTCATGGATCACGAACAGGCACGAGCCGAAGAAACCGCCGCGATGACGCGCGTATTGACCGCAACGCAGCGGGTGCAGTCGGCCTTTGCGTCGCTGCAATCGCAATTCCCGCCCGCCGGCAGCGGCACGCCTTCGCAGTTCGCGCTGCAAACATTCGACGCGGCGCTGCAGGAACTCGAAGACGCGCAAGCCGCGTTCGACGAACTGCTTGGCGATCTGCTCGACGGCAATCGTTGAGAAGCCGTCAAGGCATGCCGCCTCTGAAAGAGCGGCCGGGCACGACTGCTTCAAAGCGCAGCCGGGCAAGACGCTCTCAATGCGCTTCGATTTCGATGACCGGCTCGCAGAGAATCGGAAAATTGACCGAGTTCGCGATATAGCACTTCTCGTGCGCTACGTGATGCAAGTGCGCGGCGAGTTCAGTATCGCCGCCCGCCCGAATCACGACGTGCGGGCGCAGAACGATTTGCGAAAAACGGCCCTGCTTGGGATCGTCGAGCATGGTGCCTTCGGCATGGTCGCGATACGCGGTGACGGTGATGCCGGCGTCCGCGCATAGATGCAGATACCAGAGTTGATGGCAGGCGCTCGCCGAGGCGACCAGCAGATCCTCCGGATTCCAGCGTTTGGCGTCGCCGAGAAAGGCCGCGTCCGATGACCCGGGAAGCTCGGGTTTGTCGCCAGCGGCAATCACATGATCGCGCCCGTAGTCACGGTAGCCCGACGTGCCGCTTCCGCGATTGCCGGTCCACTGCACCGACACCTTGTATTTGTGCTCGCCGTACGCCATGCCAACCTCCCTTTGATTTGAATCGGATCCGGTCGCAGAGGCGTGCATTTTATACGCGGACATCACGCGACGGCCGCGCGCCGCTTGCTGACTAATTCGGCGAACTTGGCGGTAATGGCCTTCCGGCGAGAGGCGGCGCACGCGGGTCCGGGCTTTCGTTCAGGTTCGTGCCGTTTGCCCGCATGTTGCTGAGTGCGTGGCCTGCCCCCGCGCCGCTTGTCCTTCCCACGGCCGGCGCCCCGCTCGTGCCGGCGCCCGCCCCCAGCCCCTTCGCCGCCGCGCCGCCCGTGTTGTTGAGCCCGTTGGACTGCACGCCATTCAAGCCAAAGCCGCCCGCGTTGGCCGGTCGAGCGACAAGCTGCGCGTAAGCCGTCGCGGTGCAGCCGATCATAAGCGCCGACGCTACGATACCGCCCCATACTGTCTTCATGGCCACTCCGTTACATCGTCGATTTGCGCGGCCGCGGTGTCAGCATGGCGGACCACTCGAACAGTATGACGACGCCGAGCCCGCTTCGTTCAGAAGTGAAAATCGGGGCGCGACGGACGATACGCGATAATCCACGGTTTTCTTCGCAGACCGCTTCGATGCCTTCGATAACACCCGCCTCGTTCGCCCCCTTCGCCCCTTTCGCCCCGTTCCAGGAACTGGCCCGAACCCTCCTGCCGCACGCGGGCGACGACAACGGCGACGGCTCGCACGACACCTCGCATCTGCAACGCGTCTGGAAAAACGCAGCGTCGATCCACGCGGAAGAAGGCGGCGATGCGCAGGTCCTGTTCGCCGCCACGCTGCTACACGACTGCGTAGCGGTCGAAAAGAATTCGCCGCTGCGCGCGCGGGCCTCGCGACTATCGGCGGAAAAAGCGGCGCGCGTGCTGGCGTCGCTCGGCTGGGCACAAGCGCAGGTTCAGGCGACGGCGCACGCCATCGAAGCACACAGCTTTTCAGCAGCCGTCACGCCGACCACACTCGAAGCGAAAACGCTGCAAGACGCCGACCGGCTCGACGCGATCGGCGTGCTGGGCGTGGCGCGCTGCTTCTACGTCGCCGGGCGGATGGGCCGCGCCTTGTACGACCCAGCCGATCCACACGCAACACAGCGCCCGCTGGATGACACGCGCTTCACGCTCGACCATTTCCATACCAAGCTGCTAAAACTGTCCGAGGGTTTTCAGACGGCCACGGGCGCGCGGCTGGCCGGCATCCGCCATGCCCGCCTGCAACGTTTCCTCGACGAATTCAGCGACGAAATCTGAACGTGCGACTCGCGCTGCCAAACGCGACCGCCATGCGGATCGTCACACGCCTTCACGTTCGCGGCGCCAGATCGAGCGATTGACTGCGCGCTTCGCGAACCCTCGCCTGCTTCACTGGAGGCCGGTTTCTAAAAAGGAATAAGACGGCCGCCGTGCGCGTTATGATCAATCGTTATGCCAGAAACGGCTGATCGCACACGATGGAGCACGCTTACGTTCACCTCCTGCATCTGCTGGCCGGCCACCCGGGCTGGACACTCACGGTCATCTTCCTTGCGGCGTTTCTGGAGGCCGTCGCCGTTATCGGCACCTTCATTCCGGGCAGCACCGCGATGTTTCTCGCCGGGGCGCTGGCGGGCACCGGGTCGCTCAGCCTTGGCTGGGTTTTCGTGTGGGCCATCGCGGGAGCCATCGCCGGCGACGGCATGAGCTTCTGGCTCGGCAGCCGCTATAAAGACCGGATCGTCCAGTTCTGGCCGTTCCGCAAACATCCCGAAGTGCTCGAGGCTGGCCACCGCTTCTTTCGCAAACATGGCGCGAAGAGCGTCGTGCTGGCGCGCTTCATCGGCCCGTTGCGGGCGATCGTGCCGGTGGTGGCGGGCATGCTGCGCATGCCGCCACTGCTTTTCTACGGCATGAACGTGCTCTCGGCGCTAATCTGGGCACCCGCCCACATCCTCCCCGGCATGATCTTCGGCGCTTCGGTTCTGCTGGCCGGCGCGGTGTCGTTCCGGCTCGTGGTGATCATCGCGTTGCTGGCGGGTATCGTCTGGCTGAGCTTTCGCGCCGCGCGTGTGCTGCTCTCGCATGCCAATGCGTGGTCGAGCGCGGCCGGGCTTCAGGTGGGCGCCTGGGCTTGCCGGCACCCCGGCCCGTTCGGCCGTTTCGCGCGCAAGATGCTCGACCCGGCGACACCGGACGCCAGCAGCATTCTGCTGACGTCGCTGGTCGTAATCGTGTCTGGCGCACTGTTCTTCGGCGTGCTGGAAGACGTTCTCAGCGGCGATCCGCTCACGCAAGTAGACCTCTCGGTCTATCACTTCCTGCAATCGGTACGCACGCCCTGGAGCGACACCGTTCTCGCGGGACTCTCGACGCTCGGCAGCAGCATCACGCTCGCGGCGCTGATCGTGACGGTCGTGATCTGGATGCTGCTGGAACGGCGCTGGCGCACCATGGGCTACTGGCTCGCGGCAGTGGTGTTTTCCCAATTGCTGATCTTCGCGCTGCAGTTCGCGATGCACCGCGCGCCGCCGAATGATCTGATGGTCGGCGCGTATGTATTTCCGAGCGATCACGTCGCCGCGACCGTTATCGTGTACGGCTTCCTCGCGTTCCTGCTGGCGCGCCGGGTCGGCATGCTCGAAGGCGTCATGGTGGCGGCCGCGAGCGCGATCGTCGTGATCGTGGTCGCGCTCGCGGGACTGTACTTCGGCAAATATTGGGTATCCGATGCGATCGGCGGCGCCGCGCTCGCCTACATCTGGGTCGCGATCGTTGCGCTGACCGCAATGTGGCGGCACCCGGAAACACCGCCCGAGCGCACCTTCATGCCGCTGGTGGTGCTGCTGGTCATGCTGGTCAGCGTGGGCCTGCAACTCGGCGTGGCCATGCCCGCGCCGCCGCCGGATACGGCGTTGCGGCCGCCGCCCGTGCTCGTCACCCAGGCGCAGTGGACGCTCTCCGTGTGGAAACGTCTGCCGTGTTACCGCTCGGATATGGGCGGCGACAGCATGGAGCCGCTCACACTGCAGTGGGCCTCGAACCTCGATTCGATCCGCGGGCAGTTGCGCGCCCACGGTTGGGTGGAGGGCACGGACGTGTCGGCGCACAGCCTGCTCTCGCTCGCCTCGCCCAATGTGGCGGCCGTGTCGCTGCCGGTCTTGCCGAAGCTGAACAATGGCGTGCCGTCCTCGGTGGTCTTCATGCGTCCGGGCAACACGCGCGACGAGCGCGACGTGCTGCGCTTCTGGCCCAGTGGTTACGCCGTGGAAAACGGCACGTCCGCCACACCGTTGTGGGTCGGCGCTTTCGCGCACGAGCGGCTGTCCCGGCCGTCATGGCCCATCAACATTCTGCGGGTCGACAGAGGGATCACGTCGTTGGACGCGCACGCCAAATCCAGTGCGAGTCTCGGCGCGGCGATCGTCGGCAGGGTGAGTTGCCATGGCGTGCCGGTGTCGCTGCTCGCCTCGCCGGTGGAGTAAGCGCATTCCCTGTCATGCCGAAGAAATCGCTCTGTGCTCAACCAGTTAGCCCGCTTGGCCAGGACTTGTCCACAAGGATATGAACATTTTCTGTGGGTAACTTTTCCGTCCATGCGGGGCCCTTATCCCCTTAATCCTTGGCCCGTCTTGCATGACGCTTCGGCAGCGGCCCCGTCACACCTGGGTCTCGTCGACTTACCGTAACAAACCGAAACCCCCGTCCAGGCGATGCCGCGAGAAATAGCTCCACAGTCGGATAGACTCTGCTACTGATTGTCTGGATTCCTGTCGCCGGCAACGGCGATACCCATCCTGGGAGTTCGTATGACGCGCTTCGACAGCAATTGGCCTGGCCGTCCATGGGCGGTGTTCGCCGGGTGCCACGAGTCCCGCGGGAGGCCGTCATGAGCGAAGCGCCGTCAATCCAGGCGAGGCGTCCCCGAAGAGGCCGCCTCGTACTCGCGGTCGTGCTGCTGGCGCTGATCGCACTGGTGGCCTTCCATCTGCTGCGCTCGAAGGCGCCCAAACCCACTGTTGCGCCCCAGGTCGTGACGGTCGCCGCCGCAACCACCGGATCGATGCCGGAAATCCTGAGCGAGCTGGGCACGGTCACGCCCGTTGCCACCGTCACCGTCTTGCCGCAACTGAGCGGCTACTTGACCGCCGTCGGTTACCGCGAAGGGCAGGACGTGCAGAAAGGTCAGTTCCTCGCGCAAATCGATCCGCGCCAATACGAAATCAGCAAGCGCCAGGCCGAGGCGCAACTCGCCAAGGACAAGGCGGCGCTCGCCCAGGCGCGCGCCGATCTCGCGCGCTATACGCAACTGAACGAGCGCAAGTCGATCGCCGAGCAGACCTATGCGGATCAGAAGTTTCTCGTCCAGCAGGACGAAGCGGCGATCAAGGCCGACGAAGCCAACATCGCCCAATTCGCGCTCGACCTGATCTACTGCCATATCACCGCGCCGGTGGCGGGCCGGGTCGGACTGCGCCTCGTCGATCCGGGCAACTACGTCACCGCGTCGAGCCAGCCGGGCATTGCCGTCATCACGACGATGAAGCCGACCACGGTCCAGTTCACCGTGCCGCAAACCGCGCTCGACAAGGTGCTGCGCCGCACCAACGCAGGCGCGCAGCTCCCCGTCACGGTGTTCAGCAGCGACAACTCCCGTCAGCTCGCGACCGGCACGCTGTACGCGATCAACAACCAGATGGCGACGGCGACCGGCACGGTCACGCTGCGCGCGTCGTTCGCCAATGACGATGAGGCGCTGTTCCCCAACGAGTTCGTCAACGTCAAGCTGCTGGTCGACACGCTGCAAGACGTGGTGCTGGTGCCGACGCCCGCGGTGCAGAACGGCGCGCCGGGCGACTACGTGTATCTGGTCAACGCCGACAACACGGTATCGGTGCGCAAGGTCACGCTCGGACCGGGCGATGGCCAGCACACGGTGATTACGTCAGGGCTCGCAGCCGGCAACGTGGTCGTGACCGATGGCATGGACCGCTTGAGCGACGGCGTGAAGATCAAGGCATCCGCGGCCCGGCCGGCTGCGGGCACTTCGGGCGCTTCAGGCGCAACGCCGGCTTCGGAGCCACCAGCCGCTTCAGGCGCAACGCCGGCTGCGGCGCCCGCGTCCGCCGCGAGCGGCACGCCGGCGGCGGCAGCGCCCGGCGCGGCGTCCATGGCTTCGTAGTCCGCCGACGCGCCGATGAACTTCTCCCGCCTGTTCATCCTCCGGCCCGTGGCGACGTCGCTGCTGATGGTCGCGCTCGTGCTCGTCGGCCTGGTCGCGGTGCGCTTCCTGCCGGTTTCCTCGCTGCCCGACGTCGACTATCCGACCATCCAGGTCCAGACCTTCTACCCGGGCGCCAGCCCGAACGTGATGGCGACCACCGTCACGGCGCCGCTCGAAGTGCAACTCGGCGAGATTCCGGGCTTGCAGCAGATGGTCTCGTACAGTTCGGAAGGCGCGTCGGTGATCACGCTGCAATTCGATCTCTCGCTGAGTCTCGACATTGCCGAACAGAACGTGCAGCAGGCCATCAACGCCGCCAACAGTTTTTTGCCGACCGGGCTGCCCGCGCCGCCCACCTACGCGAAGGTCAACCCGGCCGATCAGCCGATCCTCACGCTCGCGGTCACGTCGAAGTCCATGTCGCTGACGCAGTTGCAGGACACCGCCAACAATCGCCTCGCCACGAAGATCTCCGAAGTCTCCGGCGTCGGTCTCGTCACGACCGCCGGCGGCAACGTGCCGGCCGTGCGCGTCGAAGCGGACCCGCAGAAGCTCGCCGCCTACGGCCTGAATCTCGACGATCTGCGCACCTTGCTCGCCAACGTCAATGTGAGCCAGCCAAAAGGGAATTTCGACGGACCGGAACTCGACTACACGATCAACGCGAACGATCAGATCGTCGACCCGCAAGACTACCTGGCCACCGTGATCGCCTATCAGAACGGCGCGCCGGTGTATCTGCGCGATGTTGCGCGCGTGAGCCAGGCCGCGCAGGACGTCGAGCGTGGAGCGTGGTACAACCGCACGCCGGCCATCGTGCTGAACGTGCAGCGCCAGCCGGGCGCGAACGTGATCGCTACGGTGAACCAGATCATGAAGCAGTTGCCGGCGCTCGAATCGACGCTGCCCGCCGGCCTGCAAGTCACGGTGGTGGCGAACACCACGGGCGTGATCCGCTCGTCGGTCTCGGACGCCGCTTTCGAACTGGTGCTCGCCGTGGTGCTGGTCGTGCTGGTGATTTTCGTGTTCCTGCGCAACGTGCCCGCCACGATCATTCCGAGCATCTCCGTGCCCGTGTCGCTGATCGGCACGCTCGCCGTGATGTACCAGCTCAACTATTCGATCGACAACCTCTCGCTGATGGCGCTGATCATCGCGACCGGTTTCGTCGTCGACGATTCGATCGTGATGATCGAGAACATCGTGCGCTATCTGGAGGAAGGCAAGACGCCGCTCGAAGCCGCGCTCGAAGGCGCCGGGCAGATCGGCTTCACGATTCTCTCGCTGACGGTCTCGCTGATCGCGGTGCTGATCCCGCTGCTGTTCATGGGCGGCGTGATCGGCCGGCTGTTCAGCGAATTCGCGATCACGCTGGCGGTGACGATCGTGATTTCGGCGGTGGTCTCGCTGACCGTCGTGCCGATGCTATGCGCGCGCCTCCTGCGCGCGCAGGCGCAGCGCCATCCGAGTCGCTTCGAGCGGTTCAGCGAAGGCCTGTTCGACAAAACGCTCGCGGCGTACGAACGCGGCCTGCGCTGGGTGCTCGATCACCAGACGCTCACGCTGGTGGTCGCACTCGTCACCGTCGCGCTTACCGCGATCCTGTACATCGTGATTCCGAAGGGCCTGTTCCCGGTGCAGGACGTGGGCGTGATCCAGGGCATCAGCGTGGCCGACAACTCGGTGTCGTACACGTCGATGGTCCGGCGTCAGAGCGCCCTCGCCGACGCGATCCTGAAGGATCCCGACGTGGTGTCGCTCACCTCCTATGTCGGCATCGACGGGACCAATCCGACGCTCAACAACGGCCGCTTCCTGATCAATCTGCGCCCGCGCGACGACCGCTCCGCGAGCGCCGCGGAAATCGGCCGCCGGATCCAGCAGGAAGTCGCCGAGGTGCCCGGCATTCGGCTGTATCTGCAACCGGAACAGGACCTGACGCTCGACACCTCGATCTCGCGCAACCAGTACAACTTCGTGCTGCGCGGGCCGAACCAGCAGGCCTTCAATCAGTACGTGCCCGCGCTGATCGCGCGCATGAAGCAGATTCCCGCGATCACGGACGTCACGAGCGACCTGAACACCAACGGTCTGAGCGTGAACGTCGAAGTGAACCGGCAACTCGCCGCGCGCTATGGCATCACCGCGGCCACGATCGACAACGCACTGTACGACGCGCTCGGCCAGCGCATCGTCTCGACCATCTTTCAGCAGTCCAACCAATATCGCGTGATTCTCGTGGCGAAGCCCGAAACACTGCCCACCGTGCAGTCGATCGGCAACCTGTATCTGCCGAGCCAGACGAGCAGCAGCGGTCAGGTGCCGCTGTCGGGCATCGCGAAGATCAGCATCACGCAATCGCCGCTGATGATCAGCCATCTCGCCCAGTTCCCGGCGGTGACGATCTCGTTCAACCTCGCGCAGGACGCGTCGCTGAGCGCCGCGGTCGCACAGATCCGCGACGCCGAGCGCGCGGTGAACCTGCCGCCGTCGATCACGTCGTCTTTTCAGGGCGCGGCGCAGGCATTCGAAGATTCGCTCACGAGCGAGGTGTATCTGCTGATCGCCGCGCTCGTCGCCGTGTATATCGTGCTCGGCGTGCTGTACGAAAGCTATATCCACCCGGTGACGATTCTCTCGACGCTGCCGTCGGCCGGCATCGGCGCCCTGCTCGCGTTGATGATCGCGGGCAACGATCTCGACGTGATCGGCATCATCGGGATCGTGCTGCTGATCGGCATCGTCAAGAAGAACGCGATCATGATGGTGGACTTCGCGCTCGAAGCGGAGCGCGTGCATGGCAAGCCGGCGCATGAAGCGATTTTCGAAGCGTCGCTGCTGCGCTTCCGGCCGATCCTGATGACCACGCTCGCGGCCATGCTCGGCGCGCTGCCCATGCTGCTCGGCACCGGCACCGGCTCCGAACTGCGCCGGCCGCTCGGCCTCGCGATCATCGGTGGGCTCATGCTCAGCCAGGTGCTGACGCTGTTCACGACGCCGGTGATCTATCTGTTCTTCGACCGCCTCGCGCAGCGCGTGAACAGCCGGCGCCGCGCGGCCAGCGAAGGCGCGGCCGCGCCGCCGGAGAATACGCCGTGAACCTCTCGGCGCTCTTCATCCGGCGCCCGGTGGCGACCGCGCTGCTGGCGGTCGCGATCCTGATATCCGGCGCGCTCGCCTATTTCCGCCTGCCGGTCGCGCCGCTGCCGAACATTGCGTTCCCGGTGATCGCACTGCAGGCGAACATGGCGGGCGCGAGTCCCGAGATCATGGCCGCCACGGTCGCCGAGCCGCTGGAGCGGCGCCTTGCCACCATCGCCGACGTGAACCAGCTCACCTCGATCAGTTACGTGGGCTCGTCGATGATCATCGTCGTGTTCGGTCTGAACCGCGATATCAACGGCGCGGCGCGCGACGTGCAGGCCGCCATTCAGGCCGCGCGCGCCGACCTGCCCACCACGCTGCGCAGCAATCCCACGTACCGCCAGTACAATCCGGCCGGCGCACCGATCATGGTGCTCGCACTGACTTCGGACACGCTCACCAAAGCCCAGCTCTATGACTCCGCCGATTCGGTGATCCAGCAGCAGCTGTCGCAGGTGGATGGCGTCGGGCAGATCACGCTCGGCGGCGGCGCATTGCCCTCGGTGCGCGTCGAACTGGAACCCGGCAAGCTGAACAGCTACGGCATCGGCCTTGAAGATGTGCGCGCCGCGATCGGCGCGGCGAATGCGAACAGCGCGAAAGGCCATATCGATCAGGGCGAGCAGCGCTATGTGGTCACGTCGAACGACCAGATCAGCAAGGCCGCGCCCTATCGCGACGTGGTAATCGCGTATCGCGACGGCGCGCCCGTCCTGCTGCGCGACGTCGCTCAGGTGCGCGATTCGAACGAGAACATCCGCAACGCCGGGCTCTACAACGGCAAGTCGGCCGTGCTCGTGATCGTCTATCCGACGCCGGGCAGCAACGTGGTGCAGACGGTCCAGCAGATCCAGTCGCGCCTGCCGATCATCGAAGCCGCGTTGCCGAGCGCGATCCACGTGAACGTCGCGATCGACCGCTCGGAGTCGGTGCGGGCCTCGGTGGCCGACACCGAGCGCACGCTGTTCATCGCCGTGCTGCTGGTAGTGGGCGTGGTCTTCGTGTTCCTGCTGTCGCCGCGCGCCACGCTGATTCCGGCGGTCGCGCTGCCGCTGTCGATCGTCGGCTCGTTCGGACCGATGTATCTGCTCGGCTATAGCATCGACAACCTCTCGCTAATGGCGTTGACGATCGGCACCGGCTTCGTGGTCGACGACGCCGTGGTGGTGCTGGAAAACATCGTGCGTCATCTCGAAGCCGGGCTCGATCCCAAGGAAGCCGCGCTGCGCGGCAGCGCCGAGGTCGGCTTCACGGTGATCTCGATGAGCCTCTCGCTGATCGCGGTGTTTCTGCCGATCCTGTTGATGCCCGGCATTGTCGGGCTGCTGTTTCATGAGTTCGCCGTCACGCTCTCCATTGCGATCCTGCTCTCGCTGCTGATTTCGCTGACCATCACGCCGGTCATGTGCGCCTACCTGCTCAGCCGCGAGCGCACGATGCATGTAGAGGCGCGCTGGGCGCGCTGGGCCGAGGCGCAGTTCGAGCGCTTCAAGAACGCGTATGCGCGCTCGCTCGCGGCGGCGCTCGATCATGCGCTCGCGGTCGTCCTGCTGTTGATCGGCCTGCTCGTGCTCAACGTGTTCCTGGTCCGTCTGCTATCCGGGACGTTCTTTCCGGAACAGGACACCGGCATCCTGATCGGCCAGATCATTGCCGATCAGAGCGTGTCGTTCAACGCCATGGAAAAGAAGCTCGCGCAATTGCAGGCGATCGTGAAGCAGGACCCGGCGGTGGCGTCGGTGGCGGGCTTCACCGGCGGGCGCGCGCTGAACACGGCCAACGTCTTCATCGAACTCAAGCCGCTTGCGCAACGCCATCTGTCGGCGACGGAGGTGGTCAACCGGCTGCGCCCCAGGCTCAATGCCGTGTCGGGCGCGCGGCTTTTCCTGCAGGCGCAGCAGGATTTGCAGATCGGCGGGCGCCAGGCCGCGGCCGAATATCAGTACACCCTGACCAGCGACGACGCGAACGCGCTCTTCACATGGGTGCCGAAACTCGTCACCGAACTCGGCAAATACCGCGGGAAGCTGGAAGACGTGAACTCGGACCTCCAGCAGAACGGCTTGCAGACCTACGTGAACTTCAGCCGCGCGAGCGCCGCGCGTTACGGTTTCCAGCCGAATCAGATCGACAACGTGCTGTACGACGCCTTCGGCCAGCGCACCGTGTCCACCATCTACAACGCGCTGAACCAGTACTTCGTGGTGATGGAGGTCGCGCCGGCCTACTGGCAGTATCCGCAGGCGCTCAACCAGATCTTCCTCAGCACGGCCGCCGGCAACGCGAACGGCACGCAGCAAACGCAGATGTCCCGCGCCACCGTCAAAGCCATGCAGCAGGCGACGGCCGTCAGCAGCGCGTCAAGCGCCAGTGCCAATACCAACTCGCAGAACGCCGACGCCGAAGCGAACCAGCAGACCAACAGCATCTCTAACAGCAAGGGCGGCAATTCCAGCGGCAGCGCGGACAGCACCGCGGCCGAAACCATGGTCCCGCTCGCCGCCATGATGACCTTCTCGAACAGCCACACCGCCACCCAGGTGAATCACCAGAGCGGCCTCGTGGCCGGCACCATCTCGTTCAATCTGCCGGCAGGCGGATCCTTAAGCGAAGCCGGCCAGCTCATTGCGCAGGCCGAGCGCGACATCGGCATGCCCGCGTCGGTGCACGGCGCGTTCGCGGGCGCCGCGCAGGCCTACGCGCAGTCCATGGGCGCCGTCCCGCTGCTGATTCTCGCCGCATTGCTGGTGGTCTACCTCGTGCTCGGCGTGCTGTACGAGAATACGGTTCACCCGCTCACGATCCTGTCGACGCTGCCGTCCGCCGGCATCGGCGCAACACTCGCGCTGCTGATTTTCGGCACGCCGTTTTCGGTGATCGCGATGATCGGCATCATCCTTCTGATCGGCATCGTCAAGAAAAACGGCATCATGATGGTCGACGTCGCGATCCAGCTGCAACGCCATGAAGGCATGAATGCGCGCGATGCGATTCACCAGGCCGCCGTAGTGCGGCTGCGCCCGATCATGATGACGACCGCGGCCGCCGTGCTGGGCGCGGTGCCGCTTGCGATCGGCATCGGTCAGGGCGCATCGTTGCGCCAGCCGCTCGGGGTGACGGTCATGGGCGGCCTGCTCGTGAGCCAGGTGTTCACGTTGTACACGACGCCGGTGATCTACCTGTACCTCGACCGGCTACGCGCGCGACTCGCGAAATGGTCCGCGCGCCTGCCATGGAATCGCCGCGGAGAAGCACCAGATACGAGCGCATGATGAAGACGATCTCCCCCACCAGGTTCGCCGGCGCATTGCTGGCGTTATCGACCGTGTTGACAGGCGGCTGCATGGTCGGCCCGGATTACCATCGGCCGCCCGTCGCGACGCCCGCCGCGTGGAAAGAACTGCCCGGCTGGACCGAGGCGCAGCCCGCCGCCGAACGCCCGAAGGGAGACTGGTGGACCGCCTTCAACGACCCGCTCATCAATGAACTCGAACCGCTCGTGTCGGTGTCGAACCAGACCGTGCGCCAGAGCTATGCGAACTACCAGCAGGCGCTGGCCGAAGTGCGGCTCGCGCGCAGCGCCCTGTTCCCCACCATCGGCATTACCGGATCGGCGACCCGCGAACGTTCTTCGACGGGCAATCTGAGCAGCAATCTGCTGGGCGGTGCGGGCGCGAGCAGCTTCCAGCGCATCAACAACGCCGGCTCGCTCGAAGCCAACGCGAGCTGGGCGCCCGACCTATGGGGCCTCGTGCGCCGCAATATCGAGGAAAGCGCCGCGACCGCGCAGGCAAGCCAGGCAACGCTCGCCAACGCGACACTTTCCGAACAGATCGCGCTCGCCAACGCGGTGATCGATCTGCGCGTAACGGATGTCAATATCGACTTGCTCAAGCACACCGTCGAGGCGTTCGAGCAATCGTTGCGCGTGGTCGCAGAGCAGGACAAGGCCGGCACCGTGCCGCCCTCCGATCTGGTGAGCGCGCAAACGCAACTGGAGTCGGCCCAATCGAGTCTGATTGCGCTGGGTGTCGCGCGCGCTCAATACGTTCATGCGATCGCCGTGCTGGTCGGCAGGAATCCGGAAGAACTGGACGTGCCCACGAACACCACGCTGCCGACGCTGCCGTCCATTCCGGTCAGCGTGCCATCCACGCTCCTGGAGCGCCGGCCCGACATTGCCGCCGCCGAGCGGCAAATGGCGGCACAGAACGCCGCGATCGGGGTGGCCGTCGCCGCCTATTACCCGACGATTTCGCTATCCGCGCTGGACGGTTTCACGCAGTCGCCGTTGAACGGCCTGCTGCATATCGCCAACTATGTCTGGTCGTTGGGCGGCCAGGCGAGCGAGACGCTGTTCGACGGCGGGCAACGCAGCGCGCAGGTCGACGCGGCCAAAGCGTCTTACGACGCGGCGCTGGCCAATTATCGCGGCACGGTGTTGACGGCGTTCCAGGGCGTGGAGAACGACCTCGCCGGCTTGCGTATCCTCGCGCAGCAAGCCGAGGTGCTGGAGCGCGCGGTACGCGACGCGACGCGCGGCACCGAGATTGCGCGCAATGAATACCAGGCGGGCACGGTGGACTTTACAACCGTCGCGACCGCGCAGGCCACGCAGTTGAACCTTCAGCAGACCGCATTGAACGTGCAGCAAACACGGCTGCTCGACGCGGCGTCGTTGATCGGCGATCTGGGCGGCGGATGGTCCGACAGCGAGCTTGCCGACCCTCGGAAACCGGGACAACAGCAGGTGTCGCACTAGGCCGGTTTTGTTGCCATTCAATGAACCATCGTGACCGGCGTGACCGTGCGCCTCGACAGCGACGCGAGCACGGCCAGCCTGCGAAAGAAGCCCATATGGCTCGCGTCGATCACCATCACGTCGGGCCGGGTCGTGGCCGCGTAATCCGCAACCGCTTTCGTGCGGTGGCCGAAGACGCGTTTCCAGCGGTAGGGCACACCGGCTTCTTCGAGAATCGTGCGGGCGTCGATCAACGCTTTCAGCATGACCTGCTTCTCGTGACGCAAGAGGGAGCTACGCGAGTGGAAGGCTGCCGCCCGCCCCTCCCCGACCGGTTCGAGGACTTCCAGCAGTTCGACCTCCGTGACGCCACGCTCGAGGAACATGAACGCGGCGTAGCGCGCAGCCTCGACGGCGCCGCTATGGTCGAGGACGGGAATCAGCATTCGTATCATCGAGAAATCCTGGGTGTCGATCAGCGTGTAACTCGAGCTTAGCCAACGCCGCATTAACGCCGCGTAAAAAGTATCAGCCTTTTTACGCGGCTCGCCGAGATACGGCCAGACCACCGTTATGCCTGGATCGCCGCCGGATTGAGTTCGACATGCAGGATCACGAGCCAGCGTTTCGGGCAGTCCGCGGCGATCTGCAGATCCTGCTTGCCGTCGGCGCCCTTCTTCACGAAACCCTTTTCCCGCGCGAAACCGAAAGCACGCCGCGCGTCGGCCTGTAGCCACAGCGTCACCAGCCCGCAGGTCAGACAGCTGAAAATCCACATGGAGTCGGACGGCAGCGCGGCGTCGAGTTGCTGGGTGGCGTACGTGAAAAGCGTTGTGAGAACCTGGTTGGTGACGAAAACGATAGCGATGAGCTTGCACAGCCCCCTGAACATCATGGCCTGTCTTGACGGTGTCATGGCTTGTCAGACGCCGAGCACGCGGCGCGCTTCGAGTTCGGCCAATTCCAGCGCTTGCGCGGAACTGGGCATCGGCCGTCCGCAGCCGCGCCCGGTGATCTGCTGGATCTGTTTGTCGTGTCTGATGGTCGTCACGCGCAAGGCGCCTTTGAACATGTGACCCGGAGCGGGAAACACGCAAGCCTCGACGGTCATACCGCCCTTGGTTTGTTTGAATGCCATATTAACCCCTGCTAATTTCGCGGTTTTTCCACGTCGAAAAACCAGTCGCTCACTATACGGAGGACCTCGTAAAGAGCGCGAAACGATTGCAGCAGACCGCATAAAAATCCCGTGAAAGTCAACGCACGCCGACCAGCCGGTATTCCACGCCCGACTCGGTGATGATGTGTTCGGGACGCGCCGGATTGCGTTCTATCTGCGCGTCAATTTGCTGGGTTTGCTCAAAGCCCTCGACACGTGTCGAGGTAGTCCAACGCGAGGCGCTTTTGTAGGGCACGCGCCTGGCGAAGCGTGTCGAGCAGAGCGCGCCGTGTCAGCGGGCCCAGTTCGTCTGGATTGACGTGATTGTGCATGGGCAAGCCACGCTCATAACAGCGCTGCTGATTTTCCAGCCGAAGCTTCTGGATGAAATAAAACGCCTGTATCCACGAATCCACATCGCGCTGATCCAGGCGTTGCGCCTCTCCAGCCCGTCGAAAGCGATCCGCCGTATTGCTCGTGCGAGCGCCAAGGGCGAGGCCGTAGATCCGGGCCGCGTCGACGAACAGCGTCGCGGCATGCAGTTTGAGATCGAGCGTGCCGGCGAATTCGCCCCCCTTCTCGACCACGAAATCACGCACCACGCCGAGCGGCGCCTTGCGCCGCAATGCGTTCTCCGTCATCTGGTAAAGAAAGCGCGGATTGTCCGGCACGATCTCTTCGAGCCAGTCGGCGAGCACCTCGGCCAGATCGAAGGCGCCATAGAGGGGGCGCAAGTCGAAGAAAATGCTCGCGTTAAGGAGCGCCTGCGGGTCGCCCTCGCTGATCCATGTCGCAAAGCGCTCCCGCCATTCGTGCAGGTCGAGACACCACTGCGGATTGCTCGCCATGATCTGCCCGGTGCACAAGGGAAAGCCGCAGGCATCGAGCGCTTCATTGATGCGCAGCGCAAGCGGCAACAGTTGTTTCCGCAGCGCCGTGGCGCCACCGCTGCCAGCGAAAATGATGCCGTTGTCCTGGTCGCTCGACAGCGTCTGTTCCTGACGCCCTTCGCTGCCCAGCGCGATCCAGCACCAGCGCGCTTCCTGCATGGGTGTCCCGGCGCAGGTCAACTCGATTGCGCGGCGCGTGATCTGGTCGTTCAGCGTGGAGAAAAGTCCGGTGAGCGGTGCCGGAGCCGCCTCGCCCACCGCGCAATGCACGAGCCTGCGCACCGTCGCAGCGGCCAGTTGCAAAGACGCGGCATCGTTCGCGTCGGCTATGCTGCGATGAGCGTGTCGCAGGTCGTGCGCGAGCGCGCGACCCGCGACGGTTTGCGGGTCGAAAACAGCATCGGGCCCGGAGGTGGCGGAATCATCCATCGGGTGTGCACTCCTCAGTAGCGGATTCGCGCGTAAAGGGTCTGCTGCGCGGCATCGCGGGCATCTTTTAGCGTGACTATGCCTTTCTCCGCCAGCAAGGGGATCATCCGCAGGAACACCTCGCCGGTGACGATGGCGTCGCCGAGCGCGGTGTGCCGGCCGATCACCGGCACGCCGAGGCGCGCGGCGATCGCCTCGAGCGAGTGCCCAGGCTGATGAGGGTGGATCACCTGCGACAGGAGCAGCGTATCGAGGACCGGCTGCCTGAACGCCACGCCGGTCCTCGCTTCGAGCATTTGCAGAAATCGCATGTCGAACGCGGCGTTGTGCGCGACGAGCACGGTGTCCGCCGCAAAATCGTGGAACTGCGGCAGCACTGCTTCGACCCGCGGCTGTCCCTTGAGCATTGCGTGAGTCAGGCCGTGAATACTGGTCGATTCGGCGCTCAGCGAGCCTCTCGGCTCGATCAGCCGGTCGAACGTTTCCTGCTGGAGCAATCGTCCATTGACGATTCGCAAGGCGCCGATAGAGATGATTTCGTCGCCCGCGGCGGGATCGAGCCCGGTGGTCTCGGTGTCGAACACCGTATAGCTGAGTTGCGAGAGCAGGCACTGATCGATCTCGGCGCTCTGTCCCGGCTGATGAAAAAGATCGAAATCGTAGAATTCGGGCCGGCCTGTCGGCGGCGGTGCAATATCGAGCGCACTCCGGGGCTCGGCGGCGTGCAGCATCACGCGGTAGCGCGCCCTGCCCTCGGCCGGCTCGCAACGATATACCGATTCGCCGCCGTGGCGCGCGATCACCGAATTCAGCGTAAGCGCCAGGCCCCCAGCACTGACCGGAAGCGGTGCGTGCTCCCACGCCCTTAACGTGTCGGCGGCCAACGGCGCGCCGCTCCAGACGAGATCCAGATGCGCCAGCCGATCGGCGCGCTGCAAATCGAAGCGCAGTTCGGTCACGCCCGCGTCAGCCGCGAGCCGCCGCGATAGATAGGCGAGCGCCTGCGTCAATGCGTAACTGTCGACCCTGAGCCACAAGGTGGCGTCAATGGTGTCGCCGGCCGTGACGCGCAGTGATGGGCCTCCGATGCGCCGCATCAGTAAAGCGATCAGGTCCGCGCCACGCATGTCTTCGAGTTCCCGACGGCTGTCCGTAGCGTTGCTGCCCTGCTGCACCGCGCGCTCGATCTGAGCGGCGAGGCGCATCGATTCGTCGCCGATGATGGCGGTGAACTGAGTCCGCTTCGCGCCGCTCATGCCCGGAAAGGTCTGGATGGTCTCGACCGCCGCGCGGATATTCGCGAGCGTTGCCCGCGTGTCTTGCGTCAGCGACTGCACCAGTGCGTCGCGCCGGTTATCCGCCTCGACGTGGCGCGTAATGTCTTCCAGCGTGAGCACGAAGCCATTGAGTGCGCGGGCGCTATCGAAT
This sequence comes from Paraburkholderia sp. RL17-380-BIE-A, assembly GCF_046028085.1. Lineage (NCBI taxonomy): Bacteria > Pseudomonadati > Pseudomonadota > Betaproteobacteria > Burkholderiales > Burkholderiaceae > Paraburkholderia > Paraburkholderia sp. RL17-380-BIE-A. The sequence goes on from NZ_JARESQ010000015.1 coordinate 41,617, forward strand.
ACGGGCGCCATGTGCGCGCGCACGATTTGCCCGTCCGCAAGCGTCGCAACGAAGGCGCAAACGGGTGGCGCCATGTCGTCGCGCGGGTCCCGCAACTGGTGCTGGATTTGTTCCAGCGCGTGCAGGACGAGACCGCTCTCGATCACGCCGAAAACCGAGCGCCCAAGCCCGATGGCCGAGACGCCCTGATGGCCGGTTCGCAGCAACTGCCTCGCGCGAGTGTTGAAAAGCAGGATGCGCCCGTCGATATTGCACACCAGTACGCTCAGCGCGAGTTCCGCCATGAGCGCAGCGAGCCGGTTCTTTTCTTCGGCGAGCGCACGGTTCGCGAGTTCGATTTTTTCCTGTACGTCGCTGTGCAGCGTTTGATGTGCGGCGGCAAGCGCGTTCAGCTTCTCGACCAGAACGCGCACGTCGCGCGCGCCCCGCACCGTGATGCGGTGCCCAGGGTTGGCCGCGAGCAGCACGGCGTCTTCAGCCAGTCGCGCGACCGGTGTGATATAGGCGTCGAACAGCGCTTTCAGGCCGAAGCCCAGTGCGAACAGCAGCAGCGTTGAGAGGGCGATCCAGACCGCGGCCCGTTGCAGCAGCATCTCGCGCAACCATGCGCGCTGCGCGTTGGGGACGTCGAGCGCGAGAGACGCAAGAATCGCGGCGCCAATAAGCACCTGCACTGCGAACAGCAGTGCCAATGCAATGCCAAACCGACGTCTGGCGATCATCGTGACGATCATTCGTCGCTTCGGTCATGTCGCGCGAGCAGCGAGCGCACCTGCTCGACCAGTTCCCTCGTGGAGAACGGCTTGGTGATGTACGCATCGGCACCGAGCGCGAGGCCCTTGCTCACCTCGAGGTCGCGGCTCTTCGCCGACAACATCACCACCTTCGTTCGATTCCACGCGCTGTTTTCGCGAATCGTCTGACAGACCTCGAAGCCGTTGCGCAACGGCAGCATGACGTCGAGCAGCACGAGGTCGGGTTGGAACGCGGCCATCTGCTCAAGGGCTTGCGCTCCGTCCCGCGCAATCGCCACATCGTAGCCACACTCGGTCATCAGGAATTCCAGCGAGATGACGATGTTCGGTTCGTCGTCGACGATGAGGACTTTATAGGTCATGACGTTGTCTCCGTCGCGCTCGCGAGGGGTAGCGTGAACACGAACACGGCGCCCTCTCCTTCTCCCGGCTCTCCCGGCGCACTTTCCAGCCTCAGCGTACCACCGAAATGGCGGACGATTTCCCGGCTGATCGGCAGTCCGAGGCCGGTGCCCTGCGGCTTGCCGCTGATCGTGTCGCCTCCCTGCCGGAACTTCTCGAAGATGAGTTCCCTATCCTGCGCACGCACGCCGGGACCGTTGTCGCGCACCTCGACGCGTAGCGCTGCACCCACCCGGACGAGCCGCACCCCGACGCGCCCGCCGGCACGGTCGCAGAACTTCGCCGCATTCGACAGCAGATTGAGCACCACCTGCATCAGACGGTCGTGATCGCCCAATACTAGCGGCACCGCGGCCGGCAGGTCCAGTTCGAGCTCGATGCGTTGTTCGGCGAACATCTGGCGGGTAGCGTTCACCGCGTCTTCGACGACCTGCTTCAGGTCGAGCGGCTCGGCATGCCATTGCGCGCTGCCCGATTCCATCTTGGCGAGGTCGAGCACATTGTTGATGAGCCGCGTGAGCCGCTCGCTCTCCTTGATCACGATATCGAGGTATTCGCCGCGCTTCGCGGCCGGCAGATCGGGATGCTCGCGCAGGATTTCCGAGAACGCGCGGATCGACGTGAGCGGTGTGCGCAATTCGTGGGTGACCGTCGAAATGAAATCGTCCTTCATACGGTCGAGCTCGCTGAGCCGCGCGTTGGCTGCCTTGAGTTCCGCCGATGCACTCTCCAGCTCGCGCGACTTCTGCTCGAGCTGGTGGCTGTAGGCGACTACCTGAGAGGTTTCATCCAGTATCGCCATCACTTCGTTCAACCCGAGCGGCTCCTCGTCGACGACCGTCGCTATCATCGCCCGCGCCGACGCCGCGCCGATCGCCCCGGCAAGTTGCCTCTCCGCGAAGCGCACGAGGTCGGCGTCCGCGGTGGGCGAGTTCGTGCCACCACGTTCGTGGTGGAAGCGCGCGTATGCGTCGTCGGCAGCAGCTGAACCGAGGAAGCGCCGCAACAGCTCGAGCACCGCTTCGGTCGAGGCGCTGCCGCGCCAGATGTCCGGGCGGAGCGCGTCGCCGGTGTGCGCATAGGCGTCGACGAACAAAGCAGCCTGGGTCTTTTCCACCACGCTCTGCCCGCTTGCGAGCGACACGCCGACAAAGCCCGCGACGTTCGCCAGCATGCTCCAGAAAAGCGCATGCGAGACTTCGTCCAGCCCCTGCAGACCGAACAGTTGCCTCGGCCTGAGCCACTCGATGCCGAGCGGTCCTTGCGCGAGAAAGCCACGCGGCAACCAGCCGGATTCGGCAAACGAAGGTAGCAAGAGCGTATAGGCCCATAGCAGGAATCCCGCGCTCAAGCCGGTCAGCGCGCCGGGCCGGGTGCCGTTTTTCCAGTAGATCGCCCCGAGCATCGCAGGCGCGAACTGCGCTACCGCCGCAAACGAAATCAAGCCGATCGAGACCAGCGCGTACGCTTCGCCGGCAAGCCGGAAATAGGCATAGCCAAGCATCATCAGCAGCACGATCGCGGCGCGCCTGATCGTGAGCAGCAGTCCGGGGAAGTTCGCGCGCCGGTCGGATTGCAATGATTGCAGGCGTAACAGCACGGGCATCACAATGTCATTGCAGACCATCGTGCTGAGCGCGATGGTTTCGACGATCACCATGCCGGTCGCAGCCGACAACCCGCCGATGAACACGAAGAGCGTGAGCGCCAGTTGATGCTCACGCATGGGCAGCGCCAGCACGAACATGTCCGGGTCCACGGCACCGCCGGAGAAATTCATCGTTCCGCCGAACGCAATCGGCAACACAAAGACGTTGATCGCGAGGAGATACAGCGGCAGCACCCAGACAGCCTTCGCGACGTGGTTTTCGTCCATGTTCTCCACTACGGCAATCTGGAACTGGCGGGGCAGCAGCATGATCGACAGCATCGATAACACGGTCAGTGACGCCCAACTCCCAAACGCCGCACCGCCTGCGCCTGCCTCTCCGCCATGCAGCGTCAGCAAGGCGTTCAATGCGGGGATCGCCTGCGCCCGCGCAAACAGATCTCCAAAGCCATCGTAGATTCCGAACGTGACGAACGCCCCTACGGCTAGAAACGCGACGAGCTTCACGAGGGACTCGAAGGCGATCGCGGCGACCATGCCTTCGTGGCGTTCGGAAGCATCGAGGTGGCGCGTTCCGAACACAATGGTGAACGTCGCCAGGAGGAGCGCGATATACAGGGTTGGGTCCGACCACCAGGGCCCGGCTTCGGCACGCCCGCTGGCAATGCCGGGGGCATGCGTCAGGACGGCGACGCTGGCGGATACGGCCTTCAGTTGCAGCGCGATGTAAGGCACGAGTCCGACCACCGCCACCAGCGTGACGAGCCCGCCGAGCAGCGCGCTCTTGCCGTAGCGCGAAGCCATGAAATCCGCGATCGACGTGATGTGATTGTTCTTGCTGATGCGGATCATCTTGCGCAACACGGTCCACCACAGCGCCGCCACCAGGGTGGGACCGAGATAAATCGGCATGAAGCCGACGCCGCTTCTGGCCGCTCGACCAACGCTGCCATAGTACGTCCAGGAACTCGCGTAAACCGCGAGAGACAACGCGTAGACGTAGGGGCTGTTGATGATGCTCGTGCCCGCATCCGCGCGCCGGTCGCCGTAAAACGCGACCGCAAACAGCACACCCAGATAGACGAGCGACGCCAGTGCGATGACCCAGCCGTCCAGCATCTCAGTCCTTCGATGCCGGTTCGGATCCGACGGCCCGCGTGGATGTTTTACGCGAAGCCCCCTGTTCGACGATGACGGCAAGCAAAACGATGAAAAGCGCCCACGCGGCGAACAGATATCCGTACAGGAGCGGAAGGCCCAACCAGGTTCGCGTGTCGTTGAACAAGGCCAGCAAAGGATAGTTGAACACCAGCCAGCCCAGCACGAACAAAGCGATCAGGCGCTGGCCGGCAAGGGTGCGATGCGACATGGGCATCTCCCGCAAAAGGATTTGCGAACCTTCTTTCAGCAGCGGCGATATTGCGGGCACCTGAACAATAGCGTCACGGCGGCTGCGCGCCATGAACGCCCGGTTGCATCACGAGAAGCTCCGGATGGTTTCGAGGCTTCTCGTGCCGCGTCCGCCCAGGTCAATGGCCGGATGCGCCCGATGCACCGATACCGGTTTCCGAACGGACTTTCTGGGCCGGATACCCCGCGCGGTCGATGCGTGCGCGCTCGCTCCTGTCCAGAATCGAGAACAGCCAGATCCCGACAAAACCCGCGGTCATGGAAAACAGGGCGGGCGACGTATAGGGGAAAATCGCATCCTTGTGACCGAGCACATCCACCCACACCGACTTGGAGACGAGCGTCAGCCCAACCGCCGTAATCAGCCCGAGAAAGCCACCGATGGTGGCGCCGCGTGTCGTGCAATCCTTCCACAACACCGACATGAACAGCACCGGAAACGTTGCCGATGCCGCAATCGCAAAGGCCAGCGAGACCATGAAGGCGATGTTCTGCTTCTCGAAGGCAATGCCAAGGATCACCGCCACGATGCCCAGCGCTACTGTCGTGATCCGCGAAACACGGAGTTCCTTATCGCTGGCCGCCTTGCCCTTCTTGAACACCGTCGCGTAGAGATCGTGCGATACCGCCGAAGCGCCAGATAGCGTCAGCCCGGCGACAACCGCAAGGATCGTTGCGAAGGCCACGGCGGAGATGAAGCCGAGAAACACGTTGCCGCCCACTGCATTCGCAAGATGGATGGCTGCCATGTTGTTGCCGCCCAGCAGCCCGCCGAGCGCATCCTTATATACCGGATTGGTGCTGACGAGAACGATGGCGCCGAAGCCGATAATGAATGTCAGAAGGTAGAAGTAGGCAATCCATGTGGTTGCCCAGAACACGGACTTGCGCGCCTCCTTGGCGCTCGGCACGGTGAAGAAGCGCATCAGAATATGCGGCAGGCCTGCCGTACCGAACATCAGCGCCATGCCGAAGGAGATCGCCGAGATCGGATCTTTGATAAAGGCGCCCGGACCCATGATTGCGTCCTTCTTCGCATGAATCTCGACCGCTTTGGCGAACAGCGCTTCCGGATTGAAGTGAAACTGCGCCAGCACCATGAACGCCATGAAGCTCGCGCCCGCCAGCAGCAAGCCCGCTTTGATGATCTGAACCCATGTGGTCGCCGTCATGCCACCGAACAGAACATAGACCATCATCAAACTGCCGACGATCACGACCGCGACCCAGTATTCCAGACCGAACAGCAGCTTGATCAACTGGCCTGCGCCGACCATCTGCGCGATCAGGTAAAACGCCACCACAACCAGCGTACCGGATGCCGCGAACACGCGGATTGGCGTCTGTTGAAAACGATATGCGGCAACGTCGGCGAAAGTGAAGCGACCAAGATTACGCAGGCGCTCCGCCATCAGAAAGGTAATGACCGGCCATCCGACCAGAAAGCCGATCGAATAGATCAGTCCGTCGTAGCCATTCAAATAGACCGCCGCCGAAATGCCGAGAAACGACGCAGCGGACATATAGTCACCGGCGATGGCAAGCCCGTTCTGGAAGCCCGTAATCCCGCCACCCGCCGTGTAGAACTCCGCAGCGGATTTTGTCTTGCTCGCGGCCCACTTCGTGATGAACAGCGTGAACACAACAAAAACAGCGAACATCGATATCGCTGTCCAGTTGGTCGGCTGCTTCTGCAACTGGCCGAGGTCACCCCCTGCAGCCCAGACCGTGCCGGCCACGGCACACAGCGTCAATGCGCACAAACCACGTTGGAATTTAGTCATCACAGCACCTCACTGCGAATTTGAGCGGTGAGGTCATCGAATTCCCGGTTGGCGCGCCGAACGTAGATTCCCGTAATGGCCACAGTAAAAACGATCACGAACAGCCCGATCGGGATGCCCCAGGTCATCACGCCGGAGCCAATCCTGGCGGAAAGCAGATTCTTGCCAAATGCAACCAGCAGGATGTAGCCATAGTAGACGACCATCATCATTGCCGTCAGGAGCCAACCGTACGACGAACGCGTTGCCACCAGTTGTCGGTACTTGGGATTTGACTCTATCCTTTGAACAAGATCTTCTTCCATTTTTCGTGTCTCCGGTTTTAGGCGTAAACGAGGTAATTTCCGGCAACCTCGAATGTCGTGCAGGGTTTTTACCGGCGTGGTCTAGCGAATGCAGCATCGATCATCATCCACCTCCGGGTATCCGACAGTCAGATCGCCGAGCGCACCGCATCGCGGCAGCGGATAACTGACCTCAGGCTATTTCACCCAGACGCCAGCCAATTGACGCAGGTCAACGCCTGCGTGTTCACCTGGCTTCATTCCGAAAATGGGTCTGTGGCGCGCACAGTTCGCCTGTCGGCAGCGCTCCAGACATTCATTGTCCAGACATCACGCAACCAGGGCTTCGATGTGGGCTTCTTTGACAGTGTCCGGCCGCGTGAGTATCGGCTGACAAGAATGAGGCGTAGATAGGGAATAACCGGCAGCAAGCCGCTGCCGGTTTCAACCGCGTTCCAACTGTGTTCCTTTAGCGGTCCATCTGCTGGATGCCCGCCAGTCGCCATGCCTGGTCGCCCTGTGTGCTCCTGACGATGTTCCAGATCTCCTGGAACGGCTGGGCGGTCTGTGCGTCGTCTTCCCGCATCTGACCGTAAAAGCGGACGCTGACGAGCGTTTCATTAACGGTGTCTTCCGTGCCCAGCACTTCGGCTTCGAGTTGCGTCACGTCCGTACGGCTCGGCTCGTGACCCCGTGCCTCCAGGTCCTGTTTGAGCCGCATGAACATCTCCGGCGTGGTCAGTTCGAACAGATCGCCTTGCTCATTGCGGTCCCACGCGCCCTGAAGACGCATGAACATAGCCTTCGCCGTTACCAGCAATGCAGCCTGGTCCGCGAGCGCGGGCTCCCGTGCGTTCACGCTACCCGCCGCGCCAGTCGATCCCATCGCGGCTCGTTGCCAGTCGCGCAAGTTCGTGTCAGGCCGCGATTGTCCAACCTGATTCAGAAACGGTGAGTTGTTCGATTGCTGCCGGTTCCCTGAATAAGCCAGATTCGGTCGACGCCGATTGGCGATAAAGCGGAACAGCATCACGCCGGCAAGCACCACCAGGCCGATCAACAAAGCATTCGAGAGCATTTGCGCCAGCCCTTCAGCCAGACCAAACGATGAGAGCAACGCCGCAATGCCCAGGCCGGCGGCGAGACCAGCGAGCGGGCCCATCCAGCGGCCGGCACCGGTGGCCGCTGGTGTCTGCCCTGCCTGCTGCGCGGGTTGCGCCTGCTGGCTGCGTTGCCCCTGGCCGGACGGCGACGCCGCCTGCGACTGTCGCCCAATGCTTTGGCTGCCGCCGACGCGCTTCGCCTCGGCGTCGTTCGAGGCCACGGCTCCAAGGGCAAGAAGTCCGGCCAGACCGAGCGCCGCTGTTCCGCGCGTCACCGCGCTGGCGGCACTTCGAAGACGATTGATGATCTGCGTGTACATATGAAGCCTCTTTCGGTAAGTCAGGGAACTGCCCGCATGGCGCGCCACTCGGGCAGTGCAAAAACATTACGAACAGTAATATTATTGACTGGTCAAACTTGCAGCCCGTCGCGCCTGCAATCCACTTTGGGCAGCCTGAAGGCTGTTGCCGTGGATATAGTGCTCGAGCTGCTGGATGGTCTGTTCCTGCTCGACAATCAGGTTCTGGATGAGGTCACCGATCGACACCATGCCGATCACCTGCGCTGCGGCAATGACCGGCAGATAGCGGATCCGGTCCGCCGTCATGAGCGCCATGCATTCTTCGGTTGTCTGGTCCGGACTGACGTAGCGCACAGTCGTCGACATGATGTCGCGCACAGGTGTATGCCGCGACGAGCGGTCCATCAGAACGATTTTTCTTGCGTAGTCACGCTCTGTCACGATGCCGGCGATACGACCGTGGTGTGCGACGATCAGCGCGCCCACCTTCCGGTGAGCCATCACCGCTATTGCGTCGTAAACCGAAGCGGATGCCTGAGTCGACCACACTGTCTGTGACGCTTTTGAGCGAAGGAGCTGCGCAACCGATGCCATATGTCACCTCTGTGAGTTGTCGTTAGCCGCCCGCTGGCGCCTAAGTACGAGGCCTCAATGTAACTGAACATGATGGAGCGAAAAATGCGTATTTTTAATGCGAACACTTCGAATAAACCGTAGTGTTATGAATTTGGCGGAGGATGCGTGAACTTCAAGCATCTGCATTACTTCTGGGTCGCGGCGCACGCGGGCGGCATCGTCCGCGCCGGGGAGCAGTTGCACATCTCGCCGCAAACGCTCAGCGGGCAGATCAAGCTGCTCGAAGAAGCGCTGGATAAGAAGCTGTTCAGGAAAAATGGGCGAACGATCGAACTGACCGACGCGGGCCGTCTTGCGCTCGACTACGCGGACGAAATATTCTCGTTGGGCTCGGAACTCGAGAGCGCCGTGCGGCGCGAGAGCGAATCCGGCGCGCAAACACGGTTTCGCGTCGGCATCGCGGATTCGGTACCCAAGGCGATCGCCTACCGGCTGCTGGAACCGGCGCTGAGCGCCTCCACGTCGCTGCGTATGATCTGTCACGAAGGCAAACTGCACGCGCTGCTTGCCCAACTGGCCGTACACCGTCTCGATCTGATCATCGCGGACGCCCCCATTCCCGCCGACGTCAACATCAAGGCGTTCAATCACCCGCTCGGCCGCTCGACGCTCAGCTGTTTTGGCGCAGAGGCGCTGATTCAAAGCGGCAGCAAGCGCTTTCCGCTGTCGCTCAGTCAGTTGCCGGTGTTGCTGCCGGGCACGGAATCCGCAGTGCGCCGCAAGCTGGATCACTGGCTCGCTTCGCATGCCATTTCGCCGCGCATCGTCGGCGAGTTCGACGACGGAGCGATGACCATGGCGTTCGGTCGTGAAGGCCGCGGCCTGCTTTTCGCACCCACCGTGCTGGAGCGTCAGCTACAGGCGGAGCACAATCTGAAGATGGTCGGGCAGATCAACTCGATCGTCGAAGAATTCTTTGCCATTTCGATCGAGCGCCGAATCAGCCATCCGGCTGTCGCGATGATCATGGACGCGGCGCGCAGCGACTTGTTTATGTAGCGAAACCTGCACGAATAAAGCGCAGGCATCCTGATCAAATAGCGTTCTCGCATATAGCCGCGACGGTCCAATGCTGTCATGCAGTGAAGCGCTGCCGGAGTGCGGAACGTGTGGGCGCACTTATCACCCCATAGCCTGTAGTGTCTTCATGCATATCGTAAAAACACGATATATAATTCGTCACGTAACGATGCAGGCGTTTGCGCACTAACCGGCGCCGCGCCTGCCTGTTGTTGAAGACCATGAAACCCACCCCAATGACGCTCGACATCGACGCGATTCACAAAGCGCTTGCCAACCCGGTTCGCCGGGAGATTCTCGGCTGGCTGCGCGAGCCGTACGCGCATTTCGCCGACCAGGAACTGCCGCTCGATCACGGCGTATGCGCCGGCAAGATCGACGCGGCCTGCGGCCTGTCGCAGTCCACCGTGTCGGCGCACCTCGCGGCTTTGCAACGCGCGGGGCTCGTCACGTCGAAGCGAGTCGGTCAATGGGTGTTTTTCAAACGCAACGAGCCGGTCATTCAGGCGTTCCTCGAGCACATGAACACGAGGCTCTAGGCGCCGGATCCGCATCGCCGCACTCCTTTCCGCACTTCTTTCATCACGCAGTATTTTTGTCACGCTCGGGCCACATGCCCGCCGTCAAAGGTGAACTCATATGCCGACTCTTTTCGATCCGCTGCAAATTGGCGATATCACGCTGTCGAACCGCATCATCATGGCGCCGCTCACGCGCCAACGCGCCGAAGAAATCCGCGTGCCGAACGCGCTGATGGCGAAGTACTACGCCGAGCGCGCAACGGCCGGCCTGATCATCAGCGAAGCGACTTCCGTCACACCGCAAGGCGTGGGCTATGCCGACACGCCGGGCATCTGGTCGCAGGAGCAGGTTGAAGGCTGGAAGCTCGTCACGAGCGCCGTGCATGCCGCCGGCGGCAAGATCTTTCTGCAACTGTGGCACGTGGGCCGCATTTCCGACCCGCTGTTTCTGAACGGCGAACTGCCGGTCGCGCCGAGCGCGATCGCCGCCCAGGGCAACGTGAGCCTGGTGCGTCCGGAGCGCGCCTATGTGACGCCGCGCGCACTGGAACTCGATGAAATCGCCGGCGTGGTCGAAGCATTCCGCAAAGGCGCGGAGAACGCCAAGGCAGCCGGCTTCGACGGCGTCGAAGTGCACGGCGCGAACGGCTATCTGCTCGACCAGTTCCTGCAGGACAGCACCAACAAGCGTACCGACGCTTACGGCGGCCCGGTCGAAAACCGCGCCCGTCTGCTGCTCGAAGTCACCGACGCCTGCATCGGCGTGTGGGGTGCGAACCGTGTCGGCGTGCACCTCGCGCCTCGCCGCGACGCGCACACCATGGGCGATTCGGATCCGGCCGGCACCTTCGGTTATGTGGCCCGCGAACTCGGCAAGCGCAAGATCGCGTTCATCGCCGCACGTGAAGCGCTCGGCGACGACCGTCTCGGCCCGCAACTGAAGAAAGCATTCGGCGGCCCCTATATCGCGAACGAAAAGTTCACCAAGGAAACCGCGCAACAGGTGCTCGACGCCGGCGAGGCAGACGCGGTGGCGTGGGGTCAGCTGTTCATTGCGAATCCGGATCTGGTGCGCCGCTTCGCCACGAATGCGCCGCTGAACAAGCCGAATCCGGCGACGTACTACGCACGCGGCGAAACCGGCTACGTGGATTACCCGGCGCTGGAAACCGTGGAGTAAGCGCCAGAAAAACAAGCTGAAAAAGGCGAAGCTATAGGCTGAGTCGGCGGAGGTCGGACGGCTGGTTCAAAGCGTCCAATGTAAGGCAGTATGTTGAAAAAAAGGCGCGGCAGGTGCGACAGGAATGAGCTGTTCCGGTCACATCCGCCGCGCTTTTTTATGCGCGAACATAGCGCGGCCAGACGACTCGTCAGGCAAGATCACGCCGCATGAAAACGCGCTTCGATTCATCGAGTCCTCGCGCAATGTGCGCATCGCGCCGTTCGATCAGCGCTGCGTCGAGTTCGGCTTCTTCGATATCGCGAAACCCGAGCCGGCGATAGTACGGCGCATTCCACGGCACTTCGCGAAACGTCGACAGGATGAGTTGCGGGAGTCGTTGCGCACGCGCGAGTTGCGCGACCTGCTCGATCAGCGCCGCGCCGATACGCTGCCCGGCGTGCGAGGTGAGCACGTCGAGTTCCTGCACGTAGATGCGCGCGGGTTGCGGCTCGAACATCACGAAACCCACGCACGTTGCGTCGGCACCGACGGCGACGATGATCTCCCGTGCAGCTATCTTGCGGGCGACGAGTTCGAGATCCATAGGCGGCGCATCCGCGATCCCCGCCATATCAACGCTGAAAAAGCGCTGCCCCGCTTCGAATTCAATGGTGCGGATCGCGTTCGCGTCGTGCTGCCCGGCGAACCGGAAAGTGATGGCAGGAGCGTGTTGCATGAGACGTTACTCAGGTTGGTGAGGGTGGTCGTTCTGGACAACTTGCCCCGATATTGACATCGCCGCCGGGCAGTGGGCAAGTGAGCGCCGCTTCATGACACCGAACACCCGATCACCCGCCGCGCATCGGCTAACAGCCAAGCAGATCGACTAGCTCAACTTGACGCCAGACAGATACGAAGGTAACCTTCACAGGTAGCCTTCATATCTATCGCAGCATGACCCAGCAAGATCCACTAATCGATTCCGAAGCCGTGCACAGCATGGCGGAAGACTTACGCGTGCTGGCCGGCAAACTGCGCCGCCGCTTGCGCGAAGAGTCGCACGTGGGCGATTTCACCCCTTCGCAGGTGCAGGTTCTCGGCTTGCTGGAGCGCGAAGGTCCGGCAACGGTCACCGCGCTGGCGCGTGCTCATGGCATGCGTCCGCAGTCCATGGGCGAGACGCTGTCGGTGCTTAAAGCAGCCGGGCTGGTCAGCGGCGCGCCTGATCCGAACGACGGCCGGCAAACGGTTCTCTCCCTCACACCCGCGTTCCGCAAGAAGATCAAGGCCAGCCGCGCGGCGCGCGAAGACTGGCTGTTTCGCACCATCCAGACACGCTTCTCGGCGGCCGAGCAACAACAACTCGCTGTCGGCGTCGAGTTGCTCAAACGCCTCATCGACTCGTAACTCCAGGAGCCCTTCATGCCAATCACCACGCTGGATGCAAAGACCGCACTGATCGTCATCGATTTGCAGCGCGGCATCGTCGCACTGCCCACCGCGCACCCCACCGGCGCAGTCGTCGAACGCGCGGCCGCCCTTGCGCAGGCATTTCGCCGCCACGGCCTGCCCGTGGTGCTCGTCAACGTGGCCGGCGGCGCGCCGGGCCGCGCGGATCAGGCGCGCAATACAGGCGACTTCCCCGCGGATTTCGCCGAACTGGTGCCCGAACTGAACGCGCAGCCGTCGGATCATCGGGTCACCAAGCGCACCTGGGGCGCGTTCACGAACACCGATCTCGAAGCGTACCTCCGCGAGCAAGGCGTCACGCAGGTGGTACTCGTGGGCGTGGCGACCAGCATCGGCGTCGAATCCACCGCGCGCTACGCACACGAAATTGGCCTGAACGTCACGCTCGTCGTCGACGCCATGACCGACCTCCATGCGGACGCTCATACCAACAGCATCACGCGCATCTTCCCGCGCGTCGGCGAAACCGGCACGACGCAAGACGTGCTCGATCTGCTCGAACAATCGCACGCATGAACTTGAGTTCGAACCCGCGCCGTAGCGTGAACGCCGCCCACATCCTTCATCAGGGAACAGCCCGGTGAATGGCACTTTCCGTTCGCTGAGCAATTTCAACTACCGGGTCTGGGCAAGCGGTGCGATCGTCTCCAACGTCGGCACGTGGATGCAACGCACGGCGCAGGATTGGCTCGTCCTCACGGAACTCACGCAGCACAACGCGACCGCCGTGGGTATCGTCATGTCGCTGCAATTCGGGCCGCAAATGCTGCTGTTGCCGCTGACCGGTTATGCCGCCGATCACTTCGACCGCCGCAAGCTGCTGTTCGCGACCCAGGCGGCCATGGGGTCTCTCGCGCTGGGTCTCGGCATCCTGACCGTCACCGGGCTCGTACAACTGTGGCAGGTCTATGTCTTCGCGGGGCTGCTCGGCTGCGTCACCGCGTTCGATTCGCCGGCACGGCAGACCTTCGTGTCGGATCTGGTCGGCGAGCACGATCTGTCGAACGCGGTCGCGCTGAATTCCACCTCGTTCAACGCGGCGCGCATGATCGGCCCTGCCATCGCGGGGCTACTGATTGCTTCCGTGGGCACCGGCTGGGTGTTTCTCATCAACGCGCTGTCTTTCGTCGCGGTACTCGGTTCGCTGCGCATGCTGCGGGTGAGCGAACTGCATCTGAAGCCGCGCGCGGTGCGCTCACGCGGCAGTTTCGTGGAAGGCTTCAAATACGTGTGGAAGCGTCCCGACCTGAAGGCCGCTTTGCTGATGCTGTTCCTGATCGGCACGTTCGGCCTGAATTTCCCGATCTTCATCTCGACGATGTCGGTCACCGCCTTTCATGCGGGTGCCGGCGAATACGGCGTATTGAGTTCGACCATGGCGATCGGCTCCGTGACAGGCGCGCTGCTTGCCGCGCGCCGGGCGAAACCGCGCATGGCGCTGCTGCTCGACGCGGCGGGCGTGTTTGGCGTGGGCTGTACCGTGGCCTCGCTCATGCCGAACTATGTGTTGTTCGGCCTTGTGCTGATCGTGATCGGCGTATCGACGCAAACCTTCACGACCTCCACCAACAGTCTCGTGCAACTCTCCACCGAGCCCGCCATGCGCGGCCGGGTCATCGCGATTTTGCTGGCCATCGCGTTGGGTGGCACGCCGCTCGGCGCGCCGGTGGTCGGTTGGGTCGCCGACCGTTTCGGCCCGCGCTGGGCGCTCGGCGTGGGCGCGGCATCGGGATTCGCGGCGGCGGTGGTCGGCTTGCTCTATCTGGTGAAGTACCGCCAGTTGCGTGTGTATGTCCAGGGCGGGCGGTTGCGCTATAGCGTCGACGATCCACGCCAGGCGCCCGCGTATGTGAGCCCCGCGGTCGCCGTGCAGAACGCCGTGTTGAGCGAAGTGGAAGAAGATTCGTCTTCGGGCGTTTAACAAGCCGTTGTGAAGGCCTGATGCAAAAAAGCCGCGCCTGACCAGGCGCGGCTTTCTCATTCCGACAGACTCGCCAGAAGACTTACTTCGCCACCGGCATCGTGAATTCAGCCCCCTTCGCGATGCTGTCCGGCCAGCGTTGCATGATGCTCTTGTAGCGCGTATAGAAGCGCACGCCCTCTTCACCATAGGCGTGATGGTCGCCGAACAGGGAACGCTTCCAGCCGCCGAACGAATGCCATGCCATCGGCACCGGAATCGGCACATTGATGCCCACCATGCCTACCTGAATCTGCCGGCCGAACGCACGCGCCACACCGCCATCCGACGTGAAGAGCGACACGCCGTTGCCGAACTCGTGCGCGTTGATCAACTCAACGGCGCTCGCGAAATCGGGTACACGCACCACCGCCAGCACCGGGCCGAAGATCTCTTCCTTGTAGATCTTCATTTCCGTGCCGACGTGGTCGAACAGCGTGCCGCCGATAAAGAAGCCGTCTTCGCTCGCCACCGCGTGCGCGCGGCCGTCGACGATCAGCTTCGCGCCTTCCGCTTCGCCCGAGGCGATATAACCGGCCACCTTGGCCTTATGTTCGGCGGTAACCAGCGGACCCATTTCGGCGTCGAGATTTTCGCCGTTCTTGATGACGAGCGATTTGACGCGCGGCACCAGCTTTTCAATCAACTTGTCGGCCACGTTGCCGACCGCCACCGCGACCGAGATCGCCATGCAGCGCTCGCCTGCCGACCCGTAGGCCGCGCCGATCAGCGCGTCGACCGCCTGGTCGAGATCGGCGTCCGGCATGACCACCAGATGATTCTTCGCGCCGCCGAGCGCCTGCACGCGCTTGCCGCGCTTCGACGCTTCCGTGTGAATGTATTCGGCGATCGGCGTCGAGCCCACGAACGACAGCGCCGCCACGTCCGGGTGATCGATCAGCGCATCCACCGCCACCTTGTCGCCGTTGACGACGTTGAACACGCCGTCGGGCAAACCCGCTTCCTTCAGCAATTCGGCAATCCGCAGCGACGCCGACGGATCACGCTCCGAGGGTTTCAGCACGAACGTGTTGCCGCAGGCAAGCGCGACCGGGAACATCCACATCGGCACCATGACCGGGAAATTGAACGGCGTGATGCCGGCGACCACACCCAGCGCCTGACGCAGATTCCAGTTGTCGATGCCGCCGCCGATCTGGTCGGTGAAATCGGTCTTGAGCAGGTTCGGAATGCCGCACGCGAACTCGACCACTTCGATGCCGCGCACCACTTCGCCCTGCGCGTCCGTGAACACCTTGCCGTGTTCACGGGTAATCAGCATGGCCAGTTCGTCGTGATGCTGGTTGAGCAGTTCCTTGAACTTGAACAGAATGCGCGCGCGCTTGAGCGGCGCGGTCTCGCTCCACGCGGGAAAAGCGGCCTTGGCGGCCTGGACCGCCGCATCCACTTCCTCGACCGACGCGAGGGCGACCGAGCCGGTCACCTTGCCGGTGGCGGGATTGAACACGTCCTTGAAACGGCCGCTGGCCGGCGCGGCCGGCGCACCGCCGATGTAATGGCCCAACTGCTGCACCGACAGCTTTGCTTGTTCATTCACTGCATTCATGTCTTACCTCGTGTTCGGGATCAACCGCGGCATGCCAGCGCCGGGGCATAGGCAAAAAATCGGGCTACGTCGCACCACCCTGAGCGGGCATCCGCTCGCCGGCAGGCTCCATCGAGACTTGCCAACTGTATCGACGGTGCCGGTCATACTCCCGATACAGCCAAATAAAACCGCGCCTCACTGTATTGTTTTCTGCGTGACAACTGTATTGGAACGTGGATCTCGCTCAGGCTCGAGCGGCGTCACGACCAATCCGGTCAAAACCCGCCCACGCCGCGCGTCACCAGCGCATGCGGCCCACTCGTCAGCTGCTCCCTGAGGAACTCGATGCACACCTGGACCTTCGCCGACGACGACAACCGCTCCGCCGTCACCGCCCATACGTCGGCGGATTGCATGTAGTCGGGCAGTACACGCACCAGTTCGCCTGCACGCAGGCTCTCGGCGACATCCCAGATCGATACCATCACCACGCCGAAGCCATCCCTCGCCCACTGCACCACGATATCGCTGAGGTTGGACGCAACGCTGCCCGTCACCTTCACGCTCTTTTCGCCGTCCGGTCCACTCAGGCGCCACACGCCGAAGCGGTCGTCGCGCCCGCGAAACAGGAGGCAATCGTGCTGCGCCAGCTCGGCCAGTTCGACCGGTGTGCCGCGCCGTTCCAGATATTCGGGCGACGCGCAGAGTATTCGCGCACTCTCCACGATCTTGTGCGCGATCAGGTGAGGCTCCTGCACTGCGCCCACCCGAATGTCGATATCGAAGTTTTCGCCGACGAGGTCCGCGCGCCGGTCCAGCAATTCCAGCCAGATCTCGAGGTTCGGATGCCGCTTGCGCAACATGGCCAGAATCGGCGAAACGTGTTTGCGGCCGAGCCTCAAGCTCGTGCTGATGCGCAGCAAACCACGCAACTCGGTGCGCCGGTCGGCGAACGCGTCGGCCATGCCCTGCACGTCGTCGAGTATTTTCTGCGCCCACTGCAAAGCGGCCTCGCCGTCGCTCGTCATGCTGACGCGGCGCGTGGTGCGCTGAAAGAGCTTCACACCGAGACTCGCTTCCAGCATGGCAAGGCGCTTGCTCACATGGGAGGGCGACAGCCCCATTTCCGTCGATGCCGCCACGAAGCTGCCCCGGCGGGCAATGTTGCAGAACAACTGGAGGTCGCGCAGGAAAGACTCATTGCTGGCTGTGAGCGCATTCTGATTTTCCATTGGGCCGCATTGTGTCGGTACAGAAGCACATTACCCTAGCCTTAACGGGTCGATCGGGCAAGCCAGGCGGGTCTGACAAATACTCCGGACAACCAGGCACTGGTTAACCCTATGACCGCGGATTCACCCGCTGCATCGCAGCATTCGAGCACCGCACGCAGACGGTGCCCCGGTAAATCCTGGCTTGCATAGTTTCACTTTCAGGACGCAAATGAATCAGCCGTAGAAGCTGATCAAAACATTTCTGTTCAGGAGACGACATGGAAACGAATACATCGGCGGGAGGCCATGAGCACCGCTCGCAGGCTCGCAAGGCAACCGCCAGCGGCTGGATCGGCTCGGCGCTCGAGTACTACGATTTCTTCATCTACGCGCAGGCAGCGGCGCTGATCTTTCCGCAGTTGTTCTTTCCTTCGGGCAATCCGAAGATCGCGATCGTGGCTTCGCTCGCCACGTATGGCGTCGGTTACGTCGCGCGGCCGATCGGTGCGCTCGTGCTCGGGCATTGGGGCGACACCCACGGCCGCAAGAACGTCCTGCTCGTCTGCATGTTCCTGATGGGCATCTCGACGATGGCGGTCGGCTTCCTGCCCACCTATCATCAGGTAGGGCTGCTCGCCCCCGCCCTGCTGGTGGTGTTTCGCCTGATTCAGGGCTTCGCGGTGGCCGGTGAAATCTCGGGCGCGAGTTCGATGATTCTCGAACACGCACCATTCGGGCGGCGCGGCTATTACGCGAGCTTTACGCTGCAAGGCGTGCAGGCGGGCCAGATTCTCGCCGCCGCGGTATTCCTGCCGCTCGCGTATTACATGGAAGAGAGCTCGTTCAACTCGTGGGGCTGGCGCATTCCTTTCCTGTTGAGCGCGGTGGTGCTGATTGCCGGCTACATCATTCGCCGCGAGGTCCACGAAACGCCCGCCTTCGCCAAGGAAGACGAGAGCGGCAACGTGCCCAAATCGCCGATTGTCGAAGCCTTCCGCTACAACTGGGGCGATATGCTGCGCGTGGTCGGCTGTTCGCTGATGAACGTGATCCCGGTAGTTGCCACGATCTTCGGCGCGGCCTACGCGGTGCAGGCTTCGTACGGCATCGGTTTTTCCAAGAGCGTCTATCTGTGGATTCCGGTGATCGGCAACATCGTCGCCGTGCTGGTGATTCCCTATGTGGGCAATCTGTCCGACCGGATCGGCCGGCGCCTGCCGATCATCGTCGGCGCGCTCGGCGCGGGTCTGCTCTCGTTCGGCTACCTCTACGCGATCAGCATCCGCAACGTGCCGCTCGCCATGGTCATGTCGATCCTCATGTGGGGCATCATCTATCAAGGGTATAACGCCACTTTTCCAAGCTTCTATCCGGAACTGTTCCCGACCCGCTCACGGGTCTCCGCCATGGCCATCGGCCAGAACATCGGCACGACGATCACCGCCCTGCTGCCCGCGCTGTTTGCCTATGTCGCGCCGCCAGGATCGCACAACGTGCCGCTCATCATCGGCGCGATCACCTTCGGCATCACCATCATTGCAGCGGTGACCGCATGGAGCGCACGCGAGAACTACCGCGTCAAGCTGAGCGATCTGGGCGAACCCAATGCGGTGCCGATCGACAAGCTCAGCTATGAGCGCATGCGCGCCGAGACCATGGCTGAAGCGAAGAAAGCACTCGCGTAATCGCGCGCTCCCGACCCTCGGAGGAATTCGCCCATGAACCGGATTCGGATCGCCGTAGCGGGCGCGGGTTACATCGGCCGCGCGCACATGGCTGTCGCGCAGCAGAGCGGCACATGCACGCTGTCGGCGATCGTCGATCCGTCGTCGGCGGCACAAGCGCTCGCCTTGCAGGCCGGCGTTCCGCTTTACCGGACGCTCGAGGAACTGCTCGAACGGGATCGTCCGGACGGCGTGATTCTGGCCACACCGAACCAGTTGCACGTAGAGCACGCGTTGACCTGCCTCGCGGCCGGCGTGCCGACGCTCCTCGAAAAGCCGATAGCGCCCACGGTCGACGCCGCCGAGGCGCTGGTCCGCGAGGTCGAGCTCTGCGGCGTGCCGTTGCTGATCGGGCATCATCGCGCGCACAGTCCGATCATGGCCCGCGCAAGGCAACTGATCGACGAAGGCCGGCTCGGCAAACTGGTGGCGGTGATGGGCAGCGCGGTCTTTTTCAAACCGGACCAGTACTTCTCCGACGCACCATGGCGGCGCCAGCCGGGCGGTGGGCCGATTCTGCTCAACATGATCCACGAGGTGCACAACCTGCGCATGCTATGCGGCGATATCGTCGCCGTGCAGGCGTTTTCCTCGCACGCGACGCGCGGCTTTCCAGTCGAAGACACGGTGGCGATCAACCTGCGCTTCGCGAGCGGCGCGCTCGGCAGCTTCATGCTGTCGGACACGGCGGCAAGCGCTCGCAGTTGGGAACAGACCTCGCAGGAAAACAAGGCTTACCCTTCGTATCCGGATGAAGACTGCTATGTGATCGCGGGCACTTTCGGCTCGCTCGCCGTGCCCACCATGCGGCTGAAGACCTATCGGGAAGCCGCGGATCGTTCGTGGTGGAAACCCTTCGAAACCGGCGTCGCCGACATGACCCGCGACGATCCGCTCAAGCTTCAACTCGACCATTTCGTGCGTGTCATTCGAAGAGAAGCAGTTCCGCTCGTCAGCGCCAGCGACGGCCTGCAGAACCTGCGCATTACCGAGGCGATCGCCGCAGCGGCGGACACGGGCCTCGCGATCGAGACGACGCCCGCAATCGCCGCGGCCCATTGACGTCGCGCCGCCCACACCACTAGCTCCGTCACGCGAGGGAAGCTCCATGAAAACGTTCGTGATGCTCCACGGCATCAATCACAATATGTTCGGCAAGCGTGACCCCGTGCAATACGGCACGGTGACGCTCGCCGAGATCGATAGCAGCTTGCAGGCATTGGGTAAGGAACTGGGCGTCCAGGTCGAGAGCTTTCAGACCAACAGCGAGGCGGCCATGTGCGAGCGCATCCATCAGGCCTTCACGGACAACGCCGACGGCGTCATGATCAACGCCGGCGCATGGACGCATTACAGCTACGGCATTCGTGATGCGCTGGCGATCTTGACGGTGCCGGTGGTGGAGGTCCACATGTCGAACATCCACGCGCGCGAAGCGTTCAGGCATCAATCCGTCTTTGCGGAAATCGTCAAAGGACAGATTTGCGGCTTTGGGGTCGACAGTTACCTGCTGGGTTTGCGCGCGGCCGTTTCGGCGGCCGCCTAGGCGGCGGGCGGCGAGCCCGCCTCGCCGCGTTCGGTGCCGGTCACCGCGCGCGGCGAATGCTCAGCGCCATGCGTCGGTCAATTCGTTGGCGAGCACCATCTTCTCGCGGATCACTTCCACGAAGGCGGCGTTAGGCCCGGCATGCGCCTTGAGGAATTTGAGCGCGGCGGAATGCACCGTGCGCATGGCTCGTCCATCGATTCCGTTCATGCGTGCGACGCTGCGACGCGTCTCTTCAACCAGGTCGCGTGCGTTGCCGAAGTCGGGCGACAAAGCGCTTTGCGTTTCGAACCCCGCGCTCAATTCCAGCGCGTAGTCGCGCGAGGCCCCAAGCCGGTCGATGTCGACCAGCAGATCGACGCCGTCTGCCATGCGCAACGCACAAAGAATCCACAACGCGACGAATGCCCGATACGCGTTATTGCCTTCCGCCGTGCGCGCATAGTGCTCGCAAGCCGCTGCATAAGCGTCTTCCGACGTGGGCGCGGCAGGCGGCAAACTCACGCCGCAGATTTCGATAGCCTGCTTTACCAGCGGATCCGTCTGATTCAGCCCCAGCACACGAAACGGCGCAGCCACGAAAAACGGATTGCTCCATTGCCGGCTGAGCAACCATCCCGATGCGAACTGCGACGCCGGATTGCGCAACACGCCCACGTGCATGGCCCGCGGAAAAGCCTGCTTCAGCCAGGGCAGACGGCCTGACGAACGGCAAAACTTTAAAACCGGCACACGGCTCTGTTCGATGGTGCGCTCGCACAGATTGTGCAAATAGGCTTGCATAGGGGCAAACGCCGCGTCCGGCTCGCTTGCAAAACGATCGAGACTGAAGCCCCTCCGGTATCCGGCCACACCGCGGGTACTCTCCTGCAAAAATGGCCGGTATTCTTCAAAGTACGGCGCGGCAAGCGGCGGGTGCCCGGAAGTCAGCGTGGGACGCGACGCGGAAACGTCGGCGAGGCTCAGGTCCGCGAGCACATTGCTGAGCGGTT
Source organism: Paraburkholderia sp. RL17-380-BIE-A (assembly GCF_046028085.1). Lineage (NCBI taxonomy): Bacteria > Pseudomonadati > Pseudomonadota > Betaproteobacteria > Burkholderiales > Burkholderiaceae > Paraburkholderia > Paraburkholderia sp. RL17-380-BIE-A. The sequence continues at coordinate 63,060 of NZ_JARESQ010000015.1, forward strand.
CATAGAAGGCAGTCACGGTCTCGAGTTCGCGCAGACGCGACCAGACCCACGTTCCCGCACTACGCCAGCCCGTGTGCAGAAACACCGCCTGTTTCAAGGCGCTGTTCTGCGCGGCATCGATTGACAGGCCATTCGACGGCCCATTGGACAACGGCATTTGGACTTCTCTTCAAATGAAAGTAACCGGAAATCGGCGCAAACGCGCACTTTAGCGGCTCGTGCCGCCTACCGGGTGACAGAAGCGTCACTTTACCTTGCAAACCAGGCTGCACTCGCCGGCGCATGCGCAAGTCCAACTGGAAGCGCGCATTCAAACACTTTAAGCTGCCAGATTTGCGAACTCAAACGTTGCTGCCATGAACGACTCGGCCGATATCCGTTTCCTGTTGACACTGCGCGAAAACGGCAGCCTGATCGCCGCGGCGCGAAAGCTGGGGTTGTCGCCCTCCGCGGTCACCCAGCGCCTTCAGCAACTCGAAAAGAAACTGAGCGCGCAACTGGTGAACCGCTCCGCGCGCCGCCTGCAATTCACGGAAGAAGGCACGTTGCTATGCGAACGCGGCGCCGAGCTCGTCCAGCAATTCGACGCGCTGTTCGAGGATTTGCAGATGCGCCGCGGCGGGCTCGTCGGCACGCTGAGAATCAACGCGCCGCTGGGGTTCGGACGGCGGCACCTCGCACCCGCGATTGCCGAGTTTCAACAGCAACATCCGGATGTCGACATCGCGCTCACGCTCTCCGACCGCCCGTTGACCGAGACAACCGACCGTTTCGATATCGTCGTGCATATCGGCGAGTTGCCGGTGTCGAACCTGGTCGGCTACACGATTGCGCCGAATGCGCGTTTCGTCTGCGCCGCGCCGGCATTGATCAAGCGAATGGGCACGCCGGACTCTCCGGACGATTTGAGCAAACTGCCCTGCATCGTGCTGCGCGAGAATAACGAAGACGTCTCGCTGTGGCAGTTCAGCAAAGGCCGCACGCGTCGCAGCGTGCGCGTATCCGCCCACCTGAGTTGCAACGACGGCGACGTGATCCGCCAATGGGCATGCGAAGGCCGCGGCGTGATCCTGCGTTCCGAATGGGACGTGGCCGACGACCTTGCCAAGGGCAGGCTCATCCGTTTGCTGCTGGAATGGAAAGCGCCCGCTGCCGACGTCATCGCGCTCACGCATCAGCGAACGGGGCTGCCGGCGCGCACCCGCCATTTCATGCAGTATTTGCAGAGCAGGTTCAGGCCGCAGCCGCCCTGGCGGCGATGAGTGTCGCGCTCCGATCGAGCGAAGTCACGCATGAAGCATTCAGTCTGACTGAATCTATGAGTTAGCCCATTTGAACGTCGCCACGCGGATCAAACTCTATAATCAGCTCACCGTTTCTTGCCGGTTAGATCATGACTCTCGCTTCCGCGCCCGCCGCCTATCCCAAAGCGGTCCTGTTCGACCTCCTGACCGCCCTGCTCGACTCCTGGACCTCATGGAATCGCGCCGCCGGTTCCGAACAGGCGGGCCGCGCATGGCGCGCCGCGTATCTGCGCCTGACCTACGGCTGCGGCCGCTACATTGCGTATGAACAACTGGTGCGCGAAGCCGCCGCACAAGTCGGCCTGCCCGAATCCGCGGCGCTCGCGCTCGAGGCGGACTGGCTGACGCTTGCGCCGTGGAGCGGCGCCCTCGACGCGTTGCAAACGCTTGCGCCGCACTGCAAGCTGGCCATCGTCACCAACTGTTCCGCGCGCCTCGGCACGCAAGCCGCCAACCTGTTGCCGGTTCGCTGGGACGCCATCGTCACCGCCGAAGAAGCCGGCATGTATAAACCCGACCCGCTGCCCTACCGCCTCGCGCTCAAAAAACTGGGCGTAGCGGCACACGAAGCCGCATTCGTAGCCGGCTCAAGCTACGACATGTTCGGCACGGCCGCCGTCGGCTTGCGCACCTACTGGCACAACCGCGTCGGCCTGCCGCTCGTCAGCGGTGCGCAGCCGCCCGAGATCGAAGCGCCGACGCTCGACTCGCTCGTCCCGTGGCTCGCGCGCTTCGGCGCGAACCAGCATGACCTTGCATGACTCCATTTTCCCGGTGAAAGCATGAAACTCGACCAGATCGAAACCCCAGCCGCGTTGATCGACATTGCGCGGATGCAGAAGAACATCGCGCGGATGCAGGGGCATATGAACACGCTCGGCGTTGCGTTTCGTCCGCACGTGAAGACCACCAAATGCATCGACGTGGTCCGTGCACAGATCGCCGCGGGCGCGCGCGGCATCACCGTTTCAACCTTGAAGGAGGCGGAGGCTTTCTTTGCCGCGGGTGTCAGCGACATTCTTTACGCCGTCAGCATGGCGCCTTCCAAGTTGCCGCGAGCGCTCGCGCTGCGCCGCCAGGGGTGCGATCTGAAGCTCGTGGTGGACAATCCGACTGCGGCTGCCGCCATTGCCGCCTTCGGCGACCAGCACGGCGAAACCTTCGAGGTCTGGATCGAAGTGGACACGGACGGGCACCGCTCAGGCATCACGCCGGAACAGGACAGCTTGCTTGAGGTTGGCCGCATTCTCCATGAGAACGGCGTCAAGGTAGGCGGCGTGATGACCCATGCCGGCTCCAGCTACGAACTCGACACGCCCGAGGCGCTAGCGGCACTGGCGGAACAGGAGCGCGCGGGCTGCGTGCGCGCCGCGCAGCGGCTGCGCGAAGCCGGCATTGCATGCCCGGCGGTGAGTGTCGGCTCGACACCGACCGCGCTTGCCGCCACGCAACTGGACGGCGTCACGGAAGTGCGCGCCGGCGTGTACGTGCTGTTCGATCTGGTCATGCACAACGTCGGTGTGTGCGCGCTCGACGACATCGCGCTCAGCGTGCTCGCCACCGTGATCGGTCATCAGGAGGACAAGGGCTGGGCCATTCTCGACGCGGGCTGGATGGCGATGAGCCGCGATCGCGGCACGTCGAAGCAATCGCACGATTTCGGTTACGGCCAGCCGTGTCTCTTGAACGGCACGCCGCTGCCCGGCTATCTGATCAGCGGCGCCAATCAGGAACACGGCATTCTTTCCCCGACTGGAGAGACCCCTCACACCGCAGGCGACATCACGCAACGCTTTCCGATCGGCATGAAACTGCGCATCCTGCCGAATCACGCGTGTGCGACCGGCGCGCAGTATCCCGAGTACCACGCGGTTACACCGGACGGCGACAGCGTGGAATGGAGACGCTTTCAGGGCTGGTAAAACCCGCACGCGGCTCGCCCGCCGAGCCGCCGAGCCGCTGAACCGCTACTTCACTCGTCCTCTTCCTCCAGACCGGCCAGCAGATCGTCCACGGCGCGATACACGCGCTCGACGATCTCCGCTCCCACCTTGCGCTCCAGCTCGCGGTAATGCGCCTCGAGATCCCTGGAAATCACGCGCACCAGTTCCCGGCTCGTATCCGTCAGCGAGACCAGCACGCGCCGCTGATCCTCCGCGAAGCGCTCCTTGGTCACCAGTTCCATGCTCTCCATGCGCGCGAGCACGCCGGCCATGCTCGGGCTCGAAATCGTGCAGATATCGGAGATGTGGCGCGGTTCCATCGGACCGTGTTCATTCAGCGCGCGAATCACGCGCCACTGCTGTTCGGTCAATCCATGCGCGGTAATCAATGGGCGAAAACGCTCCATCATTTTTTCTCTGGCGCGCAGCAGCAACATTGGCAGGTTGCGGTGCAGAACTCGGGTCGAGGCGGAAGCGGACATAGTGAAAGAGGATAAAGAACAGCCGTCGAAACTTAAGGGAAAACCCGCGATCAGCCGACAGGCTATTGACCGTGGATCATATCAAGCGCAATACTACTAACATGTTAGTGTTTTTGCCAAGAGACAGGTCGAATATGTTTGCACTTGCCGATCACCTGCTGCATCCCGAAGGCGAGGCGCTGCCCCGCGACGTGGATGCAAGCGCCGCGGCCGCGCTGCTCGCACGCGGCATGGCGTGCCGCGCGCCGGTTGGCGGCGCTGTCTACGCAACCTTGCTGAACGACCGTGCCGCGCTCGCGGCGTTGGGCGATGCGATGCACGCCGCCCCGTATAAAACGCCGCCCAAAGCGCCGGTACTCTATCTGAAACCGCGCAACACGCTTGCCGGGCATCGCGCGCGTGTCGTCGTGCCGGACAATGCGTTGGGCGTGGAAGTCGGCGCGTCGCTCGGCGTCGTGATCGGCCGCACTGCAACACGCGTTAGTGCGGAACAGGCATGGCACTACATTGCCGGCTACACGCTGGTCGCCGATCTCAGCGTGCCGCATATGAGCGTGTACCGGCCGTCGGTGCGATTTCGGGCGCGCGACGGCTTCTGCGTCGTCGGACCGGCCGTGGTTGCAGCGCGTCATATACCGGCGCCCGACGCGTTGCCGATCAACGTTTCGCTTAACCATGGCGCGAGTTTCAGTGCGAACACTGCGTCGTCGGTGCGCAACGTCGCGCAGTTGCTCGCGGACGTGACCGACTTCATGACACTCAGCGCGGGCGACGTCATCACGCTCGGCGTGCCGCACGGTTCGCCGGTCGCGCATATCGGCGACACGGCCACCATGTCGATCGGTGCAATGCCGCCGCTCACGGTGTCGTTCGTCGCCGCCGAAGCACAACGGGGAGAACAGCCATGATGCGCGGCCGCGTTGCGTATGCAGGCGCGATTCACGAAGCGTATCCTGATGCTGATGGCGTGCGTCTCGCCGATGGCCGCGTGCGTCGCGAGGATGAAGTGGTCTGGCTTGCGCCGATCGAAGTCGGCACGATCTTCGCGCTCGGTTTGAACTACGCCGAGCATGCAAAGGAGTTGCAGTTCAGCAAACAGGAGGAGCCGCTCGTGTTTCTCAAGGGACCGGGCACGGTGCTCGGTCATCGCGGCACGACGCGCCGCCCTGCAGACGTCACCTTCATGCACTACGAGTGCGAACTCGCTGTTGTGATCGGACAAACCGCGCGCAACGTCACGCGCGAGCACGCCATGCAGCATGTGGCCGGCTACATGATCGCCAACGACTACGCGATTCGCGACTACCTGGAAAACTACTACCGCCCCAACCTGCGCGTGAAAAATCGCGACGGCGGCACGGTGCTGGGCCCCTGGTTCGTCGACGCCGCGGATGTCGAGGACGTCACGCAACTGGAGTTGCGCACGTTCGTGAACGGCACGCGCCAGCAACACGGCAACACGCGCGATCTCGTCACCGATATTCCGGCGCTGATCGAATACCTGAGCAGCTTCATGACCCTCGCGCCCGGCGACGTGATCCTGACAGGCACGCCGGAAGGCATTGTCAACGTCAATGCGGGCGACGAAGTGGTCTGCGAAATCGACGGCCTTGGCCGTCTCGTCAATACGATCGCATCCGACGCGGACTTCAACCGCGCATGATCGACATGCTTTACATGGGACAAGCCAATGCGAATCGAACACCTGATCGACGGTAAAGCCAGCGCCGCAAAAGACTACTTCGAGACCGTCAACCCGGCCACGCAAGACGTGCTCGCAGAGGTGGCCCGGGGCGGTGCGGAAGAAATCGACGCCGCCGTGCGCGCCGCGAAAAACGCGTTTCCCGCATGGGCCGGCAAGCCCGCCGCGGAACGCGCGAAGCTGGTCCGCAAGCTCGGAGAACTGATCGCGAAGCATGTGCCGGAGATCTCGGAAACGGAAACCAAAGACACCGGCCAGACCATCTCGCAGACGCGCAAGCAACTCGTGCCGCGCGCCGCCGACAACTTCAGCTACTTCGCCGAGATGTGCACGCGCGTGGACGGCCATACGTATCCGACCGATACGCATTTGAACTACACGCTGTTTCATCCGGTCGGCGTCTGCGCGCTGATCTCGCCGTGGAACGTGCCGTTCATGACCGCGACATGGAAAGTCGCGCCCTGCCTCGCGTTCGGCAATACGGCGGTGTTGAAGATGAGCGAACTGTCGCCGCTCACGGCCTCGATGCTCGGCAACCTCGCACTCGAAGCCGGCATTCCGGCCGGCGTGCTGAACGTAGTGCACGGCTTCGGCAAGGAAACCGGCGAGCCGCTCGTGGCGCATCCGGACGTGCATGCCGTGTCGTTCACCGGATCGACGGCGACCGGCAACCGCATCGTGCAAACCGCGGGGCTGAAAAAGTTCTCCATGGAACTCGGCGGCAAGTCGCCGTTCGTGATTTTCGACGACGCCGATTTCGAGCGCGCGCTGGACGCCGCCGTGTTCATGATCTTCTCGAACAACGGCGAACGCTGCACGGCGGGTTCGCGCATTCTCGTGCAGCGCTCCATATACGCACGTTTTGCCGAGCGTTTCATCGAGCGCGCGAAGCGTTTGACCGTGGGCGATCCGCTATCCGAGAGCACCATTGTCGGCCCCATGATCAGCAAGGGCCATCTGGCTAAGGTGCGCAGCTATATCGAACTGGGTCCGAAAGAAGGCGCGACGCTCGCCTGCGGCGGCCTTGCTATGCCCGAGTTGCCCGACGCCATGCGCAAAGGCAATTTCGTGCAACCCACCGTATTCGTCGATGTCGACAATCGCATGCGCATCGCGCAGGAAGAAATCTTCGGCCCGGTCGCCTGCCTGATTCCGTTCCACGACGAAGCCGACGCGATCAAGCTCGCCAACGACATCTCCTACGGCCTGTCGAGCTACATCTGGACCGAGAACACGGGCCGCGCGCTGCGCGTCGCAGCCGCTGTCGAAGCCGGCATGTGCTTCGTCAATAGCCAGAACGTGCGCGATCTGCGCCAGCCGTTCGGCGGCACCAAGGCATCCGGCGTGGGTCGCGAAGGCGGCACCTGGAGCTATGAAGTGTTCCTCGAACCGAAGAACGTCTGCGTATCGCTCGGCTCGCATCATATTCCGCGCTGGGGGGTTTGATGGGCAAGCTCGCATTGGCAGCAAAAGTGACGCACGTCCCGTCGTTATATCTGTCCGAACTCGACGGTCCGCATAAGGGCTGCCGGCAGCCGGCGATCGACGGCCATCATGAAATCGGCCGGCGTTGCCGCGAACTGGGTGTGGATACCTTCGTCGTGTTCGACGTGCATTGGCTGGTGAACAGCGAATACCACATCAATTGCGCGCCGAAGTTCGAGGGCGTGTACACGAGCAATGAACTGCCGCATTTCATCAAGAACATGCCTTATGCGTGTCCGGGCAACGTCGAACTCGGCAATCTGATCGCGGAAGTCGCCAATGAAATGGGCGTGAAGAGCCGCGCGCATAGCGAAACCACACTCGGACTCGAATATGGCACGCTGGTGCCGATGCGCTACATGAATGCGGATCAGCATTTCAAGGCCGTATCGGTAGCGGGCTGGTGCGTGTGGCACGACCTCGCCACGAGCGCGCGTTTCGGCCTCGCGGTGCGCAAGGCGATCGAGGAGCGTTACGACGGCACCGTCGCGATTCTGGCAAGCGGGTCGCTTAGCCACCACTTCGCGAACAACGGTACGGCCGAGCAGTTCATGCACAAGGTGTGGAATCCGTTTCTCGAACTGATGGACCGCAAGGTGGTCGAGTTGTGGGAAGCCGGCGACTGGAAGACCTTCTGCGAGATGTTGCCGCTCTACAACGAGAAATGCTGGGGCGAAGGCGGCATGCACGACACCGCCATGCTGCTCGGCGCGCTCGGCTGGGATCGCTACGACGGCAAGGTGGAAGTCGTCACGCCGTACTTCGGCAGTTCGGGCACCGGCCAGATCAACGCGATCTTCCCGGTTACGCCGCTGCCCGCCTGAGTTGCAAAGAAGGAGCCCGCCATGCCGCATCTCACACTCGAATACAGCGCCAATCTCGCCGATCACGCAAGCATCGGCCAACTGTGCAACGCGCTCGCGCATAGCCTCGACACGCAGCGCGAGAACGAACAGCGGGTCTATCCGCTCGGCGGCATCCGCGTGCGCGCCTTGCGCTGCGAGCAGTACTGCATCGCCGACGGGCGCGCCGACGCGGCCTTCCTGCATGCGAACCTGAAGATCGGCGCGGGCCGCTCCGAAGCCGTGAAAAAGGCCACCGGCGACGCTTTGTTCGCGCTCATCAAACAGCACTTCGCCGCTGAATTCGAACAGCACGGCCTCGCGTTGTCGCTGGAGATCAATGAGTTCAGCGAAGCCGGCACGTGGAAACACAACAACCTGCACGTACGCCTGAAGGCTGAATAGCGCCTCATCGAGACTCCACCATGCTAGACGAACAGACTATCCGCGACCTCGCGGCGCAACTCGACCATGCCGAGAAAACGCGTACTCAACTGCGTCACTTCTCCGCCGCTTATCCGCAGATGACGGTGCAGGACGGCTACGCGATCCAGCGCGAGTGGGTGAAACTCAAACTCGCCGAAGGCCACGTGATCAAAGGCCGCAAAATCGGCCTCACTTCACGCGCCATGCAGCGCTCCTCGCAGATCGACGAACCGGACTACGCGCCGCTGCTCGACAGCATGTTCATCGAGAATGGCCAGGATATTCGCGCGGACCGCTTCATCGCGCCGCGCGTGGAAGTGGAACTGGCGTTCGTATTGAGCAAGCCGTTGAAGGGCCCTGGTGTGACGCTGTTCGATGTGCTGGACGCGACCGCTTACGTGACGCCTGCCGTGGAGATCATCGACGCGCGCATCGAACAGTTCGACCGCGACACCAAAGCGCCGCGCAAGGTCTACGACACGATCTCGGACTTCGCGGCGAATGCGGGCATCGTGTTGGGCGGCCGCCCCGTGCGTCCAATGGATGTCGATCTGCGTTGGGTCGGCGCGTTGCTTTACAGGAACGGCGCGGTGGAAGAAAGCGGATTGGCGGCCGCGGTTTTGAATCATCCGGCCACCGGCGTGGCGTGGCTCGCCAACAAAATCGCCCCATACGACGAAATGCTCAACGCGAACGACGTGATCCTGAGCGGTTCGTTCACCAGCCCGATCGCCGCGCGCGCGGGCGACACGTTTCACGTCGACTACGGCCCGTTGGGCGGAATCGGCCTGAACTTCATTTGAGTTCGTTTGTGTTTCGTTCGAGTTTCGTTTGAGTTGGTAACGACATGCCCACACCGCAAAACCCTTTCAAGCGCGCCCTCGCCGAAGGCAAACCGCAATTCGGCCTGTGGGCCGCGCTCGCCGACGCCTACGTCACCGAGCTGCTGGCCACCGCCGGTTTCGACTGGCTGCTGATCGACAACGAGCATGCGCCGAACGACGTGCGCAGCACGCTGGCCCAGTTGCAGGCGGTGGCCGCGTATGCCTCCCATCCGGTGGTGCGTCCGGTGCGCAGCGACACGGCGTTGATCAAGCAGTTGCTCGACATCGGCGCCCAAACGCTCCTGCTGCCGATGATCGACACGGCCGAGCAGGCCACCGAAGCAGTCGCGGCCACCCGCTATCCACCGCAAGGCATTCGCGGCGTGGGCAGTGCGTTGGCGCGCGCATCGCGCTGGAACCGGATACCGGATTACCTGAACACTGCGGCAGACGAATTGTGCGTGCTGGTGCAGGTGGAAACCGTGCGGGGCATGGAGAATTTGCCGGCGATTGCGGCCGTGGATGGCATCGACGGCGTGTTCTTTGGTCCGGCGGACCTGAGCGCGTCGATGGGGCTGCTGGGCCAGCCCGGCGATGCCAGCGTGCGCGAAGCGATTCGCCACGGCATCCATATCGCGCGAAACGCGGGCAAGGCGGCAGGCGTGCTCGCCCCCGATCCGGCGATTGCCGCCGATTATCTCGCCGCGGGCGCCACCTTCGTCGCCGTTGGCACCGATACGGGTTTGCTGAGCCGCGCCGCGGCGGATCTGGCGGCGTCGTATAAAAAGACGACGGCGACGCCGGCATCGCCAAAGGGCGGGTATTGAGCGAGTCCGCGGGTCGCAAACGCGCTGGCCCGCGGCGGGAGAATACGCGCTACTCCCTCGCAGGCCACGGCAACCCCAGCGCCGACCAATCCAGCTCCACGCCGATCACGGAGCGCCCAGCAGCGAACTGCAACGCCAGCGTCACCGCGATACACGGCCTGCCGCTCGCGAGCGAAAGATAAGGATTACTGGCAACCGCGACGCCCGGCAACAGCACCGCATTGCGGAAATACGGACGATGGTCCCAGCGTGCATCGCGCGGATTCGCCACGGGGTGCAGCGAGGCGCCGTCACTGCGCGAGGCTGGCCCCGGCACTTCCAGACCGACCTGCCTGCCCGAGTCGTCGAGAATGAAACAGCTGATGCACCGGTCGAACCTGGCCAGCGAGGCGAACGCTTCTTCCATGGCCACGCCGGCCAGCAACGCGTCGGCGGCGACGCGCAAGGCGGCCCGGTAAGGCTCCACTTCGGATTCGAACAACGCATGCTGATGCGCGCGGCCATGCGCGATGACATCGAAAGCCTCGTCGATGCGCCGATGCACCGACTCCGGCCGCGCGATCTCCGCAGCCGGCCGGCCCAGCAGATAACCCTGTGCGAAATCCACATTCGATTCCACGGCGAGAATCAGTTCCTCGGTGGTCTCCACGCCTTCGACAACCACCAGCATGCCCGCCTGGTGCAGCAGCGACACCAGCTTCGGCAGAATCGGCTGCTCGGTGCCGTGGCTGGTCGCGCGAATCAGTTCGCCGTCGAGCTTGACCAGGTCCGGGCGGATTCTGAACAGCCGGTCGAGATTCGACTGACCCGCGCCGAAATCGTCGACGGCGATCAGAAAGCCGTATTCGCGGTACAACGCCGCCGCCCGCGACATGTCGTCGACGCTGCCGCCGTGCGATTCGAGAATCTCCAGAATCACCCGTTCAGGTTCGAGCCCCACGCCCCGCACGATCTTCGCCAGTTGATCCGCATAACCTTCGGCAATGAACGTGGCCGGCAGAATGTTGAGGAAGAGCCACGCGTCGTCCGGCAGCGATCCGCGCGCGTTGGCCAGATGCACGGTGTGACTCGCGCGGTCGAGCGCGCCTTCGTCGCTGGAAGGCCTCGGCGCGAACAGCACCGCGGGCGACACCAGCGTGCCGTCGCCCTGCTCGCCGCGCAGCAAGGCCTCGAAGCCCACCTGCTTCTGATGCGACAGGCTGTAGAGCGGCTGGAAATGCGAGGTGAGGTAGTAATCCTCCCAGCGATGCCGCCGCAGCGCCGCGCCACCCTCGCCCACTGCGTCCTCGCCAAGCCGGTGCAGCGCGTCGCGCGGCAGCGCGCGCTCGGCGCACACGCGGTTTCTGCCGGAGTGCTTGGCGCGCAGCAGGGCTTCGTCGGCGCGATCGAGCAGCATCATGATGGTTTCGCCGCCGCGATGCTCGGCTACGCCAAAGCTCGCGGTCAGACGGCCGTCCGGCCGCTCGATCGCGGCAATCGCGAGACGCAGCCGTTCGGCCAGATGCAGCGCGCCGGTCAGCCCGTCGCGCAGCAGCAGCGCGAATTCCTCGCCGCCGATCCGGCTCACGCTGTCGTCCGCGGAGGCCTCTTCCATGAGCGCCTGGGCAACCTGATAAAGCGCGTGGTCGCCGACCGCATGGCCGAAGCGGTCGTTCAGGGACTTGAAGTTGTCGATGTCGAGAAAGATCGCGCTGATCCGCGTGCCCGGCGCGAGGGTGTCGAGACGGCGCTCAGCCTGCGTGACGAAGGCACGGCGGTTTTGCAGGCCGGTCAGCGGGTCGGTCGCCGCGAGTTGGGCGAGCTGGCTTTCGAGCAGAAAGTGGTGGCGGCGAAACCGGTAGAAGCCGAAGTGAAACACAGCGGAAGCCGGCGCGGCGAGCGCCGCCATCCACATCCACACCACGACGCCGACATCATGCGCAAGCGGCTCGCCGAACAATAGCGTGACCGCCGTCGCATAGAAAAGCGCGGTGCCGGCGATGTAATGCGTGGGCGTGAGCCACAGCGGCGCGGCGCAGACCGGTATCACGATCATCGCCGGCAGCGCCCACAACAGCGGTTGCGCGACACCGGCGATGTTCATGGCGAGGCCCGCCACCAATACCTGCGAGTAAGCGACGCCGATCAGGCCAAATACCCAGGTTGAGTTCGCGCGCGGAATCGCCAGCACCAGCAACGCGAGCGGCAGCGCGCACGCGAGCCGGTACGCGAGCGGCGCAGCCGGGCCATCGACCAGATTGCGCGCTCCGATGAAGCACAGGAACGCAACCACCGTGAACGCCATGATCACGGTGGAAAGCGGACGCTGGTGCTCGAGCGAGCGCCGGTGGAAGCGATCGCGTAGACCGGCATCGGACGAGTGGTGCGTCGACGTGGAAAGCGTATTGATGGGCATCAGCCTGGTTCCGATCACTCTGCCATTGGTTATCGGCTTACATCTGACAAATATTTATGCCTTGCGCACAAATAGCGCCGCAAATTCTTCATCCCGGCCCCGGCCCCGGCCCGTTACGCCCTACGCGGTCATCACCCGATCGCGGCCCGACGCCTTGGCGGCGTACAGCGCGCCATCGGCCCGCGCCATCAACTGGGCCAGCGACTCGTCACCCCGAAGCCTGTCCACGCCGACACTGAACGTGTAGCGCAGCCCGCGCGGCCGCTCGTGCGGCGCGATGGCGGCAAGGCGGGTCCGCAGCCGGTCCAGCAGGCTCACCGCCTCGGCGGCGGTGGTGGCCGGGCACAGCACGCCGAATTCCTCGCCGCCCAGCCGGCCGAACACGTCGCCCGCCCGCAGGTTGCGCGCGACGAACGTCGCGAAGTGGCTCAGCACCTGGTCGCCGGCCGCGTGGCCGTGTTGGTCGTTGACGGCCTTGAAGGAGTCGATGTCGATGATCGCCATTGCCAACGGCGAGCGGCTTCGCCGCGACGCGTCCAGCAGCGCGGCGCCGGCCGCCAGAAACGCGCGGCGCGACAGCGCGCCGGTCAGGTCATCGATATTGGCGAGCCGTTCGAGCCGTTCCGCGAGACGGTCGTGCGCGAGCATCACGACGCCGATCGAAAGGCACGGCGACGCCAGAATGCCGAGCGCGAGAAACAGGACGTTGGACGGCGAGACCTGCAGCAGGCTGGTCTGCGTCATCCAGCCGAGGCCGTACATGAACCCGCGCGCAGTATGCGCGGCAAACAGGAGTAGCGCCGCCCCGGCGACAAAGTAATAGCTGTAGCGCGGCCGGTTCGAAGGACGCCCACGCAGCATGAGGACGGCGAGCGTGACGCAAAGGCTCGCGTGATACGCCGACACCACCGCGACACGCGCGTTGAAGTTCGGCGCGGCGAAGGTCCAGTACGAAATGCCGAACAGCACCGCGACGAGGCCGAGGTAGGCCGGCCAGGGGCGCGTGCGCCGCCCCAGAAAGCGCAGGCAACCTTCCACCACCAGCAGCAGCGAAGCCGCCATCAGGACGTTGGACGCCACCAGGGTCAGCCACTGCGACGCATGCGCATGCCCTTGCAAGGCGAAAGCGAGCAGCGCGACGATCGCTGCGGCGTTGGCCGACAGCCAGTAGCCGACGCCGGGAATTGCCGCGCGCCATAACGATCCGAGCACGGCGATTGCCATGACGCCCGACAGAACGGTAACGAGAAGAATGCTAAGTGGATTGAACATTTGCAGCGAATGAATCGAACGGCATCGTGACGACGTGCCACTGAGGTGCCACCCACGAGCTAGGTGCACGCAGCGAGACACAAGTCCGCAAGCTTAACGGGCGCGGGCAAAACCTGGAGTATGAAAGCAAATGGAAAGATTCGGGAAGATTGCCGGCGAGATCGATTCGGCGAAGCTGCACGAGGCGCGAAACGTTGCATTTGCCACGAAACGAAACAGCTCAATCAGGCGACGAATCAAGCCGTTAATGCAGACATCAAGGACGCAATTTTACCGGGCATCCTTGGCCGCGCGGCGAACAGCCAATTCAAGCAGCAAGATTTACCCATTGATCCGCATCCATCGCAAGCGGATCCGCGTATACGCAGACGAATGGAGAGTGGTTAAATCTTAATGTCTTAAGTAGACTGCTTCGGAGTGTGGTGAACGGACTAGACAGCCCGAGGAAAGTAACCTAGGCCGAATGCAATACGCGATTTCCCGATAACACTTTTTCTTTGCGCTCGGCCGTGAGCGGCCGATTTCAAGCGGCTCGAAGCAACGGCCATTTCCCGGAAAACATGGTTCCAATTCTCGATTACCTGCTGGAACGCCAAATCTCGCCGCAGTGGCGCGGCATGCTCACCGCGTTGGCAAGCGAGTTCGAAGCGCAGATCAGTCGCGACGAGCTGCGCCAACTGATGCATCGCGTCGGCACCCGGTTCGCGGCGGCGCATCCGCTGCCCGCCTGCGACTCGACCGCCGAACTCGCGCGCACCTTGAACCTGTACTGGCATGAGATGGACTGGGGCTACGTCGAATTGGCGGACGAACCCGAGTCGCTGCGCATCGTTCACTATTGCGCGCCGTTGCCGGCGTTCGGTGGCAACGCGCTCGCATGGACGCCGGCGTTTCTCGAAGGCGTCTATCAGACCTGGTTGAGTGCGTTGGGCGCGCAAGGTTTGTCGGTGGCGCAAACGAGTGGGTATAGCGAGGACACCGCGATCGAATTTCGTCTTGGCCGTCATCCTGTTTGAACGGGATGGGCGGCGCACCGTGATGTGGTTGCTGCGGGCGCGTAGCGAACAGGCGAAGCAGCACAGGCAAGACCGAGCAACACCAGGCAACAGCAGGCAGTAGCAAGCAACAGCAAGCAGTAGAGAAACGCGCCAGACCGGTGCGCGTGAAGTAGCGGGACAGGCAGTCCCGTGTTATAGCGCCGCGAACACAAGTTGGGATCGGGGCAAGGCTAGTCATGAACAAGACGGCGGCACTATGAGTTCATCGAGCGACATCGAAAAACTTTTCGATCATTTTGGCGGCGACGCCAACGCGTACCAGGAAATCGGCCGCGAAAACGAGGCGCGCTCGGCGCGCACCCGTTGGCCACTATTAGTCACGCTCGATCTGACCCAACCGACAATTCCCGCAATCGGGCAGCGTCGCGAGGTCAAGCCTCAGTCACCGGTGGCCGCGTCACCGGTGGCTGTCGATCGTCAGGACACCACGCCAAAAGATGCAGCGTCCGTGACGCGCGCCAAAGCGCCGTTATTCACGCGATCGCATCGGCGGGATATTCCGCCGGTAGCTGTCGCCGCTCCGGCTAGCACGCAGAGAGGCGCGTCACGCTTTGGCGAACTCGAATCGAAAGATGATGCGGCGCCGCTGGCGGTGGCCGGCGCTGCGCGAGTGGGCACGGTGGCTGCGCAAGCATCGCCGGCCGCGTTCGTGGCTCCGGTTTCTGTGGCTCCGGTTTCTGTGGCTCCGGTTTCTGTGGCTCCGGTTTCTGTAGCTCCGGTTTCCGCGGCTCCGGTTTCTGAAGCTCCGGTTTCTGTAGCTCCGATTTCTGCGGCTCCGGTTTCTGCTGCACCTGCTTCCGCATTCCCCGCTTCCGTGCCTCCCGTCATCGCCTTGCGCACACCGATCGCGCAAACGATTCCGTCCGTCGCCCCCAGTTGGGCACACGCGCCGGCACCGGTGCGCGCTTACACGAGCGCACCGTTAGCACCATCAGCACCATCGACGCTGCCGGCAGCAACCGCACCCGCCGCGCCGACGCAACAAGCTGCGTCGATCCTCGGCAAGCTTTTCGCGCCGGAACCCGAACCCACGCCGCCGCAACCCGACGCGGCCAGCGGCGAGTCCGCGCCCCTGCAAGGCATCTTCGACCGTCTGCGCGGGGCCCCCGCTCAAACGGCCGCCGCTCCCGCCAGCGCTACGTCTGCCGCTGCGCCCCGCACCTCCAACTCGTGGCTGGTCAACGGCCCTCGTCGCTCATGAAAGTCATCGCGGTGGTGTCCGCCAAAGGCGGGGTCGGCAAGACCACCCTCGCCGCCAATCTCGCTTCCGTGCTGGCCGCGAGCGGCCGGCGTGTGATCGCGCTCGACCTCGACCCGCAGAACGCGCTGCGCCTGCACTTCGGCGTGCCGCTCGACAGCATCGACGGTTTGTCGCGCGCCACGCTGACGGGCGACCCGTGGCAGAGCGTGATGTTCGACGGCGTGGACGGCGTGACCGTGCTGCCTTACGGCGCGGTGCTCGAAGACGACCGCCGCCGCTTCGAAGCGTATATCGACCAGGAGCCGCGCTGGCTCGCGCAGTCACTGCAGAACCTGCACCTCGAAGCGTCCGACATCGTGATCATCGACACGCCGCCGGGTTCGTCGGCGTATGTGCGCACGGCCTTGTGCGCGGCCACCTTCGCGCTGAACGTGGTGCTCGCCGACGCCGCCTCGTACGCCGCGATTCCGCAGATGGAGCGGCTGATCGCAACCTACGCGGCGCCGCGCGCCGAGTTCGGCGGCGACGGCTACGTGATCAACCAGATCGACCAGTCGCGCCAGCTGACCAAAGACGTCCTCAAGGTGCTGCGCCAGATGCTCGGCGCCAAGCTGTTCCCGGGCGTGATCCATCTGGACGAAGGCGTGAGCGAAGCGCTCGCGTGCGACACCACGTTGATTCACTACGATCCGCTCAGCCAGGCAGCCGCCGATTTCCGCGCGTGCGGCACGTGGCTGATGGCGGCCATCGATGCGATCGCCGTCTCGCCGAGGAACGTCGCATGAGCACTACACCATCGCAGGGTCTCGAGCCGGCGGAACCGTCGCGGCTCGAACGTTTCGTCGACGCGCGCTTCTGGAACAGCCGCATCGTCACGGGACTCGTCACGCTGTTCGCGCTGGTCATGCTTTACTTCGTGTTCACCGTGCCGCTCGCGTTCTACGAACAGTTGACGTTCGCGACCTGCTGCTTCGTCACCGCCCTCATGTTCCGCCGTCTGCAAGGCCGCTACGCGACGATGGTGATGATCATGCTGTCGGTGGTGACTTCAGGCCGCTATATGTACTGGCGGCTGACCGCGACGACCTACTGGGAACATCCGCTCGACGCCGCCTGGGGTCTGCTGCTGGTGTCGGCCGAAGTCTATTCGACCATCGTGCTGCTGCTCGGCTACTTTCAGACCGCCTGGCCGCTCAAGCGCACGCCGATGCCGCTGCCCGCCTCGCGCGCCGAATGGCCGACCGTCGACGTGTTCATTCCGACCTATAACGAGCCGCTCTCGGTGGTGAAGCCGACCATCTACGCCGCGCTCGCACTCGACTATCCGGCCGAGAAGATCTCGATCCACGTGCTCGACGACGGCCGCCGCCCCGAGTTCAAGGCGTTCTGCGAAGAGGTCGGCGTCAACTGGACCATTCGCACGCACAATCGCCACGCCAAGGCCGGCAACATTAACGAAGCATTGAAGATCACCAGCGGCGAATACCTCGCGATCTTCGACTGCGATCACATTCCGACCCGCTCGTTCCTGCAGATCGGCCTCGGCTGGTTCCTGCGCGACAAGCTGCTGTCAATGCTGCAAACGCCGCACCATTTCTTCTCAGCCGACCCATTCGAGCGCAATCTCGGCACCTTCCGCAAGGTGCCGAACGAAGGCGAGCTGTTCTATGGCCTCGTGCAGGACGGTAACGATCTGTGGAACGCCACGTTCTTCTGCGGCTCGTGCGCGCTGCTGCGTCGGACCATGGTCGAGGAGATCGGCGGCATCGCGGTCGAAACCGTGACCGAAGACGCGCACACCGCCCTCAAGCTGCACCGCCTCGGCTACACCACCGCGTATCTGGCGATTCCGCAAGCCGCGGGGCTCGCCACGGAAAGTCTTTCCGGCCACATCGGCCAGCGGATTCGCTGGGCGCGCGGCATGACGCAGATTTTCCGGATCGACAATCCGCTCACCGGCAAGGGCCTCAAGTTCGGCCAGCGTCTGTGCTATCTGAACGCGATGATGCACTTCTTCTACGGCATCCCGCGTCTGGTGTTCCTGACCGCTCCGCTGTCGTATCTGTTCTTCAACGCGCACGTGATCGAAGCCGCGGCCGGCACGATCGCGATCTACGCGCTGCCGCACATGATGCACGCGAGCATCACCAACTCGCGCATGCAGCGCTCGTTTCGCCATTCGTTCTGGGCCGAAGTGTACGAATCGGTGCTGGCCTCCTACATCACCGCGCCGACCCTGCTTGCGCTGATCAACCCGAAGCTCGGCAAGTTCAACGTGACGGCCAAGGGCGGCCAGATCGAGAAGAACTACTTCGACTGGGCCATCTCGCGCCCGTATCTGTTCCTGCTGTTGCTGAACCTGATCGGCTTCTGCGTGGGCATCGTGCATATCTATTACAACTGGCACATTCGCAGCGTGGTGCAGACCACGATCCTCAATCTCGGCTGGACCACCTACAACATGCTGATTCTCGGCGCGAGCGTGGCCGCCGCGAGCGAGCGCAAGCAGATTCGCGCGGTGCACCGGGTGGCGATGCAGATGCCCGTGATGCTCAAATTCTCGACCGGCCGCACGCTTGCCTGCGAAACCATCGACTACTCGGAAGGCGGCGTCGGCGTGGCGCTGCCCGCCGCGATCCAGGTGCCGATGCACGAGCGCGTGACCGTGTCGCTGTTTCGCGGCGACGAGGAATATGCATTCCCC
Organism: Paraburkholderia sp. RL17-380-BIE-A; assembly: GCF_046028085.1. Lineage (NCBI taxonomy): Bacteria > Pseudomonadati > Pseudomonadota > Betaproteobacteria > Burkholderiales > Burkholderiaceae > Paraburkholderia > Paraburkholderia sp. RL17-380-BIE-A. Next base: position 81,525 of record NZ_JARESQ010000015.1, read on the forward strand.
GCCACGGTCGGCTTCACCGCACCAGGCCGCGTGGGTCTGCGCTTCTCGGCGATGACGCGCGAGCAGGAATACGAGTTCGTCAAGACCACCTTTGCACGCGCCGACGCCTGGACCGGCTGGGCGGAAGGACGGCAGCAGGACACGCCCCTGCGCGGCCTGTCGCATGTGCTGACGGTCGGCGCCCGCGGCATCGCGGGTCTGTTCGAGCATCTCTATGCCGACCTCCGCAGTTCGATGAAAAGCCGTCCAGTGGACGTCAAGAAGCTAAAAACGAAAGACTGATCTATGCGCAACAGGATGGCGAAGGGCAACATCGAACGCTCGATTCACGAGCGCAGTGGGACTGGATTGCAGACGCGCCGCATCGGACGCCCCGGCTCGCATCGGCTGATGCGCGGCCTCGCATGCTGGCTCGCGTTGCAGACGGCATTGGCCGCGCCGCTCGCGTCAGCGGCGGAAATCGTGGCGGCTACGGGCGCCAGTTCGGCCGGCGCGATTCAGAGCGCGGCGGGCACCGTGCATGGCGCGCCGGCCACGTCCGCTGCTGCGGTCGCGACCGGTGTCGGTAGCGTGCCCGCGCCGAGTGCCGCGGTGCCCTACGATCCGAACACGATCGCGCAGGCTCAACTGGCCACGCCGACGCCGGCGCTTGCCGCGTCGTCGGTGAAAGCGTTGGGCATCAAAACGCCGACCACCGCAGAGCCAGGCACGCTGGTGCCGGGCGGCCGCCGTCAAACGCTGACTTTCGCCGACCTCGGCGCGCTCGACCCGCTGCAACTGCGCGGCACCGACGGCCAGAACGGCGTGGCGTTCTCCGTGCGCGGCGACGAAGTGGTGACGGGCGCGGTCCTGCACCTGGTCTACAGCTACTCGCCCGCGCTGCTCGCGAATGTCTCGCAGCTCAAGGTGCTGGTGAACGGCGAAGTCGCCGCCACCCTGCCCGTGCCGCACGAGCAGGCCGGCATGCTGGTGGCGCGCGATGTCTCGATCGATCCGCGCTTCATTACCGAGTTCAACCACCTGAATGTGCAGTTGATCGGCCATTACACGACGAGTTGCGAAGACCCCGCCAACTCCTCGCTGTGGGCGACCGTCAGCAATGCGAGTTCACTCGATCTGACGTATGCGTCGCTCGCCAGTAAGCCGGATCTGGCGGCGTTGCCGCAGCCGTTCTTCGACCGCCGCGACGTGCGCCGTCTCGAGTTACCGTTCGTATTCCCGCAAAAGCCGGGTAACGCCACGCTCGAAGCGGGCGGCATCGTGGCGTCGTGGTTCGGCGCGCTCGCCGGTTATCGCGGCGCGGTGTTTCCGGCGCAACTGGACAACGCGCCGCTGTCGGGCAACGCCGTGGTGTTCGCCACCTCGGATCAACGTCCGGCCGGTATCACGATTCCGGCGATTTCCGGCCCGACCATCGCCGTGGTCGATCGCGAAGCGCCGGCGCGTGGCAAGCTGCTGCTCGTGCTCGGGCGCACCGAGGCCGAACTGAAAACCGCCGCGAAGTCGCTCGGCATCGGCCAGAACACCTTGACCGGCCAGAGCGCGACGATCACGCAGCTAAATGAACTCACGCCACGCGCGCCGTACGACGCGCCGAACTGGCTGCCCACCAACCGTCCGGTGCATTTCGGCGAACTCGCCGATCCGCGCGATCTGACCGTGTCCGGCTACGACGCCGACGCCGTGCACGTGAATCTGCGCGTGCCGCCCGATCTGTTCATGTGGCACACCAAGGGCGCGCCGATCGATCTACGCTACCGCTACACGGTACGTCCGCTGCGCGATCGTTCTTCGCTGAACGTGAGCGTGAACAACGGCTTCGTGCAGGCGCTGCCGATTCCGGCCGAATCCGCCTCGGTGTTCGAGCTGAGCCATTACTTCGGCCGCGTGTTACCGGACAAGACCGCCGAAGCGCGCCGCACCGTGCATATTCCGCCGCTGCTGCTGACGCCGCGCGCGCAGGTGCGCCTGCACTTCTACTACGACATTCCGAATACCGGCGAATGTCACGGGCGTCTGCTCGACAACGTGGTCGGCGCGATCGACCCGAACTCGACGATCGACCTCTCGTCGTTCCCGCACTACATGGCGCTGCCCGATCTGGCCGCGTTCGCCAATAGCGGCTTCCCGTTCACGCGCATGGCGGACCTCTCCGAGACCGCGGTGATCCTGCCGAACGACGCCGATTCGAGCGACTACAGCCTGTACCTGCTGACCATGGGCCGGATGGGCACCTCCACCGGTTATCCGGTCATGGGCGTGACGGTCGGCACCGCCGACGACGCCGACAAGTTCGCCAACAAGGACCTGCTGATTTTCGGCGCGCCGGGCAAGCAACCTCTGCTGCAGCGCTGGGCGAAGTCGATGCCGTTCTCCAGCGACGGCGACTCGCGCACCTTCCAGCTCTCCGACATCGCCTTCAAACTCGAGGACTGGTGGCATGGCGAACGCGGCGTCGAGCGCACACCCGCGCGCGCCGATCTGACGCTGGTGAGTTCGAACGGCGACGCGCTGCTGACCGGTTTCGAATCGCCGCTGCAGAAGAACCGCAGCGCCGTCGCACTGGTGAGCGCGGCCGGGCAGTCGGACGCGGACCTGTCCGCGGCGCTGCTCGACGCCGACGTGCTGCCGCAGATTCAAGGCGCGATGGCCGTGATCCACGGCCGCACCGTCACCATCACCTCGAACGGCGAAGCGTATTACGTCGGCCACCTGTCGCCGCAGGAGTATCTGCGCTGGGCGCTGTCGTCGCATCCGTTGCTGTTGATGCTGGGCGGCGTGCTCGCCGCGCTGATCATCGCGGGCCTGTTCTACCGGACGCTGCGCTCGATCGCCGCGCGCCGCCTGAAGGACTAATAGGATTGATATGCGGGTTCGAATCAACAAGACAATCGGCCTCGCGCTGACGCTCGGGCTGGCGGCGTCGGCGAGTTTCGGCAATATCGTGAAAGTGGCGCAGAGCACCGCCGCACCCGGCGTGTGCGGCGACTGGAGCGGTTATCGCGCGTTCGTCGAACGCTTCGTGCAGGCCGACGGCCGCGTGATCGACTACTCCACGCCGACCCAGCAAACCACCTCCGAAGGCCAGTCGTACGCGCTCTTCTTCGCGCTGGTCGCCAACGACCGCGCCACCTTCGACCGCCTGCTCGGCTGGACCCGCAGCAATCTCGCGGGCAATCAGTTCGACGCGCAAAACATGCGGCTGCCGTCGTGGCTATGGGGCAGAAAAACGGACGGCTCGTACGGCGTGCTCGATCCGAATTCCGCCTCGGACTCCGACTTGTGGATCGCCTACGATCTGCTGCAAGCGGGCCGGCTGTGGCACGAAGCGGGTTATACGCAATTGGGCGAGGCGCTCGCCGCGCAGATCGCGCGTCAGGAAATAACCACGCTGCCGGGCGTCGGGCCAATGCTGCTGCCCGGGCCGCAAGGCTTCAAAAATGGCGGCGTGACGCGCCTGAATCCGAGCTATCTGCCGCTGCCGGTGCTGCGCGCGCTCGCGCACGAGATGCCGAACGGCCCGTGGGGCAAGCTCGCCGAGAGCGCGTACAAGCTCGTCAAGACCACCGCGCCGCAAGGCTTCGCGCCCGATTGGGCGGCCTGGCAGAACGGCCAGTTCGTGGTCGATCCGAAAAACGGCGACACCGGCAGTTACGACGCGATTCGCGTCTATCTGTGGGCCGGTCTCGCCTCGCCGGCCGATCCGCTCGCCAAACCGTGGCTCGCGGCGCTCGGCGGCATGCGCGCGCGCGTCGCGCAAACCGGCATTCCGCCCGAGAAGGTCTCATCGACCACCGGCGCGGCGAGCGGCGAAGGACCGCTCAGCTACTGGGGTGCGCTAGCGCCGTATTTCAAGGCGCTCGGCGACGAGCACGGGCTCGGCCTCGCGCGCACGCATCTCGCCGCGCTCGACGCCGCCGTGCCGGGCCGCGAACCGGTTTACTACGATCGTGTGCTGGGCTTGTTCGGCACGGGTTTCATCGACGGCCGCTATCGTTTCGACGAAGCCGGACGTCTTGTGCCAAGTTGGAGAAACGCATGCGATTGAGCGCCCTCGCGTTGTCATTGCGCTTCGCGCTCAGCCTCACCGCCGTCTGCTGCGTGGCGACGGTTTCGCCCGACGCCCTCGCGCAGGCGTCGAAAGATCCGTTGAACGTGCTGATCGATCAGGGCAAGTACTGGCAATCGCATCAGCGTGGCGACCTCGCCGAGCAGGCATGGCTGAAGGTGCTGCGCATCGACCCCAAGCAGCCCGATGCGCTGTTCGGCATGGGCATGGTGCTCGCCGACCGCAAGGACGGCGCGGGCGCGCAGCAATACCTGGCGCGCCTGAAGGCTGTCGCGCCGAACTATCCGAATCTGGATGAGCTCGGCCGGCGCCTGGGTGAATCGAGCCTGCGCGACCAGACCGTGAACGACGCGCGGCGGCTCGCGCAAAGCGGTCAGAGCGCGAGCGCCGTGCAGGAATATCAGCGCGCGCTGACCGGCAAACCGGCCACGCCCGAATTGCAACTCGAGTATTACCAGGCGCTCTCGGCCACGCCGCAAGGCTGGGATCAGGCGCGCCGCGGTCTCGAACAGCTCGCGCGCGACAACCCCGACGATCCGCGTTACGCCCTCGCCTACGCGCAGCATCTGACCTATCGCGACGTGACGCGCCGCGACGGTATCGCGCGGCTGCAAAAGCTGGCGGGCGACAGCACGGTCGGCGCGTCGGCGAAAAAGAGCTGGCGCCAGGCGCTGTTGTGGCTGGACGCGCGGCCCTCTGACGCCGCCCTCTATCAAGCCTATCTGCAAACCGCGACCGACGACGCCGCCGTCAAGGCGCGCTTCGATTCGATGGTTCAGCAGGACAGCGCGGCCCGTGCGCGCTCGCAGGAAAACGCCGCCGTCGACGCGCGCGGCCGCACGATCGCCGACGGTTTCGCGGCGCTCGATCGCAACGACGTGACCACGGCGCGCACGAAGTTTTCCTCGGTGCTCGCCACGAGTCCGAACGACACCGACGCGCTCGGCGGCATGGGCATCGCCGCGTTGAAGCAGGAGCGTTTCGCCGAAGCCCGCAATTACCTGGAGCGCGCGTCGCGCAACGGCAATCCGGCGCGCTGGAAAACCGCGCTCGACAGCGCGAGCTACTGGACCTATACGAGCGACGCGATCGGCGCGCGCAGCAACGGCGAGTTCGCGAAGGCGAAGTCGCTGTTCGAGCGCGCAATCGCGCTGAATCCGTCGGATGTCACCGCACAGGTCCTGCTCGGCGAAATGCTGCTCGCCAACGGCGACCCGGTTGGCGCGGAGCAGGCCTACCGGATGGCGCTGCGCCGTCAGGCCGACAACCCGGACGCGGTGCGCGGCCTCGTCGGCGCGCTCGCCGCGCAAGGCCGCGGCGACGAGGCGCTGCAATTCGCCAATCAGCTGAACGCCGAACAGCAATCGAAGGCCGGCGGCATCAACCGTCTACGTGGCGAAGCGCAGGCTGCGCAAGCGCGTGCCGCCGAAGCGCGCGGCGATCTCGGCAACGCGCGCAGCCTCTTCGAAGACGCGCTGCTGAATACGCCCGACGACCCGTGGCTGCGGCTCGACCTCGCGCGCATCTACGTGCGCCAGGGCGCGGTCGCCAACGCGCGCAGCATGATGGACGGCCTGCTCGCCGCGCATCCCGACATGACCGACGCGCTGTACGCGAGCGCGTTGCTGTCAGCGGAAACGCAGGACTGGTCGGCGGGTCTCGCGCAACTCGAGCGCATTCCGGTCGCACAGCGCACCGACGCGATGACGACCTTGCAGCACCGCTTGTGGGTGCATCAACAGGCCGATCTCGCCACGCGCATGGCGCGCAGCGGCCAGACGCAACAGGCGCTCGCCACGTTGCGGGCCGCGGAGCCGGTCGCGGGCAACAGTGCCGAACTGATCGGCGTGATCGCCGCCGCCTACAGCCAGGCCGGCGACCCGAACCGCGCGCTCGGACTCGTGCGCGCCGCCATGAACGCGGCGCCCGGCAACACCGATTTGCTGCTGCAATACGCGGGTATTCTGTCGGCCACGCAGCAGGAAGCCGAACTCGGCATGGTGATGCGCCGGCTCGCAGCGATGCAGTTGACGCCGCAGCAACGCACCGACTTCGGCAATCTGAATCTCGGCATTGTCATCAAGCAGTGCGACGCGGTGCGTCAGCGTGGCGACCTGGCCAGCGCCTACGACGTGATCGCGCCGTGGCTCGCGGCCATGCCCGACAATCCCGATCTGCAAGCCGCGCTCGGCCGCCTTTATTCGAGTGCCGGCGACGACCGCAACGCGGTCGCGAGCTATCGCGTCGCGCTGCAACGCAAGCCCGACGATCTGAATCTGCTGCAAGCGACTATTTCCGCCGCGGCCGGCGCAAAGCAGTTCAGCTACGCCGAGTCGCTCGCGAAGCAGGCCCTGAACGCGGCACCAGGCGATCCTGCCGTGCTGGCCACCGTCGGCCGCATGTATCGCGCGCAAGGCAAGCTGTCGCTCGCGTCGACTTATCTGCAACGTTCGCTCGTGGCCGCCAACACGCCGCTGATGGCGAACGCCCCGCGCAACCCGGCGAGCAACGTGCCGCGCGGCTGGGAAGTGGCAATGCGGCGGATCGGCGCGACGCCGCTGCCGGGCACCAATCCCTTCGAGGGCAAGACCGCCACCGTCACGCCGACCGACGCCGACAACGCCGCGCTTGCCGGCGGCAGCTACAACGCCGCGCGCGCAGCGCTCCCGTATTCGCAGTCTTCCTTGCCGACACAGACCGTGCCGAACTATCCGCCGCCTACGCAACCCGCGCCTTACGTCGCGCCTTATACTTCGCCCGCGCAGCCTTATGCGCCTGGCTCGGCGCCCGCTACCCTTCCGTATAACGCGCCGCGTCCGGCCGGCGGGTCGGGTGGCAACTCGGGCGGCTATGGTCAGGAAGCCTACGGGTCCAGCCAGTCGGGCGCGCCGTTGCAGCCTTATCCCGGTCAAGGCCAGCAGCCGATGCAGGCGCAAGCGCCGCAGATGCAGCAGACACCGCAGCAGTACAACCCGGGTTATCCGCAGCAGGCGCCTTATGCGCAGCAGGGCCCTTACGCGCAGCAGCCGCAATACGGCGCGCCGGATGGTTATGCAGCCACGCCGTGGCCGATGTCGCCGGCCGCGCGCGAAGCGCAGGCCAACGCCGGTTCAATGCAGGCGCAACCTTATGGCGCGCCGGGCACGGGTACAAGCACGAAACGCGCGGCCAGCAAGAAGCAAAGCGCGTCGAAAAATACCCGCAACGCGCCCGCCTACGCGCAGGCGCCGTATGGACAACAGCAAGGCTATCCGCAGCCACAGCAGCCCTACTACGGCCAGCCGGCCTATCCCCAGCAGCAGCAACAGCAGGGCTACGCGCAGCAACCTTATCAACCGTATCCGCCGCAGCAGCAGGCCTACGCGAATCAGGGCTATTACGCGCAGCAGCAACAGCAGCCATACATTCCGCAGCCGCCCACCGGTTATGCGCAGCCGTACTACCCAGCGCAACCCGGCGCGAACGGCGCGGGCAATGGCAACGCTTATGCGCCGTCGAACGTGGCGAACGCGCAAACGCTCAGCGTCGCGGAAGAGCTCGCGCAGATCAACCGCGAGCAGTCGAGCACGATATCGGGCGGCATCGTGTTCCGTAACCGCACCGGCGAGGACGGCCTGTCCAACCTCACCGACATCGAAGCGCCCGTTCAGGGGCGCATCAAGGCGGGCAACGGCCATATCGTCGTCACGGCAACGCCTGTCACGCTCGACGCTGGCAGCGCAGCCGCCAATGTGTCGACGCTCGCGCGCTTCGGCTCGGGGCTATCCAGCGATGCATCCAAAGCAGCCGCCCAGGCGGGCAACAACACGTACGGCAGCCAGACGGCGAATGGCGTGGGCCTGTCGGTCGGCTACGAAGGCCGCAGCCTCAGCGGCGATATCGGCGTGACGCCGATCGGTTTCCGCGAGACGAACATCGTGGGCGGCGCCCAATACAACGGCGGCATCACCGACAAGGTGTCGTATTCGCTCGCCGTCGCGCGCCGCGCGGTGACCGACAGCCTCTTGTCCTACGCCGGCGCGCGCGACTCCGGCTCAGGCCTCGAATGGGGCGGCGTCACCTCGAATGGCGGGCTCGCCAGCCTCGCCTGGGACGACGGCACGAACGGCCTGTACGTAAACGGTTCCTTTCAGTACTACGATGGCAACCACGTGCCGAGCAATACCGCCATCAAAGGCGGCGGCGGCGTCTACACGCGTCTGCTGAAAGACGCCGATCAGACGCTCACGATCGGCGTGAATACGACGCTGATGGGCTACAACAAGAATCTGTCGTACTTCACGTACGGCCAGGGCGGCTACTTCAGCCCGCAACAATACGTGATCCTGAACTTGCCGATCGAATGGACCGGGCGTAACGGCGCGTTCACCTACGACGTGAAGGGTTCGATCGGCGTACAGCATTACCGTGAGGACGCGTCGAATTACTTCCCGCTCAACGACGGCTCCAACCGCCAGAGCACGGCGGCGAACAGCGCGGATTCCATCGGCACCAGTGTGCAGAGCGGCGCGCAGTACCCGGGCCAAAGCAAGACCGGCGTGTCGTATTCGCTCAGCGCCGTGGGCGAATATCAACTGGCTCCGCAACTGGCGTTCGGAGCGACTGCTTCGCTCGGCAATGCTTATGAATATCGCGAGTGGCTCGCGGCGGTTTATGTGAGGTACAGCTTCAGCAAGCAGACGGGCTTGCAGCCGTTCCCGCCCACGCCGCTCGTCTCGCCGTATGTGTCGTTGTCGAACTGAGGTTGGCTTGACCTCGTTAGCGGTCTTCCGGCGGCGGCCCCAATCAGGTTGCCGCCGCCAGTGGACAACCCGGCGTCAACCGTCCCGGCGCTCGGTCGCGTAGCGCCGGCAATGCTCCAGATAGCCGGCTGCATGGCTGCTCACCAGTTCCACGATGCCTTTCCACAGCCACCCTGGCGCGTCGAGGGTCTTTGAACGGTTTCTGCGCAGTTCGGTGAGCCAGGCCTTGCGCTCGGCGCGATCCATTTGCCGCGCATGCGCCCGGCCGACCACCATTGCCAGAAAGCGCGCCGCCTTCGTCGCTTCGTCGCGGGTCAGTTGCTCGATGGTCAGCTTCATGTCCTGAGGCAGCAGTTCGCGAATCACGACGGCGCGATCCGCGAACCGCGCCGCCCGCATCCGCTCGCCGAGCGACGGCGACAGATGCCGCGCACCCTCCACCACCCGCTCCGCGTTGTCGCGCGGCATCCGCACGCCGGGATAGCGCGGCGCGGCGGCCTGCGCGGCCTCCTTGATATCGATAAGGCACAGGTCGTCGCCCTCCATCGCGGCCCCGTCGATGTCGAGCAGCACCGCATACCGCAACCTGCCGAGCGAGCTGCATCCTTTCACCCAGTAAGCGGCGTCGAGCACTTCCACGTCGGTCTCGTCGCCGACGGCGCGCAGCACCGTGGCGAACCGGGCCAGCGAGCCCTTCTCGAACAGCGCTTCGATCTCGCGCCGCTCGCTCTTCGCAAGCGGCCAGAAGCGCGGACCGAGCGGAATGCTCGGCTCGAGATCCTCGATGCGCTCCTCCGCCAGATGCCGCCACGAGCGGCGCACCGCTTCCTTCATCACAACCCGCACCGCCTCGGGCTTTTCTGCGCGGATGTCGGCGTCGCTGGCCGCTTCGTCGAAGGCGCGCTCGTAGCCGTCCGCCAGCGCTTCCATCATGCTGACGGTCGTCACGCCCGGCAGGTCCGAACCACGCGCGGCGGTCGCCAACGAGAGGCCGAGGCGAATCAGGTCGTGGGCCGGATTGCCGATCACGGTCTGATCGAGGTCGCGAATCTGAATCTCGACGCGCCCCTGCGCATCGGCCACCGGCCCGAGATTGCCGGTATGGCAATCGCCGCAAATCCAGATGGCGGGCCCCTCCGGCAACGCGTGGCCGTCGATGCCTTCGAGCCATTCGTAGAACTTGCTGGTATTGCCGCGTACATAAGCGTGCGCCGAGCGCGCCATTCTGGCATTGCGGCGCGTAACGAGAAGCGCCTGACGCGCATCCGGTTTGGGCAGCTTGTTTCGTGTGCTGATTTTCTTCGCCATTGTGTGGTCCGCGTTGCTTCAGGTTCGAATTCTGCGTGGTGCCCCGCCCTACGATGCGCCAGGCGGCGCACGCGAACAAGTGGGATCAGCAGGATTCGCGCCTGGGGTAGACCTTCCACGCAAAGTCCGCGAACGCGTCTTGCGGATGTGATCCAGACGACCCGCCGGTCGCCGGGGCGACCTGTCACCCGTTGGGGGTTGTGACCTACAATTGTCGCTGCCTGCCTGCAGCTATCCTGCCGGCAGATGGGGACGGCAAAGGTTCATCCCGCCTGCTGCCAGGCATAGAAGCGCGTCACACGCGCCGGCAGAGTGGGAACACATTGATCGACGTGACCTTTGGAGAGCGCAGCATGCCATTTCCGGCACAAGACCATGGCTGCCTAGGCTGGAGCGGGGAGATGGCGCAGCGCATCAGCGCCTTCGACTGGGCCGCCACCGGCATCGGCGCAATTGAAGACTGGCCGCGCAGCCTGACCGCCACGGTCCAGCTGGTGCTTGCCTCCCCCGTGCCGCTGGTGCTGCTGTGGGACAAGCCCGGCTACATGATCTACAACGACGCCTACGCGGTCTTCGCGGGCGGACGGCATCCCTATCTGCTCGGCAGCCCTGTCGAAATCGGCTGGCCTGAAGTAGCCGACTTCAACCGCCACGTCATGCACACCTGTCTCGCGGGCGGCACGCTGTCGTATCGCGACAAGGAACTGGTGCTGCTGCGCGACGGCCGGCCCGAAGACGTGTGGATGGATCTCTACTACAGCCCGGTCGCCGGCGACAGCGGTGCGCCGGCCGGCGTGCTGGCAATGGTCGTCGAAACCACCACGCGTGTGCTTACCGAACGCTGGCGGCAACGCGCCGAAACCGAACTGCACGAAACCAACGAGCGGCTACAACTCGCCCTCAACACCGGCGCGGTGCTCGGCACATGGGTACTGGACGTGCGCACGGGAAAGGTCAGCGGCGACGAACGTTTCGCGCGCACCTTTTCGTTTCCGCGCGAAGAAGCCGCGAAAGGCATCGATCGTCATGCGGCCACGCAGATGCTTCATCCGGACGATCAGCCGCTCAACGATCAGATGACCGTCGAGGCCATGCGCACCGGCGCGCCGTTTCGCGCCGAGTACCGAATCCGCCGCCCCGATGGTGACTATCTGTGGGTGCAGGCGAACGGCCGCTGCGAATTCGACGAGCATGGCGAGCCGACCCGCTTTCCCGGCGTGCTGATCGACATTCACGAGCGCAAGATCGCCGAACAGTCGCTGCGTCAATTGACCGAAACGCTCGAACAGCGCGTTACCGACGCGGTCGCGGCGCGTGCGCTGGCCGAGGAACAATTGCGCCAGGCGCAGAAGATGGAAGCGATCGGCAGCCTCACGGGCGGCGTCGCGCACGACTTCAACAACGTGCTGCAGGTCATCAACGGCAACCTGCAAATGCTCGCCGCCGACGCCGGCGGCAATCCGGCCACGCTGCGCCGCCTGTCCGCCGCAACCGACGCTGTCAAACGCGGGGCGAAGCTGGCCGCGCATCTGTTGGCGTTCGCACGGCGCCAGCCGCTCTCGCCCACGGTGCTGAACCCGCGCCGCCTCTTGAACGGCATGACCGAGATGCTGCATCGCGCGCTCGGCGAAACCGTCAAGGTGGACACGGTCCTGAGCGACGATCTGTGGCACGTGCAGGCCGATCGCAATCAGCTGGAAAACGCGCTGCTCAATCTGGCGATCAACGCGCGCGACGCGATGCAGGCAGACGGCACGCTCACCGTGCGCGCCGCCAACCGCGTGCTGGACGCCGCGTTTTGCCAGGATAAGCCGGAGCTGTCGCCGGGTGAATACGTGGTGTTCTCCGTCGCTGACACCGGCGGCGGCATGCCGCCCGAGATCTTGCAACGCGTGTTCGAGCCGTTCTTCACGACCAAGCCCGACGGCCACGGCACCGGTCTCGGCCTGAGCATGGTATTCGGCTTCGTCAGACAAAGCGGCGGTCACACCGTGATCGAGAGCGAGGTGGGACGCGGCACCACCGTCTCGCTGTTTTTTCCGCGCTGCTGCGAGCCGGAAACCGCGGAAACGGTCGACGATACCGCTGCGCCGAGCGGCGGCGGCGAAACGATTCTGGTCGTGGAAGACGATGCCGACGTGCGGCTCACCGCCGTCGAGATGCTCGCGCAACTCGGCTACAAAGTGCTGACCGCGTCGAGCGGCGACGCGGCGCTCGAGTTCATCGACAGCGACGTGCCGATCGATCTGCTGTTCACCGACGTGGTGATGCCGGGCAAGGTGAAGAGCGTGGAATTGGCGCGGCGTGCCGCAGCGCGCTCGCCCGCCGTGCCGACACTCTTCACCTCCGGCTATACGCGCGACGAAATCGTCCATCACGGCAAACTCGACGCCGGCATTACGCTGCTCTCGAAACCGTACCGGCGCGACGATCTCGCCCGCATGTTGCGCAGCGTGTTGCGCGCCGGCCTGGCCGCTGCGCGGAGTGGGTCCGTGCCCGGCGCCACACCGGTTTTCCTGCCCGCTGGACAGATCGCCGCTTGCGTGCCGCCCGCCGTCTACGACCCTCCCGCGGACCTCGGCCAGCAAAGCGGGCATCCCGAGCCCGATACTTCGGCACGGCCTTCCGGCAGCCCGGCTCGCGTGCTGCTAGTCGAAGACGACGCGGATTCGCGCGCAGCCTTCAGCGATCTGCTGAGCGTCCTCGGCTTCGCTTGCACCGCAGTCGAAAGCGCGGAAGAAGCACTGCCGCTCGTGCTCGCGCAACGCTTCGACATCCTCTTCACGGACCTGACGCTGCCCGGCATGTCCGGCGACTGCCTCGCGCGCGCCGTGCTGTGCCAGCAGCCGGAGATTCGCGTGCTGCTGGTGTCGGGCTACGGCAAGAGCGCGGAGATCGGCGACGCCATTCCCGGCGCGCGTCTGCTCGGCAAGCCGCTCGACATCGCCGAGTTGCGGCGCGAACTCGCGGAATGGATCGACCACACCGAAGCTGCCTCCTAGCCCGCCCACACGACGCCCTTTGACACGAGCTCGCCGATGGATATTCGATGCGGCACCGCAGGTTGGACCGACAAGACGCTGATTGCCTGCAAGCGTTTTTATCCGCGCGGCAGCAACAGCGCTGAAGCACGCCTGCGGTTTTATGCGTCACAGTTTCCGCTGGTCGAAGTCGACTCGGCTTACTATGCAATGCCTTCGGCAAGCAATGCGCAGTTGTGGTCCGAACGCACGCCCGAGGGCTTCACCTTCAACTTCAAGGCGTTCCGTCTTTTCACCGGCCATCAGACCTCGCCCGACGCGCTGCCGAAAGACATTGCGATGGCGCTGCCGGCCGGCATCACCGGCCCGCGCAAGAAGAACGTCTACTACCGCGACATGCCGGCCGATATCCGCGATGAACTGTGGCGGCGCTATCAGGAAGCGCTCGAACCGCTGCGCCGAACCGGCCGCCTCGGCGCCGTGCTGTTCCAGTTCGCGCCGTGGATCACGCGCGCGCCGGACGGCCTGGCACTCGTGGAGGAATGCCGGGCGCGCATGGCGGGCTACATGATGGCGGCTGAATTCCGCAATCAGTCCTGGTTCGACGACCAGCATGCGGCGGGGTCGCTCGAATTCCTGCGCGAGCGCGGCATCGTGCATGTGATCGTGGACGCGCCGCCAGACGTGACCAACCGCGTGCATACGCTGTGGGAGGTGACCCAACCCGCACTCGCGATGGTGCGCCTGCATGGGCGCAACACGCAGACATGGAGCGCGACGGGCGCGGCGAGCGCGGCGGAGCGCTTCGACTACGACTATGACGAAGCGGAATTGACTGAACTGGCCGCGCCGATCCGCGCGATCGCGAGGCGGGCGGGTCGCACGCATGTCATTTTTAATAACTGCTTTGAAGACCAGGGGCAGCGCAATGCGCGCACCTTGATGAGCATTCTGGGAAATGATGCGTAATCAATATGGAATGCGGTAAGTCCGCTTTGATAATCTGATTTCACGCCCGCCTCGGATTTTGCGGCTGAGCACCGTGCATCTTTGAATTAATATCGCAGGCATAATGCGAAAAAAAATCCGAGAGACCTATGCCAAAACAAATGCGCGCGCTTTACGGGGCGGCCTGGCAGTTCACTTTCCTGATGTTGCTGATCGACTGCATATGGGCGGCCCGTATCGGCTTTCGGCTCGAGCATAGCGGCGTCGCGCTGGCCATTGCGCTGACTTGCGGCCTCGTTGTGATTGACGCAGTGCTGTGGATCGTTTCGCGCGTACCTTTCAAAAAAGTCGACAGATCGATGTTTTATCGGAACGTGCTCGACGCGTTCTTGTGGATCACCGTTATGGCCACGTTCAGCAAGGTCGGCGTCGTATTCCAGTATCTGTGCGTGACGACGAATTTTCCGCTCGCGACCCATGCATTCATCGCCGCCGACGCCGCGCTCGGATTCCACTGGCCCGATCTCTATCGATGGGTTCAGGCGCACCCGTGGCTGCACACAGCGCTTGCCTGCGCCTATAAGTCCGGCGCCTGTCAGCTCCTCGTCATTCCGGCCATTCTCGCGGTGACCCGCAACACGCAGGACTATGCAGAGTTCGTCGTGCAGTTCATGGTGTCGGCTACGTTGGTGATATTGATCTCTCTGCCCTTTCCGGCTGAAAGCGCCTTCGTGCATTTCGGCATTCACGATCCCAATACGGCCTCGACCGTGTCGGACTTTGCCGTTTTCAGAAGCGGCCACACGCGAGAACTGAATCTGTCATTAGCGCAGGGACTGGTTTCCTTCCCGTCGCTGCATACGATTCTGGCGCTCTGCTACGCGTATGCATTGCGTCACGTTCGTTATGTCTTTCCCGTGGCGATTGCGCTGAACGCCTTAATGATCGTTTCGACGCTCACGCAGGGCGGCCACTACCTGGCCGACGTTCTGTCAGGACTGGTCGCCGGCGCTGTCGTGATCTGCGTGGTCCGCAGGGTCGTTTTCCGGCTGGCCGTTCCGGCCGCCGAGCAGATTCCTTCGGCCGTGACATCGTAAGGTTTGCGTGGCATCGCGCTTTTTAGCCTGCTGCGGGAAATGCGGCTTATATTGATGTTAAGCGTGTTCCTGCATCAACGGGACTACCGGTTCAGCGCAATCGCCGCGCTCGTACCGGCGATCGTGGTCTTGGAGTGGGTGGCTGGCGCGGCATGAAATGCGCGCCACGCACACACCCTGGTATGATGCCCATCGCGCTTCTTTTGCGGAGTCCGGTTCACCAATGCTCCCCGCGCTGCTTTTCCTATCGTCACGAGATCCATCATGCCCGCCCAACACGACAAAGTCCCCGCTGACAGCGCCACGCCGGGCCAGGCCAGGCGCCGAACCATGCCCATTGCGGCGCGCAATCTTCTGATGGTGGCCGTCGGCGTCGCGGTCTTCGCGATCGTGGCGACCGTCGTGCTCTATGGTCCGATCACATACGGCGACGAGATTCCGAACTTCGGCATCATCCTCATGCTGACGGTGCCGGTTATCGCGGGCGTGGCGTTCCGGGTCGGGCTCGATGCGTGGCTTGACAGAAAATGAAGAAAGGACGCCCGGCAACAAGGCTACCGCTCGCCGCACCCGCGACGTGTAAGCCAGTTGACGGCGAGGCGCAGGGAAGATGGCATGGCCCGAACCGTACACGGGAAGTCGCGATCGCTAGCGTGTCGAGCCACTGAAAGGCAACACGACCCACACCTCCAGCCCACCACCCTCGCGCGCATGAAACTGCAGATTGCCGCCATGCAGCCGCGCAATCCGCTCGACGATCGCCAGCCCCAATCCCGTACCGCCGCTATGCGAACGCGCATTGCGGCCGCGCTGGAACGGCGCCTTGAGCTGTTCCAGCTCGGCCGCTGAAAGGCCCTTGCCGCGATCGCCGACCGCCACATACACGGCCTCGCGCGTCGCCCAGCTTCGTACCGCGAGTCCGGTTCCGGCGTAGACGATCGCGTTCTGCATCAGGTTCATCAAAAGCCGCATCATGCTGATCGGACGATAAGGCACAGGCGGCAGATTCGCGAGAGAGAGATCGAACTCGTGCCCGAGCCCCGCGAAATCGCCCGCGAGCCGTTCGATCAATGCATTCAGATCACCCGGCTCCGGCTGCTCGCGCTCGCCGCTGCCCGCGTAATCCATGAACTGCTGCAGGATCGTTTCGATCTGATCCAGATAGGATTCGGCGGCGACCGCGAAGCTGCTGTCGCTGCCGTCGGGCATCGCCATGGCCATTGAAAGTCGCAGCTTGGTGAGCGGCGTGCGGATGTCGTGCGAGATGCCGGCCAGCATCAGCGCGCGCGTCGCCTCGGCTTGCTGCAACGCTTGCGTCATCTGATTGAAGGCGCCGCTCACGGCGGCGATTTCGGTGGGGCCGTCGGTCGGCAGCGGCGCGGGCATTTCACCGGCGCTCACGCGGCGCGCCGCACGCGTCAACTCCTGAAGCGGCCGGTTCAGGTGGCGCTGGATCACGTAACCGGTCAACGCGGCCAGCGCGCCCAGGCCGAGCGACAGCAGGATGGCGGCGTCGAGTCCATTACCCTGCGCGTCCTCGGGAACCGGCAGCGCGATCCAGTACGGCGCCTGTGGCGCATCGGCCGGGCCGTGCATCCGGATCCATAGGCGCTGGCCACCCACGGACTGCCAGCGCGCCGGCATATCGGCGGGCAAGTGCGCGCGCAAGCTATCGAGAAACAGGTCGCGCTGATAGATGCGATAGGCGCGCATCCAATTCCGCGGCGGCGTCTCGAAGGCTTCGGCCGGCAATTGCGCGCGAGCGTCGAGGCGCGCCGTCAATTCGACGCGCGCCTTGGGTGGCGTTGCCGCGAGCAGATTGTCGAGCGTGGTCACATACGTGGCGAACACAGCCGCGGCGCGCTCGACGCGAGGCCGCTGTACGTAGTGAAGCAGCACGCCGAGCGCGCACACCTGGCTCAACATCACGAGCGCGATCAGCAGCGCGATATTGCGCGCCAGCAGCGTTCTGGGCAGCGCCCTTTGCAGCAGCGAGCGCGTCATGAGTCGACGTCCGCGGCCAGCATGTAACCCACGCCCCACACGGTCTTGATGAAGCGTGGCTTGGACGGATCGTCCTCCACGATCTGCCGGAGCCGCAGCACCTGCACGTCGATGCTGCGATCGAGCGCATCGTGATCGCGGCCCCGCGCGCGTGCCAGCAGATTGTCGCGGCTCACCGGCCGGTTCGGCGACGAGGCGAGCGCGACCAGCAACAACATCTGCGCCGAATGAATGTCCAGCAACTCGCCCGCGCGCGACAGCTGCTGCTTGGCGACATCGAGAGAGAAATCGCCGAAGCGCACGCTTTGCGAGGTCACGGTGACCTCGCCCGATGCGATCTTCTGGCGACGCAGCAGCGCATTGATGCGCGCTACCAGTTCACGCGGCAGGAACGGTTTGGCGAGATAGTCGTCGGCGCCGGTTTCGAGGCCGAGCACCCGGTCGAGCGGGTCGCCCTTCGCGGTCAGCATCAGGATCGGCAAGGTTTGGCCCTGCTCGCGCAGGCGGGCGCAGATGGCGAGGCCGTCCTCTTCGCCGATCATCAGATCGAGCACCAGCAGATCGAACGGTTCGCGCTCCAGATAGCGGTCGAGACGCTTGCCGTCTTCGGCGACTCTCACGTCGAAGCCGTGGCCGCGCAGGAAACGCTGCAGCATGTTGCGCAATTCGACTTCGTCGTCGAGCACGATGATTTTCGCGGGGCGATCCATGCGAAAGCTCCTTGGTTCAGCTGGCGGTTGGTCGGGCATCAGGCACGATCGGAGTATGACGGGCCGATGCTTGCGTGTCCGGTGAGCGCCGCGCCGCGCGCCGCGACTCTACGGTCCCGCCCATCGCCTCGCGGCTCAGTGCGCTGCCCCGCGTTCCTGCATGAATGCCTCGATCTGCGGCAGGGTGATGTAGCCCGCCTTCTGCGTATCGATTTCATCAAAGTGCTTCGCCAGCATCGGCATGCCGGAGGCGGCCTGATCTTTGGTGAGCTTGCCGTCGTGCGTGGTATTGGCATTCGCAAAGCGCGTCTGCAACTGCTGCACCATGCGCTCCATGCGCTGCGGATTGCCGGCTTGAGGCGCGGCGGTCTGGGCGAACGTGACGGTGGATGCGCTGCACAGCAACACGATAGCGATCAACTTTTTCATGACTGACTCCTTCGTTTGAGCCACCGGCCGTCGCCTGCCTTTTGCCGCGATCCGTTTCGATGACAGACCGAATTCTTGAGGAAGCGCCGCCGGAAGGCAACGCCACAATCATGTCGACTTATGTCACGCGTTTCACCCACCCGCAGCCGATGATGAAGACACTGCGCCATGGGCGCCGGACGTGCATGTATTCACGGGATTGATGCCGGGTTGATGACCCCGAAACGGCTGTGAAAGCAGCATAGGACATGCCGTCGCGAGGAAAGCCTGGTGAATTCCCGTTGTTGTGAGGAATTTGGAGTCGCCGGGAATAAAGCGGTCGGCACACCGGTTACTGAAGGAGACAAACGAAAGAGAGAAGCGCGTGCGATTTCATTCCGACGAATGCGGAATGGGCCTTGCTGGACGTTATTCATCATGCGAGCCATGTCCATTCGTTGGACATATCTGTCCAACTAGCGCATTCGCGAGCGCATGCATGAAACCGGCTCGGACAGACCCGAACCGGCGCCACCAGGTAACCCTTGGGGGAAAACATCAGATGAACCATCTGGAAATCGACAGGGAAATCGCCCACCTCGAACGCGTATTCGTGGTCATCTCCACCAACGACCACATTCCGCTGTCCTATTGGCAGCAGCGCCTGCATGGTTTGGTGAAGCCATGTTTAATGCCGTCACAACGAGAACGCGTCGCGCGCCTCGTGGAAATGCTGCGCCTGCTAGAAGAAGCGGAGGAAGTTTTGCGCGCCAAACCTCCACTACATCGCACCGGCACCCGGTCGTGACGCCGCGCCCTCGAACCAGCGGCGCCGCATTCAGATCTCGCGCACGCGTCTTCAACCGGTCAGTATTCGCGCGCCGAGAGCCAGCACGAGCGCCGGCAGCATCACCAGCGCCCCTACCTTCAGAAATTTCATGAAGCTCACGTCTTCGCCCTCGCGGCGGATCGCGCTGAGCCAGAGGATCGTTGCCAGTGAACCGGTGATGGACAGGTTCGGCCCCAAATCCACGCCGATCAGCAGCGCGTCGATCACGCGCTCCGGGCTGTGGGCCTGCATCACGGTCGAACTGGCGATCAACCCGGCCGGCAGGTTGTTCATCAGATTGCTGCCGATCGCGATGATGCTGCCGGCCCAGCCCGCCGCGGCCAGTTCGTCGTGTTGCGCGGCGCGCTGCGCCAGTTGGGCGAGCGCCGTAATGACGCCGGTGTGATCGAGCATCTCGACGAGCACGAACAGCGCGGCGACGAGCGGCAGCACGCTCCACGAGATCTCGCGGATCATCGGCAGCGGCGATTTGCGCTCCTGGATCAGCACGATCAACGCGGTCAGCGCGCCGAGTATCGCGGTGGGCAAGCCGAGCGCGACATCGAATGCCGAGACCGTCAGCAGCACGGCAGCCGTCACCGCGATGCCCGCCAGCGCCACGCGCCCGCTCGACGACAGTTCGAGCGGTTCGAGATTGGCCTCGCAGGTGCCGGCGAGCGCCTCACGCTGGGTCCAGCGCAGCATCGCGTAGGTCGCGATGATCGACAGGAGCGAGGGCAGCGTGAAGCGCAGCAGCCAGGCGCCGAGCGCCGGTGTGTGGTTGCCGTACAGCACGATGTTGGCAGGATTCGAGATCGGCAGCACGAAGCTCGCCGCATTGGCAATGAACGCGCAGACGAACAGCAGCGGCAACGGATCCGTCTTCGCTTTTTTGGCGGCGGCGAACACGGCCGGCGTGAGGACGACGGCGGTTGCGTCGTTCGATAGAAAAGCGGTGATCACCACGCCGACCAGATAGACGAGCAGGAAAAGCCTGCGTGGCGAGCCCTGGGCGTGATTGACCGCGAGCACGGCCACCCAGTCGAACAACCCTTCACGGCGGCCCACTTCCGACAGCAGCATCATGCCGAAGAGGAACAGATAGACGTCGGTGCCCTTGCCGATCGCCTCGATCGCCAGATGCACGGGCAATAGCCCGAGCGACACCAGCAGCAACGCGCCGGCCACGGCCCAGACAGCCTCCGGCCATTTGAACGGCCGGGTGATGACACCCGCCGTGGCGACCGCGGCGATGCCCCAAGACAGAAAAATGGAATTCACAACGTAAGCCCTGGATTCTTGATAAGTGCGAGCACGGGATTTCGCCCTCGCTTCGCAGCCGCACCATGAGCCGGCGGCCGCAGGCGCTCACTTTAGCAAGTTGCGCGCCTGCGGCGAAGCCGTGGGCCGCGCTTCATCCCACCCGGCTCACCGCGGCGATGCAGTCGCGCCCGTTGTCCTTCGCGCTGTACAACTGCGTATCCACCAGGTTGACGAAGGCCACCGGGTCGCCCGCCTCTGCCGGAATCGTCGTGCCGACGCCGAAGCTGGCCGTCACTGTCTGCCGGAACGGCGAGCGCTCATGCGCGATCTGCTCAGCGGAAATCCGCTCGCGGCAACGCTCGGCCACCTGGCGCGCGGCCTCGGCGCCGGTGTTGGGCAGGATCAGCACGAACTCTTCCCCGCCGAAGCGGCCGACGAAGTCACCCGGCCGCACCGCGCCGCTCAGCACGCCGGCCAGCCGCCTCAGGCACTCGTCGCCCTGCACGTGCCCGTAGTAATCGTTGTAGGACTTGAAGAAGTCGATATCGACCATGACCAACGAGAGCGGCGCCGCGTGGCGCAAGGCCGCGCTCCATTCCCGTTGCAGGTTGGCGTCGAACGCGCGCCGATTGCCGACGCCCGTCAGGCCGTCCCTGAACGACAGCGCCTCGAGTTCGCGTTGCAGCGCGGCCAGTTTCTCCTCGGTCTTCTTGCGCTCGCTGATATCGAACATGAAGCCGACCAGCGATTCCACCTCGCCCTGCGCGTCGCGCACCACATGCACCACGTCGCGCAGCCACACGTATTCACCCCGGCTCGTCAATGCGCGATAGTCGGCTTCGTGATCGGTGCCGGCCTTCGATTGCGCCACGCAGAATTCGACCACCTTGTCGCGGTCGTCCGGATGCATGCGCGCCGCCCAGTCCTGCACGGTTTTCCAGCTAGCGGGCGCCCAGCCGAGCAGGGCTTCTATCTGCGGGCCGATATAGGCGAACTCCATGGTCGCCCAATCGATCTTCCAGGGAATCGCCCTGGTCGATTCGAGCAACGTGCGGTAGACCGCCGCGTCGTGCTCCAGGTAGCCTTCCACCCCGGCTGCGGCAGCCGCCGTGTCGTGCCGCAGAAAATCCGCGCCGAGCGCGACGGCGTTGTTATCGATTCTGTTCATTGGCCTCAACTCTCCTCGCGGTTCAGCCGGCAAATTACCACAGCGCCCTGTCGCGCGGCCCGTTAAGGCCGCCGCCGCGCGTCATTCCAGCGACATTAGCGTCACGGTTACAACAATGTGTTCTCTTCTGCATGCCTATTCAGTTTTCATTGGCATCCCTACCATCCGCACTTCATCTGCATTTATCTGCATTCGTCGGTTATCGCCGACGCCCCACGAGCGCGACACAATGAAATCCAGCCCTGCCCAACCAGACCGCTACCACGGCGCCGCCATTGCCTTGCACTGGCTGATCGCGGCGTTGATGATCTGCGGCTTCTATATCGGCTGGATCATGACCGATATCCCCGGCTTCACGCCCACCAAGCTCAAATATTTCTCCTGGCACAAGTGGATCGGCGTGACCGTGTTCGTGCTCGCCGTGGCCCGCGTGCTGTGGCGCGCCACCCACCGCGCGCCGGCGCTCGACAGCGCCACGCCCGCCTGGCAGAAGGCCGCCGCGCATCTCGTGCACGCCGTGCTGTACGTGTTGATGCTGGCCATTCCGCTGTCCGGCTACTTCTATAGCTCCGCTGCCGGCATTCCGGTGGTGTATCTGGGCATCGTGCCGCTGCCCACCTTGATCGGCCCGGATCAGGCGCTCAAGGCGAGCCTGCGCACCGTCCACGTGCTGCTCAACTACGCGTTGCTCGCCCTCGTTGCAATGCATGTGGCGGCGGCGCTCAAGCATCAGTTCCTCGACCGCGATGGATTGCTCGCGCGGATGGTTCCGTTCCTCAAGTAACTGACCGGCAGGCAACTCATAGCAGACGGACCGCAGGTCATTGGCAACGGTTTGTTGGCAATCTAATTCCCAGCGGTGCGCAATCAACGCACGCGGGTTCGATAGGATGCGTACCACCATGAAATCAAACTTTTATCTCTCCGCTCACCGTGTCACGCTCGCCGGCATAACGGCCATCTCGCTGTTCGGCGCGAGCTTCGCGCACGCCGATGTCGACACGAGCAAGAGCACCGTCATTGCCACCACGAAGCAGATGAACGTGCCCGTCGACGGCAAGTTCAGGAAGTTCTCGGCGCAACTGACTTTCGATCCGGCCAAACCGACCGCCGGCAGCGCCAATGTGTCGATCGACACAGGCAGCTACGACCTCGGCGCCGACGACTACAACAAGCAGGCCCAGGGCAAGGAATGGTTCGACAGCGCCGCCTACCCGGCCGCGACCTTCGTCTCCAGCGCGATCGCGCCGGCGGGCGGCAACCAGTACAAGATCACCGGCAAGCTCACCATCAAGGGCAAGTCGCAAACCGTGGTGGTGCCCGTCACCATTGCAAGCCAGGGCGCTACGCAAACCTTCGACGGCGCATTGCCGATCAAGCGCTCGCAATTCGATGTCGGCACCGGCGAATGGAAAGACACCTCCGTGGTCGCCGACGAAGTCGTCATTAAATTTCACCTCGTCGCTTCGAAGAAATAACCCGACACCGAAGCGTCGCCACACTTTCTGAAACCTGGAGAACACCTTGAAGAAACAACTTTTGCTCGCCGCAGGCGCGCTGGCCGCCGCATTGTCCTTTAACGCCATGGCAGCCGACACGTACCAGCTCGACCCGACGCACACCTACCCGAGCTTCGAGACCGACCACTTCGGCGGTATTTCGGTCTGGCGCGGCAAGTTCAAGAAGAGCAGCGGCACCGTGGTGCTGGATCGCGCGGCGAAGACCGGCACGGTGGACGTGACGATCGACATGAGCTCGGTGGATATCGGCAACGACAAGCTCGACGCGGAACTGGTCACGGACAAGTTCTTCGACGCCGCCAAGTATCCGACCGCGACCTACAAGGGCACGCAGATCCGCTTCGACGGCGACAAGCCGGTGGAAGTGATCGGCACGCTGACGATGCACGGCATCACCAAGCCGGTCAATCTGAAGATCGAATCGTTCAAGTGCTTTGTCAACCCGATGCTCAAGCGTGAAGTGTGCGGCACGGAATCGACCGCGACGTTCAATCGCGACGACTTCGGCGTCGACTTCGGCAAGGCCTACGGCTTCAAGATGCAGACCACGCTGCACATCCAGGCCGAAGGCATCAAGCAGTAAACCGCTGCCTTTCAGGCCGGCGTCAGGCGGTTGCGGCAACCGGTCTCTGTACCGGCATGTCGCCGCAACCCGCCCCTACCTGAGTACACCGGCCGGTTCCGTCGCTCAGCCGACCAGTCGCTCACGAGCGAGCGGAACGTATCCTTTTTCGAGTGCCGTGTGCGTGGCGAACGGGTCTTCTGCGGAAGTGATTATCGAAGCGGACGTAACGGTTCGATCACCGAATAGCCCTTGAAAACAGGGCTATTTTTCATATCGCGTGCGATTAAATCGCGTGTTCGGCATGTTTTACGCGTCATAAATTCCTTTTTCTCCGCAACCCAAAACTTGAGCGCGAAGAGCTGCCATAAGTACCCGCTATTCATTCATTTGAACCGCTCGGTTAAACCGTAAAGTCGCCAGCACGGAAATAATCCTTTGTCGGGAGACTGTGCGGTGAAACTGGTAAAAAATGCGGCTGTGGTCGCGGCGTTGGCGGCGACGATGGTGGGAGCAGCACAGGCGCAGGAGATTTATGTTCACGGCGGCTCGCTCGGCGCCGGTGTGGGCGCGGCGCTGCCGCTGACCTCATGGGCGGGCGTGCATGCGGAAGTCGAAGGCTTTGGCCTGTCGCATTCGGTCCACGCCAACGACAACGAATACGACGGTCACCTCAAGCTCTTGCAGGGCGGCCTGTATCTCGACCTGTTCCCGTTCAGCTCCAGCGGTTTTCGCGTCACGGCCGGCGCGCTGATCAACGACGACGAACTGAGCGCCCACGCCGTGCCGAACGCGCAAGGCAACTACAAGATCGGCGACGACTACGTGCCGGCCGTGGCCGCCGCGCCATCGGCCACGGTCACGCTGCCGCGCGTCATGCCCTATCTCGGCATTGGTTACGGCCATAAGCCGGTTTCGAAGGGTTTCGGGCTGACGCTCGATCTCGGCGTCGCCTACGGCCGTCCGCGCACCACCTATAACGTGCCGGCGATCTATTCGATGTTCACCACGCAGGCAAATATCGACGAGCAGGAACGCAAGATCAGCGACAAGGTGGAGCGCTACAAGGTTTATCCGGTGCTGCAGATCGGCGTGAGCTACCGCTTCTGAGCAGTCCTTGCGGCGGCAGAGCAAGGTAGTATTACGGTTTGGCCTTTGTTGTCATCCGTTTTCTCCATCCCATGAGTTCTGCAGGCCGCCACATCGCGCACCTCGACATGGACGCGTTCTACGCGTCCGTCGAACTCTTGCGCTATCCGGAATTGCGCGGCCAGGCGGTGGTGATCGGCGGCGGCCGCAGCGGCGTGCCGCAAACGCTCGAAGACGGCACCCGCCGTTTCGCGAGGCTGCGCGACTACGCGGGCCGTGGCGTGGTGACCACCTCCACTTACGAAGCCCGCGCACTCGGCGTGTTCTCGGCCATGGGCATGATGAAGGCGGCCATGCTCGCGCCGGACGCCATCCTGCTGCCCACCGACTTCGACTCGTATCGCCACTACTCGCGCCTCTTCAAGGCGGCGGTCGCCACCTTCACGGACCGTATCGAAGACCGCGGCATCGACGAAATCTATATCGATCTGACCGACGTGCCGGGCGAGCCGCGCGAGACCGCCGCGCGCATCAAACAGGCGGTCAATCAGGCCACCGGACTCACCTGCTCCATTTGCGTGGCGCCGAACAAGCTGCT
Organism: Paraburkholderia sp. RL17-380-BIE-A; assembly: GCF_046028085.1. Classification (NCBI taxonomy): domain Bacteria; kingdom Pseudomonadati; phylum Pseudomonadota; class Betaproteobacteria; order Burkholderiales; family Burkholderiaceae; genus Paraburkholderia; species Paraburkholderia sp. RL17-380-BIE-A. The sequence goes on from NZ_JARESQ010000015.1 coordinate 106,821, forward strand.
GGCGAAGATCGGCTCCGAACTCGATAAACCCAACGGACTCACGATCCTCACGCCGGCCGATGTGCCGCTGCGCGTGTGGCCGCTCGCCGTGCGCAAGGTCAACGGCATCGGGCCGAAGGCCGCGGAAAAGCTGACCGCGCTCGGTCTCGCCACGGTCGGCGATCTGGCGGCGGCAGATGCGGGACTGTTGCAGGACCACTTTGGGCGCAGCTACTCGGCGTGGCTCATGCAGGTCGCGCAGGGCCAGGACGAGCGGCCGGTGGTGGTCGAATCGGAGCCCAAGTCGATGAGCCGCGAAACGACCTTCGAGCGCGATCTGCATCCTCGTCACGACCGCCCGGCGTTGTCGAGCTCGTTTACCCGCTTGTGCGTGCGGGTGGCGGAAGATCTGGTGCGCAAAGGCTACGTGGGTCGCACGGTGGGTATCAAGCTGCGTTACGACGATTTCCGCACCGTCACGCGCGATCTGACGCTGGATGCGCCGACCGCCGACGCCGCCGAGATCCGCCGCGCCGCAACCGAATGCCTGCGCAGAGTGGAATTGAACCGCAAGCTGCGGCTGCTCGGTGTGCGCGTAAGCGCCTTGAGCCCGGCCAACGCGCTGCCGCCGCAAAGGCGGCTGCCGGTTCAGGCCGACTTGCCCTTTACCAGCGACGAATAATCCGCCGACCCGGCCGCAGCGCTTGCGTTCGCCCGCACCGGCCGCATGCCGGCTTCGACCGGCAGCGCCGCGACCGAGAACGCAAAGGTGTTGATGCCGTGCGCGCTCTGCGCCGACACCGTACCGCGATGCATCTCCGCAATCGCTTTCACGATCGCGAGACCCAGCCCGTGGTTTTCGCGGCTATTGGTGCGCGAGACCTCCGCGCGATAAAAACGGTCGAACAGATGTTCGAGCACGTCCGGCGAAATCGGTGCACCGGGGTTGGCCACCGCGACGCGCACCTGATCCTCTTCATTCACGATCGTCACGTTGATCTCCGCGCCGGGCTCGCAATGCTGGATGGCGTTCATCAACAGGTTCGTGCAGGCGCGGCCGAACAGCGAGCGGTTCACGCGCGCCACGGCGTCACCGCGCAATTGCGCATGCACTCGCGCTTCTTCGAGCGGAATCTCGAGAAACTCCAGCGTGTGTGCGACTTCCGCGGCCAGCGACACTTCGACCAGACCAGTTGCCCGCTCGCCCTGATCGGCGCGGGCGAGGAACAGCATGTCGTTGATGATCGCGCGCATGCGCTCGAATTCTTCGAGGTTCGATTGCAACGTATGGCGCAGATCGTCGACGGAACGATTGCGTGTCAGCGCCACTTCCGTCTGGCCGATCAGAATCGTCACCGGCGTGCGCAGTTCGTGAGCCACGTCCGCATTGAACGATTCGAGGCGGCCGTAGGCGCCGTCCAGCCGCTCGAGCGCGCCGTTGAAGGAATTCGCCAGGTCGCTCAATTCGAGCGGCAGCGCGGCCGTGTTCAGACGCTGCGAGCGATTGTTCGGGCTGACGGCGGACGCGTCGCGCGTGAGACGCGTGAGCGGCGCGAGACCGAGCCGGGTGACGGAGTAGCTGAGCAATAGGACAGCAAGACTGCCAAGCGCCGACAGCGCGGCGAGTGCCGAGCCGAACACGCGCATGGTGCGCACGTTGGGCGAGTAGCTCGCGGCCACCTGCAATTGAACCGGCGGACGCGCGCCGTAGGCCGGGATCGTCACCGTGGAGGTGAGCATGTCCTGACCGCCGCCGGCCGGCGTCACGCGCGTATAGCCGCCCGGCCAGCTCGTCACCACCGGACCGTCCACCAGCTTGCCGTAATGGAAATAAGGATCGGTGCTCGACACCGCATAGACGGTGCTGCCGTCGTGCGGCGTCATGTCAGTGAGTTTTTCGCGCGCCATGCGCCATTTTTCCGGCGTGACCGCGTGATAGACAATGATGCGTGCAATCTGCGTGCGATCGTCGAGCGACTCGCGCAGATGATGTTCGAGCTGCGTGCGCAGCACCAGAAAGAGCCCCGTGCCGACCAGCGTGAACACGAACAGTGCGACGAACGCGAACATCATGGCGAGGCGCCGGGCGATCGAACGGTTCATGACTGCTCCGCCTCCTCGCGCACTTCGAGCACGTACCCCATGCCGCGCACGGTGTGCAGCAGCTTGGAGGAAAACGGGCCGTCGAGTTTGGCGCGTAATCGTTTGATCGCGGTTTCGACCACGTTCGTATGGCTGTCGAAATTGACGTCCCAGACGAGTTCGGTAATCGCGGTCTTCGAGAGTATGTCGCCTTGCCGGCGCGCCAGCACGCTGAGTAACTGGAATTCCTTGGCGGTCAGGTCGAGGCGCACGCCGTCGCGGGTCGCGCGCCGGCCGATCAGATCGACGAACAGATCGCCCACGGAAATCAGCGTGGATTCCTGCGAACGGGTGCGCCGCGCCAGCGCGTGCAACCGTTCGACCAGTTCGAGAAACGAAAAGGGTTTGGTGAGGTAGTCGTCCGCGCCTTCGCGCAAGCCGCGCACGCGGTCGTTCACATGGTCGCGTGCGGTGAGCATGATGACCGGCGTCGATTTGCGCATGCGCAGTGCCTTCAGCACGCTGAAGCCGTCGCGTTTGGGCAGCATCACGTCGAGGACGATCACGTCGTAATCGAATTCGGTGGCCAGATGCATGCCTTCCTCGCCGTCGAGTGCGACGTCGACGACCCAGCCCTGCTCTGTCAAACCGGAGCGCAGGTAGTCCACCACCTTGTGCTCGTCTTCAACAATCAGCAATTTCATGCGCGTCCCCTTGTCTATGCATTATACGAAACGCCTCGCCGCTCCCCTGCGTCCGCGCCATTCATGATCCATCGGCTCACCGCGCGGGAGCCATTGCCTCCTTCGTGTCGCCGGGCTGCGTGTTCTTCGGCATGTCCGCCATATCCGCGCCGACGTCCCAGCCACCGCCGAGCGCCTTCACGAGCGATACCGACAGCGTCATCTGCTGGCCGTGAATCTGCACGTCCTGGCGCTCGCTGGTCAAGAGCGACTGCTGCGCCGTAATGACGTCGAGGTAAGCGACGAGGCCGCCCGAATAGCGGTCGTTGGCGAGCGCCAGCAGATGCTGCGCGTCGGTCACGGCCTCGCGCGACTGCCTGGCCGCGCCGTCCAGCACGGAGAGTCCGGTGATGCCGTCCTGCACCTGCTGGAACGCGGTGAGCACGGTCTGGCGGTAGTTCGCCTCGGTGGCCTTGTAGCCTTCGCTCGCGAACTGCACGTTGGCCGCGCGGCGGCCGCCGTCGAACAGCACCTGGCCGACCGCCGCGCCGAGCGTCCACATCAGCGTGGGCGCGCTCAGCAAGCTGGCGAACTGCGTGCTTTCCCAGCCAATGCTCGGTGTCAGCGTCAGACTCGGGAAGAACGCCGCCTTGGCGACGCCGATCTGCGCATTCGCCGCCGCCATCGCGCGCTCCGCCGAGGCTATATCGGGCCGCCGTTGCAGCACGTCGCTCGGCACGCCGAGCGGAATCGACGGCACCTGGACATCGACCACTTTGGGTGCGATCGAGAACTGCGGCGCGGGCACGCCGACCAGCGCGGCAATCGCATGTTCGAACTGCGCACGCTGATTCAGGAGCAGTTGCGCCTGCACGCGTGTCGAGTCGAGCAGCGACTTCTGTTGCAGCACGTCGAGTCCCGACACCGAACCGAGATCGTGTTCCGTCGTGACGTAGTCGAGCGCCTTCTGTTGCAGTTTCACCGATTGATTCAGCACGTCGATCTCGGCGTCGAGTTCGCGCAGCGAGAAATAGTCGGTGGCGAGATCCGTGGTGAGAACGAGGCGCGCATTGGCGAGGTCGTCCGCCGATTGCTGTGCGGATGCCACCGAGCCTTCCACTTCACGCCGTATCCTGCCGAATAGATCGGTGTCGTAGTTGATGGTGGGGCCGAGCTGCACGTTGTTCTGCACGGTCGACGTGGTGGGCGTACCGTAATTGGTCCGCGGGCGATCCTGCGAAATCCGGAAACGCGATGCCTGTGCCGCCAGATCGACTTCAGGAATCTGCTGCGCGCGGGTGTTCGCCAGCGTCGCCCTGGCTTGCTCATAGTGCGCGCTGGCCGCCACCAGCGTCTGATTCTGCGCGAGCGCCTGGGTTTCCAGCGTGGCAAGCGTCGGATCGTTGAACGCACTCCACCAGTCCGGCGAAATCGGCGCATGCGACGGCACGGCCACGCGCCAGTACGAATCGGTTTGCCAGGTAGGCGGCACCTCGGCCTGCGGCCGCTGATAGTTGGGCCCGACCGTGCACGCGGCCAGCAACGCCGTGCCCGCGAGCGTCGTTATCGCACGCCCTGTGGCCACGCGCTTCACGACGCCCCCTTGCCGTTGGCCCGCGGCGGCTGGATCTGCACGTGATCGCCGTCCGCGATCGAATCGCTCGGGTTGATGATGACCTTGTCGTTGGCCTCGATCCCGCTTTCTATTTCGAGCGACTGTCCGAGGTCTTGCGCAATCACGATCTTATGCAACTGCACGTTGCCGTTCGCATCGACCACCGCGACGCGCGGGCCTTCGGCGCGGAACAGCAGCGCGTTGCCCGGCACCATCAATTGTGCGTGGGCGACGGAAGGCACCGCGACCTGCACGTAGGCGCCCGGGCGCAGCTTGTCGTCGGGATTCGGCAGCGTCACTTCGACCTGCAACGAACGGGTGGGCACGTCGATCGCGCCGGACATGTGCGTGATGGTGCCGTGGAATTGCTGGCCCGGCAGTTCCGCCTGCGTCACCACCACCTTCTGTCCCACCGACACGTTTTGCGCGTACGCCTGCGGCAATTGCACATAGACACGCAGCGGGTCCGACTGCGCAAGCGCGAAGAGCGCGCGGCTCGTGCCGCTGCCCGCGTCGATCAGGTCGCCGACATCCACATTGCGCTGCGTGACGACACCCGCGAACGGCGCAACGATGCGCTTGAACGATTCGAGCTGCTGCAGGCGCTTGACGTTGGCGTCGGCAGCGGCCAGGTTGGCGACGTCCTGCGCATACGTGCTCTGCCGTTCGTCGAGCTCCTGTTGCGAGACCGCGTCGCGCTGGCGCAATTGCTGCCAGCGGTCCAGCGAGCTTTTGGCGAGGCCGAGGCTCGAACTGGTTTGCTGACGCTGCGCCAAAGCCTGCGCGAGTTCCTGATCGATTTCCGGCGTATCCAGATCGGCGAGCAGTTGGCCCTGCTTCACGCGCGTGCCGATATCGGCGTACCAGTGCAGCAGATAACCCGTGGAGCGCGCATAGATCGGCGCTTCGACATAGCCGCGCAGCGTACCCGGTAGCAGCGTATTGCCGCCGCCTTCGGTCTGGGTCGGGCTCACCACGTTCACGTACTGCGTGGCGTTCTGCTTCGTGGTCTCCGCCACCGAACGGTTCTGCATCACGTTCGCGATCACGGTGCGCAACGCCCCGACGGCGAGCAGCGCCAGCACGATCCAGACAGCGATTTTGGCGCGCTTCCATTCGCGATGGCGCGGCGGCAAGGCGTGGCCGCCTTCGGTCTCTCGCGAGGGAATCGCTAGCGATGCATGAGTTTTTTCGGTCATCTCAGTCAGCCGTCAATTAACTTTACGCGGGCTTGCCGGCGCCGCCGTGGTCCGGCGTCGGGCCATCGTGGCCATCGCCGTGGGAGTCTGCGTGGTTCGCGCCGCCGTCGTCGCCATCGTCACGGTGGCGGCGTGCGAGCCGCGTGTGAATGGCCGCGAACACGAGCGGCACGAAAAACAGCGTGGACACCGTGGCAAACAGCAATCCGCCGATCACCGCGCGGCCGAGCGGCGCATTCTGCTCGGCGCCTTCGCCGAGACCGAGCGCCATCGGAATCATGCCGATGATCATCGCGAACGCGGTCATCAGCACCGGCCTGATCCGGCTCGCACCGGCTTCGAGCGCGGCGGTCAACGGCGGTGCGCCGGCGGAAAGCCGTTGGCGCGCGAACGACACCATCAGAATACTGTTGGCGGTAGCCACGCCCATCGTCATGATCGCGCCGGTCAAGGCCGGCACGCTTAGATGCGTGCCCGTCAGGAACAGCATCCACACAATACCCGCGAGCGCCGCGGGCAACGCGCTGACGATAATCAGCGGATCGACCCACGACTGGAAATTCACCACGATCAACAGGTACACCAGCACGATCGCCATCGCCACGCCGAGTCCCAGCCCGAAGAACGAACTGCGCATGGTCTGCACCTGGCCGCGCACGGTAATCTGACTGCCGCGCGGCAGCGACGCGCGCATGTTGTTCACGAGCTGGTCGACCTGATTCGCCACGCTGCCCAGGTCGCGCTTCTCGACGCTCACATACAGATCGATCACCGGCTTGATGTTGTAGTGGGTGACTTCCGCGAACTGATTTTGCGGCGAGACTCGCACCAGGTTGCCAAGCAACTGCGTCGGCCCGTCGGCCGAACCCGACACCGGCGTGCGCAACAGTTCATCGATCGACGACACCTGATACTGCGGCGTCTGCACCGCCACGTTGTATTCCACACCATTCTTGTTGTTGAACCAGAAACCCGGCGAGGTCTGCGAACTGCCCGACAAGGAAATGAGCACGTTCTGCGCCACGTTGCTCGCGCTCAGATTGAGCTGCTGCAAACGCGTGCGATCCATCTGAAGGTTGATCGCCGGTTCATCCAGCTTCTGCTGAATGTGGGTATCCACCGTGCCGGGAATCAGGCGCACCTGTTTCAGCAGCTTGCGCGCGACGTCGAAGTTGCCCTCCTGATTCGCGCCGGAAATCTGCACGTCCACGGCGGCGGGCAAGCCGAAGTTGAGAATCTGCGTGACGATGTCGGCCGGTTGAAAGAAGAACTCGACGCCCGGAAATCGCTGCGGCAAGATCGCGCGCAGTTTGTCCATGTAGATTTGCGACGGCTTGTGGTCTTCATTGAGCGCCACCTGGATCTCGCCGTCGAGCGTGCCGATCGTGCCCGCATTGCTATATGAAAGGTTGATGCCGCTATAAGGCAAACCGAGGTTGTCGAGAATCGTGCCGAGTTCTTTCGCGGGCACTACCTCGCGGATCACATTTTCGACCTGGTCGGCCAGACGCGCGGTTTCCTCGATGCGGGTACCGGTCGGCGCACGCATGTGCAGGCGAATGTCGCCAGCATCCACACTCGGGAAAAAGTCTTCGCCGAGCACGAAAATCAGGCCCATCGACACGACGCAAAAACCGAGAAACACGCTGCCGAACACACCACGGCGCACCAGCACACTGCTGAGTATCATGATGTAGCCGGCGCGCATGCGCTCGAAACCGCGATCGAAGCGGTGATAGATGCGCATGAACGGATTCGGTTTCGCGCCCTCTTTCGGCTTGTGCGCGTGCCCCATCAACAGCATCGCCAGGGTCGGCACCAGCGTACGCGACAGAACGTACGACGCCAGCATGGCGAACACCACGGCCTCGGCGAGCGGCACGAAGAGATACCGCGCCACGCCGGTCAGGAAGAACATCGGCACGAACACGATACAGATACACAATGTCGACACCAGCGCCGGAATCGCGATTTCTCCCGCGCCATCCAGAATCGCATCGTGCAGATTCGTGCCCATATGCAAGTGCCGTTCGATGTTCTCGATCGTCACCGTGGCATCGTCCACCAGAATCCCGACCGCCAATGCCAAACCGCCGAGCGTCATGATGTTGATCGTCTGCCCGAGCGCGTGCAATGCGATCAGCGAGGACAGAATGGACAGCGGAATCGAGATCGCGATGATGCAGGTGCTGCGCCAGTTGCCGAGAAACAGCAGGATCATTGCCGCGGTCAGCGCGGCGGCGACCAGCGCCTCGCGCACCACACCCTGCACGGCCGCTTTCACGAACACCGATTGATCGAATAGCGGCGTGATCTTCAGGTCCGGCGGCAGTGCCGCCTCAGCCCCCGGCAGCAGGCCACGCAGCGTGTTGACGATCGAGAGCGTCGACGCACTGCCGTTCTTGAGCACCGACATCAGCACGCCGCGATGGCCGTCCTGCCGCACGATATTGGTCTGCGGCGAGAAGCCGTCGCGCACGTGCGCGACTTCCCGCAGATACGTCGTGGCGCCGTTGAGCGTGCGCACCGGAATATCGTTGAGCCCTTCCACCGTAGCGGGCGAGCCATTCATGTTGATCGTGTATTCCTTCGTTCCGATCTTCGCCGTGCCGGTCGGCAGAATCAGGTTTTGCGCGTTGAACGCGCTGACCACGTCGGATGGCGTCAGGCCTTTGGCAAGCAATGCGCGCGTGTTCAGATCGACCGAGATCAGCCGCGATTTGCCGCCGTAGGGGTACGGCACGGCCGCGCCCGGAATCGTCACGAGTTGCGGGCGCAGAAAGTTCAGCGCCGTATCGTTGAGCGCCTGCTCCGAGAGCTTTGGGCTCGACAGGCCGAGCTGGATCACCGGAATACTGGAGGCCGAGTAGCTGATCACCAATGGCGGCGTGGCGCCGGGCGGCATCTGCTTGAGCTGCGCCTGTTCGACGGCCACCGTCTGCGCGATCGCGGTCTGGATGTTCGCCGTCGGCTGCAGGAAAACCTTCAGAATCGTAATGCCCGCGAGCGATTGAGACTCGATGTGTTCGATGTCGTTGACCGTGGTGGTCAGACTGCGCTCGTTCACCGACGTAATGCGGTTGGCCATGTCTTCGGCCGACAAGCCCGTGTAGGTCCAGATGATACTGACCACCGGAATATTGATTTCCGGCAGCACATCGACCGGCGTGGTGAACAGCACGAATGGCGTCGCCAGCAAGATCAGAATGGCCATCACGATGAACGTGTATGGCCGTTTAAGCGCAACGTTGACGATCCACATTGAAACGTGCCCGAGAGAATGCAGGTAAGGGATGGGTGAATCTGCGCCTATGCTAGATCGATAGCACCAACGCCTGCATGGCGCGAAAATGGCGGAATTGTCAGGAAGGCTAATGTAAGAAAATGGGGCGCTTGAGACGGGACGCAGTTTGCTGACAAGCAAACGTTTGATACCCAAAGATAGGCGAGATTGATGCGCGCTTGACGCGATGCTCCGCGCCGGCATCGCGGAACATCGCACAGATTGATTTGCGCAAAGCAAATACTTCACGCTTGTTGAAAGCTTAGTCGATCACTGTCCACTTGCCATTTCGCCGGCACTTTCAGCAGTGCCGGTTCTGGCGATCAGTTCGGCTTTAGCGTGAATGGCCTGCATTACCTGGCGAACAACGACGACATATCCGCAAACGCCTTGAACTCCAGCGCATTGCCCGACGGATCGAGGAAGAACATGGTGGCCTGCTCGCCTACTTCGCCCTTGAAACGCACGTGCGGCTCGATGATGAAGTCGATGCCCGCTTTCTGCAGTTTGTCCGCCGCAGCCTGCCACTGCGCCATCGAGAGCACCGCGCCGAAGTGACGGACCGGCACGGCGTCGCCATCAACCTTGCTGGTCTGACGGTGGCCGACTTCTTCAGGCGCGAGATGAGCGACGATCTGATGGCCGTAGAAATTGAAATCGACCCATGCGTCCGAGCTGCGCCCTTCCGGACAGCCCAGCAGGTCGCCATAAAACTCGCGCGCGGCGGCAAGGCTATGAACAGGGAACGCCAGATGAAACGGCGGCAAGGCGGTGTCGGCAACGCTCATGATGGGAAACTCGCTGATTGGAATTGGGTTGAACGTGCCGGCGCTCCACGCCACACGTGTAAGGCCAAGTTTAACCATGACTAATAATGGTGAAAAACGATATATATTGGACCTGACCCACACCAAAATCGATCAATCGATCATGCTGAGCGAACTCAAGACCTTTATCGCCGTGAGTCAGTACGGCACGTTTTCCGGCGCCGGCGCGCGGATCGGCCTGACGCAATCCGCCGTGAGCGCGCAGATGCAGCGGCTCGAACAGGAACTCGGCTTTGCGCTATTCGACCGTACCGGCCGCTCCGCCACGCTCAACGACGCCGGCCGCGAAACGCTCGCGCTCGCCGAGGAAATGATGACGCTATACGCCCGGCTCTCCGAACGCGGCGCGGGCGCGGCGGAAAGCGGCATGCTACGGGTGGGCGCCATTGCTTCCGCGCAAGTGTCGTTTCTCGCCGATGCGCTAACGCGTTTTCGCGAAGACCGGCCCGGTTGGCGAATTCGCGTCGTGCCGGGCGTGTCGCTGGGCTTGCTGGGCCAAGTGGATTCCGGCGAACTGGATCTGGCCGTCATTATCAAACCGCCCTTCGCGCTGCCGTCCGAACTCGAATGGCGCACGCTCGTCACCGAACCGTTCGTGCTGCTCGTGCCCAAGACGCTCGTGCGCGGCAAGGGCCACGCCCGATCGTGGCGCGAGCTGTTGCGCAGCGAGCCGTTTATCCGCTACGACCGCACGTCGTTCGGCGGCAGACTGGTCGACCGGTTCCTGCGGCGCTCGCGGCTGAACGTACACGATGTGATCGAACTGGATGAGTTACAGGGGATCGTGCAACTGGTCGCGCGCGGCATCGGCGTGGCGCTGATTCCGGATAGCGCGGGACTCGGCAACTGGCCCGCCAACGTCGCCGCGCTCGAACTCGGCGAGGCGACGTTTCACCGTGAGATCGGACTCGTGCAGCGTCCACGGCATAGCCGGCAGGCGGTGGCAGGCGCGCTCGCCGATTGCATCGGCATGGCGGCAAAAGCGTGAAGCGCTGCGCGTACGCATGATTGTGCCGTTGCGGGAGCGGTCAACTGTATCTGTGAGACTCGTGCGGCCCCATGCAGAATCCTCATTCGCGTGACGCTTACCGCTTTCCGCCCGTGTGCGCGCCGCACGGTTTGCCCGCCGCCGAGGTTCAGCCCATGACCGCCAGCCCCTTCCTCACCGCCGATGTCCTGATTGCCTACAGTGCGTACTTCGTCGGCACGGCAAGTCCCGGACCGAGCAATCTCGCCATCATGTCGCTCGCCATGAGCGCGGGCCGCCGATCCGCCTTGACCTTCGCGCTCGGCGTGGTGTCGGGGTCGTTCTTCTGGGCGCTGCTGGCGTCACTGGGTTTGTCCGCGGTGCTCGCCACGTACTCGGAGTGCCTGGTGGCGATCAAGGTCGCTGGCGGACTGTATCTGCTGTGGCTCGGTTTCAAATCCGCACGCTCGGCCTTGCGCGCCGAGGCATTGCCCAGCGCCACGACACGGCAGGACGCAACGCTCAAGCGCCTGTATCTGCGCGGGCTGCTGCTCCATCTCACCAATCCGAAAGCGATTCTCGTCTGGCTGTCGATCGTTTCGCTGGCCATGTCGTCCGCGAGCGGTACGTCGCACACCGCGCCGGTCGTGCTCGGTTGCATGTGCATCGGCGTATCGGTGTTCAGCAGTTATGCGGTGCTGTTTTCAACCGTTTCCGCGCGGCGCATCTATGTGGCGATCCGGCGCTGGCTCGACGGCTCGCTCGCGATCATGTTCGGAATCGCCGGCATCAAGATGCTGACTTCGAAAAGCTGAGCGCTTCGAGACGTCCACCGCTCTGCGATACTGTCGCCGTGACGACTGAAGCGGATAAGCGAACACGATGAGCGGCGGTAATGAAGAGAACCCGGCAACGCAGCGCCCGCCGCGGCAGAAGCGGTTCTATCTCGCGGGCATGGTCGCGCTCGCGGCCGGCGTGATCGCGGCGGCGATCATCTATGCGGCGGCACCAGCGCCGGACAGCGCCGTCTCCATGTACAGCATGGCCGATCCACGCTATCAGATCGAATTGCAGCGCATCGGCGGCAATGCGGCGGTGCTGATGGCGCAATTTCATCAATGGTTCGACGGGCTTTGGCACGGCACGGCGCTCGCTTATACGGTGGCCGTGCTAGGCATCGCCATCGCGGGCATGTGTTTCTTTATCGGCCATTTCTTCGCTGACGAAGAACCGCCACGCTAAAGCCATCACAGCTCGCCGCGAGCATGCGCTTGCGTGACCTCGTCTACCTGCCGGCCGGGCTCACTACGCCGGCCGCGCGCAGCGCCTCGTGCAAGGTGTTGAAAATACAGCTTGCATCGATAATCGGCGTAATGCCGTGCCGGTCCATATCCGAGCGCAAATATTGGTTCACGCGCGCGAAGAAAACCTCGATGCCCTGGCGCTTCAACGTCGCGCACAACTCGCCGACCGAGCGCGCCGCCGAATAGTCGAGGTCGGTGATCGCGCTCGCGTCGATCACGAAACAACGCACTTTGCTGGGCGCCTCGTCGATCAGGCGGCGGGCGTCGTCGACGAAAAAGTGGTCGTTCGCGTAAAACAGATCGGCGCCGAAGCGATAGACGATCAGGCCCGTCGCGGTCTGCATGCCGGGCACGGCAGGCTCCGGAACCCAGACGCCGTTGTCGCCGGGAACGAGAATCATCGTGTGCGGACGGTAGCTGTGCCGCACGTGACGCAGCAGCGAGAGCGCCACCGCGACCAGGATACCGTGCTCGACGCCGATCAGCACCACCGCCGCCGCCGTGAACACGGCCAGCGCGAATTCACCCGGGCTTTCGCGGCGAATCGCAAACAACGTCTTCAGATTGATCAGACCGATGGCGATCGTAAACACGATGCTGGCGAGAATGCAGTGCGGCAGATACTGCAGGAATCGGCTGAAAAACAGCAGCACCGCGACCACCACCGCCGCGAACACGAGCTGCGCAAACTGGCTGCGCGTGCCGGCGAGATCCGCCATGGCGGTTTGCGTGGGGCTGCCGTTCACCACGAACGCGCCTGAAAACGCCGCCGCCGCGTTGGCCGCGGCGATGCCCAGCAGATCGGCATTCGTGTCGACCGATTCGTGATAACGCTCGGCGAACACGCGACTCGCGGCAGCGCTTTGCGCGACGATCATCACGAAGCAGGACGCCGCGACGGGCAGAAGATCGAGCGCCTGCTGCCATGTCACCGACGGCATGCGCAGCGCCGGCAGCCCACCCGCCACCGGGCCGAGTACGGCGATACCGTGAGCCGAAAAACCGTAGAGATTGCTTGCGGCGATACCCGCCACCACCGCGATCAACGGCACCGGCACGCGTGGCTGAATGCGCTTGAACGTCAGAATGGCGCCGACCACCAGCAGCGAAATGGCGAGTGTCGGTGGATGGATTTGCGCTGCTCCGTGCACCACCAGCATCAGCTGATCGACGCTGCGCGAGGCGCGGCCGGGCACGCCGGACATGTCGCCCAGCATGCTGATACCGACCTGCACACCGACTCCGGCGAGAAACCCCACCAGCACGGTGCGCGACAGGAAGTCAGCCAGAAAGCCCAGTTTGAAAATGCGCGCGACGAACAGCAATGCCGCGGTCAGCAAGGCAACCATCGCGGCAAGCGCGGCATAGTCGGCGCTGGAAGGCGGCGCCATGGTGGAAAGCCTGCTCGCGAAAATGGTGGCGGTGGCGGAGTCGGCGGCCACGACGAGGTGCCGCGAGGCGCCGAAGAAGGCAAAGGCGATGAGTGGCAGAAAGACCGTGTAGAGGCCCGTCACGGCCGGCATGCCGGCAATGCGCGCGTAGCCCAGCACTTGCGGAATATCCATCGACGCAAGCTGCACACCGGCGAGCGCATCGCGCGCCGCCGCAGCACGGTTCAGGGGAAGGACGCCCTTCAGCACGCTAACGCGCGCCGTGACATTCGCCAGAAAATCTCGCATACGCGATACTGCCCTAATCTTGGGTTATCGCGCATCGTGCCGCGACTCGGCACTCAAAGGCAAGACTTGTCGCGAGATCGGCTCAACAAAACCGCACTCCCCAGCACGCTGCTCAGCGGTGCCGCAGGAAACATCCGACCAGCGGATTCAACGCTTGAATTGTCCCGTCACCGGATCGACGTGCCGCGCGAAACCAATTAACGCGGCGATGCCGATCGGGCAGGCAATGAAGAACACGGCCAACATCTCACACCCCGTAACAAAATGTTACCGGCAAGTCTACGTGATTGGCCTGCGAATTGAATGAGGGAAAACGGCAAATCAGTGTATCGGCAATTACAACAATCTCTTGAGTGTCCGCTTTCGCGCGCGGCGAAAATATCGGCAGAAAATGCGGCATAAAGCGCGGGAAACCGTATGTTGCACGAGACGTTTCGATACGCAAACGCTTGCGCATTTCTCCCCGTTCGACACTGTCAGATCCGCTTGTCCGTGGCGACACCTCGCAATTAGACGGACGCCTCTACAAGCTATTACGGCGAACACGCGTTGGAGACTTTCGGGAGTGATGCGATCGGGTTCGCGCCCAGGTCGGGACCGCGCCCATGCTTTTTGCGGTCTCCCCGTATAATCCGGCATGAACCGAATCCCGCACCACCCGCCCTCGCAACCGGCCGCTGCTCACCGCCGCGCTGCCCGCCACCCTTCGGCGGTCGCATGAAAACTCCGAAACGTCTGCTCCCGCTGGTCGAAGAAGGCCTGATCGACGAAGTCATCTCCCAGCTGATGAGCGGTAAGGAAGCCACCGTCTACGTGGTGCGCAGCGGCGACGCCACGCGCTGCGCTAAGGTGTACAAGGACGCCAAACAGCGCAGTTTCCGCCAGGCCGCCTCCTATCGCGAAGGCCGCAAGGTCAAGAACAGCCGCCAGCAGCGCGCCATGGAAAAAGGCAGCCGCTATGGCCGCGAAGTGCAGGAACAGGCCTGGCAGAACGCCGAGGTCGACGCCCTGTTCCAACTCGCCAATGCGGGCGTGCGTGTGCCGCAGCCTTTTATCTGCACCGACGGCGTGCTGCTGATGGAACTGGTGACCGACGCGGACGGCAATGTTGCACCGCGTCTGAACGACGTCGAGATGAGCGAGGAACGCGCGCTCGAATTGCACGCGCTGCTGTTGAACCAGGTGGTGCGCATGCTGTGCGCCGGCATGATTCACGGCGACCTGTCCGAGTACAACATTCTGCTTGCCGCCGACGGCCCGGTCATCATCGACCTGCCGCAAGCGGTGGACGCCGCAGGTAATCTCGAAGCGCCCGCCATGCTGGAGCGCGATGTCAACAACCTCGCCACGTATTTCGGCCGCTTCGCGCCGGGCCTGCTCGACACCCACTACGGCAAGGAAATCTGGGCGCTCTACGAAGCGGGCGCGTTGCATGTCGACACCGCATTGACCGGCCGCGTCGAAGCGGACACCACGCCGATCGATCTCGAAGCCGTGCTGCAAGAACTCGAAGATACGCGGCTCGACGAAGAAGCGCGCCTGCGCTACGAACAGTCGCTGCGCAGCGGCACCTGAGTGTGTGCCGCCAACGGCAGCGGCATGGAGCGGCACGTAGCGGCAGTAGCGCTTAGCAGCATCGGCGCGCAGCAGTTCGCCGCTGCCGTACCCGGCTACCGCGTACGGCCCAAATGTGCAGCGTCGATGGCACCGGCCGCCACACCCGGCGCCGGCCCCACCGATTCGCGCATCGTCACCGTCACTGGAAATTCGCGGAAAATCTCCCACGTGGTCCGGTAGCACTGGTTGACCAACCAGCGCACGGCGTTCTGCGTCAACTCGGCCGTTGGAATATGCACCGAGGTCAGCCCGGGCGCAGCGTAAGCAGCCGAGTAATCGTCGTCGTAGCCGATCACCGAGACCTCGTCGGGAACGGCAATACCCGCCTGGTGAAAACGCGCCAACGCGCTCACGGCCATCGTATCGTTCGCGCAGAACACGCCCGTGAAGCGACGTTTCGCGTCGAGCAATTTTTGCGCGGCAGCGTAGCCGCCTTCCGGTGAGAAATCCGATTCGATCAGCGTGACGTCGTCGCGCGCAATGCCCTCGCGCGCCAGTTCGGCAAAGAAGCCTTCCAGACGGGTCAGGTTGTCGGACGCGGTAAAAGGCCCCGAAATCACCGCGATGTCACGGTGCCCATGATCGAGCAGGGTGCGCGCCGCCAGCTCGCCGCCACGGTGGTGGTCGGCGCAAAACGACGCCTCCGGCAACTGATCGAACGCGCGGTTCAGGAACACCATTTTCGGATGCATGCGGTGCAGCATGATCAGATCCTCGTCGTGCAGATCGTGACTGATCACCACCACGCCGTCGCAATCCCGGCCGATCAGAAAACGCACCGCCTCGATGGCCTGTTCACGCGGCGACACTTCTCCGCAGCCGGTCGCCACCACCACGTGACGGCGTACCGCGCGCAGTTCGGTATCGGTCTGCTTGAGGATCGTGCCGTAGTAGGAGCCGAAGAAAGTCGGCACGAAAAGGCCGACCATGCCGAGCGACTGCGTAGCCATGGCGCGGCCGATGGAGGACGGCCGAAAGTTCAGCTGCTCGATGGCCGCTTTCACGCGAGCGGCGGCATCCGCCGAAATCGGCCCTTTACCGGAAATGGCGCGCGAGGCAGTCGACATGCCCACGCCGGCCAGTGCCGCGACATCTTTGAGTGTTGCCACGCGGATCTCCGTCAAGCATGTTGTATTTGGAGCGACGCCGCGTGCCGGCGCTACAAACGCGCGCCGCCCGCTTCGTCGAACAGAGAGACATGTGTGCCGCCGAACGAGAACGCCACGGTGTCCCCCACCGCCACTGGCGTCTTCGTCTGGTCGATCGACGCGACCTGAACTCCATGATAGTCGAGCCAGATGACGCGGTGGTTGCCCATCGGCTCCACCAGCGAAACTTTTGCGCGTTCGCTCGCGCCCTCGCCCACTCTCACGTCTTCGGCCCGCACGCCAAGCACGCACGGCAATGCATTCGCCGGCGTGGACTTGAACGGGTACGCAGAGACGTCGAGCCGCCCATGCTCAGAAGAGAAGTGGACGCTGCCGTCGCGTGTTTCGAGCGTGCCCTTGAGCAGGTTCATCGCGGGCGTGCCGAGAAACGTGGCGACGAACAGGTTGTCGGGGCGCGCGTAGACTTCGGCGGGCGTGCCGAACTGCTGGATCACGCCGCCGCGCATCACCGCCATGCGGGTCGCGAGCGTCATCGCCTCGACCTGATCGTGCGTGACGTAGATCATCGTCGCGCCCAGACGTTGATGCAGTTGCTTGAGTTCGCGGCGCAGTTCGGTGCGCAATTTGGCGTCGAGGTTCGAGAGCGGTTCGTCGAACAGGAATACGTCGGCCTCGCGCACGATCGCCCGGCCAATCGCCACCCGCTGCCGTTGGCCACCTGAAAGCTGCGCCGGTTTGCGCTTGAGCAGCGGCCCGAGTTGCAACATCTCGGAGGCCCGCGCCACGCGCCGCGCAATCTCCGCCTTCGGCGTGCCGTTGATGCGCAAGGCAAACGACAGATTGCGCTCCACGCTCATGGTCGGATAGAGCGCGTACGACTGGAACACCAGTGCAATGCGCCGGTCTTTCGGGTCGGCCCAGGTCATGTCTTCGCCGGCAATCTCGATGCTGCCGTCGCTCACGTCGATCAATCCGGCGATGCTGTGCAGCAAGGTAGATTTGCCGCAGCCCGACGGCCCGAGCAGTACGACGAATTCGCCGGCCCGCACGTCGAGATCGAGGTTCTCGATCACCGTGTTCGCGCCCAGCCGGATGGTCAGATTGCGCACGGCCACGTTGGCCGGTGTCGCGAGACCCGCCGCGTCCGCCGCCTCGGGACGGGTCGCCACGCCCGCCACGTCGGCCTCGCTTGCGACCGGATTGACCAGCGCGTTTGCCGGATTAGCCACGTTTGCCATTGCCCTATCCCTTGACGGCGCCGGAGGCGATCCCGCGCACGAACCAGCGGCCCGAAACGAAGTACACCGCGAGCGGCACCATGGAGGTCAGAATGGTCGCCGCCATATTGACGTTATAGAGGCGCTCGCCGGTGGTCGTATTGATGATGTTGTTCAGTTGCACCGTCATCGGCAGATTCCTGGTGCCGGCGAACACGAGACCGAGAATGAAGTCGTTCCAGATGCCCGTGACCTGCATGATGACCGCCACCACGATGATCGGCACGGACATGGGCAGCATCAGTTGCACGAAGATACGCCAGAAACCGCCGCCGTCGATGCGCGCCGCCTTGAACAGTTCCTGTGGAATCGACACGTAGTAGTTACGGAAAAGCAAGGTCATCACCGGCATGCCGAAGATGGTGTGAATCACCACGATGCCCGGCAGTGAACTGAACAGATGCACGCTCGCCAGCACCCGCACGAGCGGATAGACCATCACCTGCACGGGGATGAAAGCGCCCATCAGCAGCACGCCGAACAGCAGGCCCGCGCCGCGCGGACGCCAGAACGACAGTGCATAGCCGTTCACCGCGCCGATCGCGATCGACAGAATCGTGCTCGGCACGACAATGCGCACCGAGTTCCAGAAACCGACCTGAATGCCGTTGCAATCGAGACCGGTACACGCGGACTGCCACGCGGCGCCCCACGCGCTGAGCGTGAAATGTGCGGGGAACGCCAGCAGATTGCCCAGACGAATCTCGCTCATCGGTTTGACCGAGGTGACGAGCATTACATACAGCGGCAGCAGGAAGAATAGCGCCGCCGTCAGTAAAAATGCGTAGACGCCCAGACGCGCGGGGGTGAATATCGCACGGCGGCGGCGGCGCTGCGGAGCGCGGCGCGGCGTACCGTCTTTGAGCGGTGGACTGAGCGTGTTCATCACCTCTCCTCGTGCCTGGCGGCGCGGCTGCGGGCATAGAAGAAAGGCGCGAGGATCGCCAGCACCGTCGCCAGCAAAACGATCGACGCCGCCGAAGCAAGCCCGATATTGGCGCGGCCGAATAGATAGTCCATGATGAACTTCGCCGGCACTTCGCTCGCCGTGCCGGGGCCGCCTTGCGTCATCGCGACCACCGCGTCGTAGAGCTTCACCACCATCACGAACAGCAGCACGAAAGCGGTGGAGAACGACGGTCCGAGCATCGGCACGACAATGCTCGCATACACCCGCCAGCGCGGAATGCCGTCGATGCGCGCGGCCTTCCACAATTCGTCGTCGATGCCGCGCAGGCCCGCGAGCAACAACGCCATCACGAGGCCCGAGGCCTGCCACACCGTCGCGATCACGATGGTGTAGATCACCCGGTCCTGATCGACGATCCAGTCGAAGCGCGCGTGCGCGAAACCGAGTTTGTGCAGCACGGCCTGCGCGCCGAGTTCCGGGTTCAGGATCCATTGCCAGACGAGCCCCGTCGCCACGAACGACATTGCATACGGATAGAGAAACACCGTGCGCAACGCGCCTTCGGCGACCACGCGTTGATCGATAAAAATCGCCAGCAGCAAACCGATCACCATGCACGCCACGATAAAGCATGCGCCGTAGATCACGATGTTTTGCAGCGACAGCAGCCAGCGGTCGTTATTGAACAGCCGCGCGTATTGCGTGAAGCCCGCGAAGTCGCCGGAAGGAAACGTGCGCGAATTGCTGAGCGACACGCGCGCGGTCCAGACCATCGTGCCGAGATACGCGAACACCACGGTCAGAACCATTGGCAGCAACGCGAGCCACACCGCGAACGGAAAACGCTTTTTTAGCGGCTTCTTCAGCCGCGCTTTTTGCGCCTTCGACCCGGCTGCCGGCAGCTTGAGCGCGTGCATGCCGCGCACCTAGCTCTTCAGCGCACTGGCAAATGCCTTCTGCGCGTCGTCAACCGACTGGTTCTTGTTCCAGAAGTTGGTGACGACGTCGATCAACGCGCCCTGCGTGTCAGGCGAGAGCAGCATTTCCGGATTCGGCAACTGACGCGACTTGTCCTTCATGATCGCAATGCCCTCCTTCGCGCAGATGTCGAGACTGCTGGCGTCCACGTCGGGACGAATCGGAATCGAGCCTTTTTTCGCGCTGAATGCGACTTGCGCGGACGGCGAGGTCATCACCGTGGCAAGCAGATTTTGCGCCTTGATCGCAGTGGGATTGTCCGTTTTCGGGAACACGAACACGTCGCCCGCGACCAGATACGGCGAGTGCGGCCCGAAACCGGGGAAGCAGCCGAAGTCTTTACCCGCGCTCTGATTCGCCGCCGAGAATTCGCCCTTGGCCCAGTCGCCCATGATCTGCACGCCCGCTTTGCCGGAGATCACCAGCGCGGTCGCGTCGTTCCAGTTGCGGCCGGGCGAACCGGCATCGACGAAATCGTGCAGACGCTTGAACGACGCCAGCACCTTCTTGAAGGCATCCGACTTCACGGCATTCATGTCGCGGTCGCGGTACACCTTCAGATACAGATCGGCACCGCCCACATCAGCCAACACTGCGTCGAAGGTGATTTTTTCCTGCCAGGGCTGGCCGCCGAGCGCAAGCGGAATCACGCCCGCGGCTTTCAGCTTGCCGAGATCAGCGATGAACTCGTCGTAGCTCTTCGGCTCGGCGGCAATGCCCGCTTTCTGAAACACCGGCTTCGAATAGAAGAACCAGGCGGGCATGTGGATATCGACAGGCGCGGCGTAATAGTGGCCCTTCACCTTGATGCTGTCGAGAATCGACTGCGGAAATACGCCGTTCCAGTTCTCTTTCGCGGCGACGTCGTCGACATTGTTCAGCAGGCCCTGATCGATCAGGTCGTGAAACTGCCTGGACGTGTTGAACTGCGCGGCGGTGGGTGGATCGCCGCCGACGATCCGGTTGATCGCCGTGGAGCGCGCCTGATCCGCGCCCGCCACCGCGTTGTCGACCCATTGGCCGCCGGCCTTGTTATACGCGTCGGCAAACTGGCGAATCGCGGCTGACTCGCCGCCGGAGGTCCACCAGTGAATCACGTTGGCCTTCAAAGGCTCCGCATGCGCGACGACGCCATATAACGTCAGTGCCGCGACCACGCCTCGCAAGACCCATTTTCTGCTGTCCATTCCGTCTCCTTTGTCGGTGTTTCAGGTCGACATACAAACCAGCACCCGCCCGCTATTCGCTGCGTGCTTTGCGCTCCTTCAGGAATTTCGACACCAGTTCGGCACTGCGTTTGATCGTGCGTTGCTGGGTAGCGTAATCGACATGCACGACACCAAAGCGACGCTCGTACCCGAACGCCCACTCGAAGTTGTCCATCAGCGACCAGAGAAAATAGCCGCGAATCTCCACGCCGGCCTTGATGGCCTGATCGACCGCGGCGAGATGGCGCTTGAGGAACGAGATGCGCTGGGTATCCTCCACGTGGCCGTCGATCACCTTGTCGTCCGAAGCCATGCCGTTTTCGGTGATGTAGATCGGCGGCAGGTTCGCATACGTGGCCTTGAAACCGGTCAGCAGATCGCGCAAGCCGTCCGGAAACACTTCCCAGCCCATCTGCGTGCGCTCCACGCCTTCGAGCGGCACTTCCCTGAAACCGTGCGCGCCGTCGCTCGCGACATTGGTGCGGAAATAATAGTTGATGCCGAGGAAGTCCAGCGGCGCGGCGATGGTCTGCATATCGCCGTCGAGCACCAGCGGCTCGGTGCCCGGCCACAGTTCGAACAGATCCTGCGGGTAGCGGCCCTCCAATAGCGGATCGAGAATCCACGCGTTGTGCTGCACCTCGAACAGATGCGCCGCGCGCTGATCGGCCGCGCTCCCGCTGTTGGCCGTGCCGCGTCCGACATTGGCGACGATGCCCTTTTGCGAAGCCGGATCGTTGGCGCGCAAGACCGGCACCGCGAGACCATGCGCGAGCAGCAGATGATGCATGGCCTGCGTGGCATAGCGTCCGTCTGCGAGCCCCGGCGCGTGGTGGCCGTTGCCGTAGCCGAGGTACGCGGAGCACCAGGGTTCGTTCAGCGTCATCCAGCCGTCCACGCTACCGGCCAGCTCGCGGCTCATCAGGTCGGCGTAGTCGGCGAAACGGTACGCGGTATCGCGATTGAGCCAGCCGCCACGATCTTCCAGATGCTGCGGCAAGTCCCAGTGATACAGCGTGACGAAGGTCGTGACGCCCTTCTCCTTGAGCCGCGCGAGGAGCCGTTTATAGAACTCGATGCCTTTGCGGTTCGGCGCGCCGGCCGCGTCCATCACGCGCGGCCAGGCGATGGACAGCCGGTAGCCTTCGAGGCCGAGCCCGGCCAGCATGTCCACGTCCGCTTCCCAGCGATGATAGTGATCGCAGGCCACGGCGCCGGTGTCGCCGGCGAGAACCTTACCGGGCGTCGCCGAGAACGTGTCCCAGATGGAAGGCAGGCGGCCGTCTTCGTTCACCGCGCCTTCGATCTGATACGAAGCCGTGGCCGCGCCGAGCAGAAAGTTCTTGCGCCATAGCGACGAGTCCGCTGGTGGGGTGAAAGGATCGGCTGGCGATTGGGAATGGGGGGAGAGAGCGTCGGATACAGCAGAGGCGTCGTTTGCCACGGGGTCTCCATACATAGCAATTACCGCGCTGAGGCCATGAAACGGCGGCACAGCGAACGTCCACGCTCATCCACTCAGAAGCCCAAAGTGGAAGCGCTTCCACACGACCAGCGAACGATATCAGCGGCCGATTCAACGCAGCAATCAGGGTTTGTCTGGAGCGGTTCTGGCACGCGCGACGGCATGATGCGCCGCGCATTGAGAGACGCTTGCAAGCGGCGCACCGACCACGCCGGAAGCGCACAAGGCGCGATATAACGCGCCCAACGTATCGAAGCTCAGTGCCCGGCAGTCAGGTTGAACACGCCACTATCGTAAGCATCGCAATACGCTTTCCAATCCGCAGCCACCTGCGCTTCGCACTGCATCGCCACGTTCACCAACGGCACCTGCCAATCCTGCCGATTGCCGAACGCAATCAACTCGTCGGCGATCGACGACTTTTGCCGCCCGCCGCTGCGCAGATGTGCCCACGCGCTCAATTGGGCCATGTTCTTCACCACCTCTTCGAGACGCGGCAACTTGCCGTCCCAATCGCTCAACGCCACGCGGTCTTCCGAAGGCTGAAGACTACGCAACACATAGGATCGCTGATTGAATTCAACCGCGTGCAGGAATGCCTGCGAGACCGCCTGATTGCGCCGTTGAATTTCCACCACCCGCTGCGCTTCCGTCTGCCAGGCCGGTTGCGGCGTATTGATGTGTGGCGTGACCGAAGAAGGCAGCGCCTCTTTCAGATCAATCAGATAATTGCCGTCCGGCGAGCCTTTTCCTTCGACGAGGATTACGTAACGATCCACACCGAGACTCCCCGTTCCGGCAATGCGCCGCGCGACGTCGAGAATGCGGAAGAAGTCGGGATTGGGCTCGGTCGCGGCGAACTTTTGCATGAACTGCGTGACCGCGGCCCGCTGGGTATCGCTCACCGCCAGCGCTTTCTTGCCGTCCACTTTCAGCGCGCGGGTTTTGCCTTTGAGCGTGGTGCGCCGGTCCAGATGCGCAACCCGCGTACGGCTGGCGAGCGCGACGAACAGATCGCGCACCATCCCCGTCGCGGTTTCCTCTTCGATCCAGCGCGATTTGCCGTCCGCGAGCGCCGCGCCGTACGCTTCCACGGCGGTGTGGCACAGCGCCAGCGCCTGCGCGCGGCTCAGTTTCAGATCGCTCGCGCCGACCAGCACGCTCGTCAGCAACCGCACCAGCTCGTAGAGATTCGGCGCGAGACACGCTTCATCGAAATCGTTGTTGTCGAAGTAGATCAGACGATTGTCGGCCTTGTAGCTGCCGAAATTTTCCAGATGCATGTCGCCGCAGATCCACACCGGCGGTGCGTCGTCGAGCGCCTTGTCGCGCGGCAGGCGTTCGTAAAAGAGGTGGCACGTGCCGCGCAAAAACACGAACGGTGAAGTGCGCATCGCCTTGTATTTCATCGCAAGCCGCTCGGGATCACGACCTGTGTTAAAGCTGGCGATGGTCTTTGCGATATCGAGCATGAGTTTCCTTTGAATGAGCGACTCAGCGCCGCCCGGCCGTCGTTCAATGCGGGCGCATGGAATCCGCAAGCGCATGCAGATTGAGTGGCTTCACGCGTATCATGCCGCCGCGCGGACTGTCGATATCCGCGATCAACGTGAACGATAGCGACACCAACAGTGGCACGATCAGCAGCAATCCCGCCCCCGCTTTCAATCCGCGCGCGCCGTAGCCGACCAGCAGATTGGCCCCCATCGCTATTAGCATCATGAGCACCCACGCTGCGGCAGGAATGCGATTCCACCACGCGGCCTGGGTATAACCTTGCGCATTGAGCACATCGTTCATTCCCGAAACAGCCAGTGCGACGATCGGCGTGGGCTGCTCGGTGGCCGCCTGTTTTACAGTAGACCACATGGCGTCCTGCAGACGCTCGGTTTCCGCGTTGACCTTCGCCAACTCCTGCTCGTCGCGCGTGGTGTAGAACAGCACGCGCTCCTCGATATAGGCTTTCAGCAGGCCGCGCACCATGGCCGCATCGGCGGCGGGCAGCAGTTCGGCGCGAATGTATTCGGTGCCGATCGCGTTCGCCTCCTCTTCCTCATAGTTCTTGCGCTGGTCGTAGCGTCCCACCGCCATCGAAAACGTGAAACCGATGATCAGCGCAAGCAGTGTCAGCGTAGCGGCCTGAATCACGCTGAAGTCCTCGCGGGCTTCGTCCTCGATTTTTCTGAAGCGGCGCAGGAGTGTGGCGCCGAGACGCGCCGACAGCCACATCAGCACAAAGGATACGATGAACAGACGTTCCGGGTGACGAAGGATATCTTGCATGGCGAGCGGTTGTCTCAGAGCGGGGTGGGCAGGAAACGCTTTCTGATACCGAATCGACGTGTATGACTGCTGCATGATAAGCGCTGCAGCACATGCGCGGATAGCGCCGCGATGCTCGTTGGCAGGTACGGCCGGAAGATCGCCGAGCACGCTAACCCAACAAGCCGGCCCAATGCAGTGCTAAACCGCTTAAGCCGCTCAAGCCGTTTCGCGCGCGCCGAACTTCTTGCGATACGCAGCCGGGCTCGTCAGCGCAATACGCCGGAAATGCCGCCGCAACGATTCCTCGGAACCGAAGCCCGCGAGTTCCGCGATGCGCGCCATCGGCAGCAGCGCCTGTGCTTCGAGCAGTTCCCGCGCGATCGCCACGCGCTCGCGCACGAGCCACTCATAAGGCGCCATGCCGGTGGCGTCGTGAAACTGACGCTGCAATGTGCGCGGACTCATTGCCGCGCGTTCAGCCAGCGAGCGCAACGTGTGCGGCAACGCGGGATGGCTGCGCACCCAGTCCATCAGCTTCGACAGGCGCCCGCTTTCGTCCTGCGGCATGGGGCGCGGCACGAATTGCGCCTGGCCACCCTCGCGATGCGGCGGCACCACCAGCCGCTGGGCAACCCGGTTCGCCACCGCGCTGCCGTGATCGCGCCTCACCAGATGCAGCAGCATATCGAGCCCCGCCGCCGAGCCCGCCGACGTGATGATCTGCCCTTCGTCGACATAAAGAGAGTCCGGCTGCACATGCAATGTCGGGTAGCGCTCCTGCAATTTGCCGGCATAGCGCCAATGGGTTGTGACGGTCTTGCCGTCGAGCACGCCCGCGGCCGCGAGGACGAACACGCCGGAGCAGATCGAACAGAGGCGTGCGCCGCGCGCGTAGGCGGCGCGAATTTTCTTCAGGAGCGGTTCGGGCGGCACTTCGTCGGCATCGCGCCAGCCGGGAATGACAATGGTGTCGGCGCGCTCAAGCAGCTTTAGCGTGTAGGGCGCGGCAAGGGTGATCCCGCCTGCCGCGCGAATCGGGCCCGGCTCGCTCGCGCAGACCGCGAAGCGATACCAGTCCACGCCGAGTTCGGGACGTTCGAGCGCGAACAGCTCGGTTACGCAGCCGAATTCGAAGGTGCAGAGCCGGTCGTAAACGAGGGCGACGACGAGATGATTGTGCATGGCGCGATGTTACCGGAGATTGACGATCACGCTACCCCATCCGCACGGCGCGCAACGCCTGGAGACGTATGTCCCGGCGCCCGGACAAAATGAACGCCATGATCGAGCCGTCCTTCGCCGCTGATCAATTCGATCTTCGATTTCGACAACGAACCATTGAAATCGAAGTACGTCGATCCAACGCGTCGTATCCGGTGCAAATCAACCGGCTCGGTGAACTAGGCGTTCTCGATCCGACGAACCACGGCACCAGCGAACTCGCTCGTCGACGCAGTCCCTTTCAGGTCACGCGTGCGGATATGGTCCGTGTTCAGGGTTTCAGTGATTGCAGCTCGCAATCGCTGGGCGAGATCACCTCTGCCGACATGGTCAAGCATCAAGCCAGACGCAAGGAGCAAGGATATGGGATTGGCCACGCCCTTGCCGGCAATGTCCGGCGCCGATCCGTGCACGGCTTCAAATATCGCAGTGTCATTGCCGTAGTTCGCGCCTGGAGCCATGCCGAGTCCGCCAACAAGACCCGCTAACTGGTCCGAGAGAATATCCCCGAACAGATTGGTACACAGCAGCATATCGAATTGCCACGGGTTCATCACCAGTTGCATGGCACACGCGTCGACGATCATGTCATTCATTTCCACACGGCCTGCGTACTCCCGCGCGACGTCTCTCGCGGCTTCCAGGAACAATCCCGTGAGTGCCTTCAGGATGTTGGCCTTGTGGACAACGGTGATCTTTTTCCGTCCGTGTTTCAAAGCATATTCAAACGCGAATCGGGTGATTCGCGTGCAGGCATCGCGTGTGTTGACTCCTGTCGCGACCGCAACCGCTTTCGGGTCATTGCCGACAGGCACATAGTACTCGTGCGCAACATAGAACCCACCCAGGTTCTCGCGTACGAGCACGAGGTCGATGTTGTCGTAGCGACCGGGCACGATGGTACGCACGGGCCTGACATTGGCAAAAAGCTGAAACTCTTCCCGAAGCCGAACGTTGGAAGAACGGAACCCCTCACCGACCGGAGTCGTCAGTGGACCTTTGAGGGCAAGCCTGGTTCTGCGAACACTATCGAGTGTCGCGACTGGTAGCGGGTCGCCACTGTGGGTGACCCCGGCGACCCCGGCATGCTGCACGTCCCAAACAAATGGGGCCCCTAAAGCGTCAAGAATGTGGGTCGTGGCGTCAACCACTTCCGGCCCGATTCCGTCGCCGGGGATCAGCGTTGCGGGAATTTGTTGGCTCGTCGTACTTTCCATGACTTTTCTTCCTGATCTGGATGGCGGCGGGCCGCCGGGAATGGCGATGATGGTGGCCACAACCAATGCGACAGCGTGAGTCGCGGGCATGGACCATTATCAGTATTTCACTAATGTAATACGCATGTGTCAGGCAACGTCAATCCGCATGCCTGACGGTGCACATAAGAGTGGCTTGCGCTGCCACTGCATCCTCCACTTCAGCGCGTGCCGTAAACTTCCAGATGCCGCGCATATGGCGCTGGAACGAGACCGTCAGGAGAAGTTGGTCACCCGGCTCGACCACCCGCTTGAAGCGCGCCTCGTCGATACCCACGAAAAGATACTGCGAACTGGCCGGATCGTGCGGCTCTTCCGAGAACGTCAGCAGCGCCGCGGCCTGCGCGAGCGCTTCGAGGATCAGCACACCCGGCATCACAGGACGGCTCGGGAAATGACCCATGAAGTACGGCTCGTTGATCGATACGTTCTTCAGCGCCTTGATGCGTTTATGCGGCTCGAGTTCGAGCACCCGATCTACGAGCAGAATCGGATAGCGATGCGGCAGCAGCGTGAGAATCTTGTGGATGTCGAGATTGGTTTTTTCGGTGCTCATGGTATTTCTGCTCACGCATTGGCCGTGCGCCGATGGGTCTGACTGCCGGCGCACGGGTTCGTCATTCTGCCGGTGCCGTCTAGCCTTCATCCAGAAAAGACTTCAGGCGCTCGGATCGGGCCGGATGCCGCAGCTTGCGCAGCGCCTTTGCTTCAATCTGACGGATCCGCTCGCGCGTCAACTCAAACTGTTCTCCGAGTTCCTCCAATGTGTGATCCCTGCCGCTCTCAATACCGAAGCGCAGGCGCAAAATCTTCGCTTCGCGCGGCGTCAGCGTCATGAGCGCCTCGCCGATGGCGTCCCGCATGCTGGCGTGGAGCGCCGCGTCGTCGGGCAGAATGGCGGCGGAGTCTTCGATCAGGTCGCCTATCGACGTGTCGTCGTTTTCCCCCACGGCCGCGTCGAGAGAAACCGGCTCCTTGACGATTCGCAGCATTGCCCGAACCTTCTGCTCCTGCATTTCCATCAACGGCGCAAGTACAGCGGCGTCGGGTTCACTTCCCGTCTCCTGCAGGATCTTGCGCGAAATCCGCTTGAGCTTGTTGAGCGACTCGATCATGTGGACGGGAACCCGGATGGTGCGCGCCTGATCCGCGATCGACCGGCTGACGGCCTGCCGGATCCACCAGGTCGCATACGTGGAGAACTTATATCCGCGGCGGTATTCGAATTTGTCCACGGCGCGCATCAGCCCGATGTTGCCTTCCTGGATCAGATCGAGAAACAGCAGTCCGCGATTTGTGTAGCGCTTGGCAATGGAGATCACCAGCCGCAGATTCGCCTCGATCATTTCGCCTTTCGCGCGCAGCGTTTTTGCCTCGCTTGCGCTCAGCGCGCGACAGACCTCGCGAAATTCGTCGAGCGGCAACACGACCCGCTTCTGCAGGGCAAGCAGTTTTTCCTGCTCCAGCTGGATCGCGGGGAGGTTTCGTTCCAGCACGCTGCTGAACGGTTGCCCTGCCGCAACGATCTGCCGCGCCCACGCAGGGTTGGTCTCATTACCGAGGAAATGCGCGACAAACGTGTCACGCGGCACGCCGCATCGCTCTACTACGATCCGCGTGATTTCGCGCTCGATGGTTCGGACTTCGTCGGCTGACAGCCGAAGTGCCCCGCACAAGCGGTCGATCGTGCGCGCGGTGAAGCGGATTGTCATCAGCTCGGCCTCGATCGCTGCCTGTGCGGCGCAATAGCGTGCGGAACCGTAGCCTTGTGTTTCATAGGCATCCCGCAATTGCCCGAACCAGTCAGCCACTTTCGCAAATTTCGCAAGCGCGTCGTGTTTCAGCGTCTCGATGTACTGATCGGCGGGTTCGGTTCCAGCGTCGTCAGCGTCTTCGTCGCCCTGGTCGTCGTCGAACACAGGGGCCGAATCGAGCGAGTCGTCTGGCACTGCGGTCATATCGTCCGTCCCGGTTTCGTCCGGATCGACCAGACCGTCGACGAACTCGTCGATGGCCGTTTCGCCGCAGGCGACGCCGTCAGCAATCGTGAGGATCTCCGCTATCGTTGCGGGACACGAAGATATGGCCCGGATCATGCCGTTGCGGCCCTCTTCGATTCGTCGCGCAAGGGCAATCTCGCCCTGACGGGTAAGCAGCTCCGTGGCGCCCATTTCACGCATGTACATGCGCACGGGATCTGTAGTACGGCCGAACTCCGCGTCCACGCTCGAGATAGCCGTGACGGCCTCTTCCTCCATTTGCTCGTCGCTCGCGACCGCGGCCGCGGCCGGATAATCGCTCATGATCATCGACTCCGCGTCCGGCGCCTGCTCGAACACGGCAATGCCCATTTCTCTGAACGCTCTGATCACATTCTCGATCGCATCCGGTTGCGCGAGGCGCTCGGGCAGACAATCGCTGATTTCCCCACGAATGATGAAGCCACGCTCGGTTCCGAGCTTGATCAGTGCTTTCAGGTCCGCGCGGCCGCTTTCATTTTCTCCGCTGGACTCATCCGGCATCGAGGTGATCGCAGCATGCACAAGTGTGCTCGCTTTCGTGCGACGTGACGCCGCCCGCGTCGGGACCGTTCCGTCCGGGACCCCGGTGCGCGGCGTCACGTCCTGCGCCGGGGCGTTCGCCGGTTGCGTCGTGATTGCAGGCGTCTGACCTGCAACCGTTATGCGGACGCGTTCGTCCTGCATGTCGATATCTTCCGCTGCCACATCCAGTGCCCGCCTTTTCACCGCCCTCTTCGTCACGCCGTCGCTCCTTTGAGTATCACGTTCGGATCAGCACGCAGCCCGTGCCCCGCCGATATTCGGTGGGAATGCAATGTCAAGGGCACGCGCCGCGCGTCCGATCGACTGGCTCCGCTCAGATGCCAAGTCCCTTGCCCACGCCCCGTCACACAGTGGCGGCCGAAATGACTGACGTGATAATATCATTATCATAATCTGCAAATCTGGTTAGCCGTGTGACATGATTGCCGGCCGAGCGGAAGCGGAGCGAAGGCGCTCCCGGTTATCACGAGGCTGAAGAGCCAGACTTACACGCTGCCCAGGCAACTGCATGGATCATTCGCACGCGTCCTTCAACGCCTACATGAAATTTCTTGCCGAGCCGCCCGCGGACGGTACGCCCGTTGTACTGGAAACCGCCAATGCGCTGTCGCTGCACTTCGACCTGCTGGCCACGCAGAGCTTCATGTCCCGGCGCGATCCGCACAAGCTGGTGCTCGGCTATACCCGGACAATGATGGGATTTCTTTTGCTGAAGCCCACGCCCAGCAGAATCTCGATGGTCGGCCTGGGCGGAGGGTCGCTGGCCAAGTTCTGTTACCGGCACCTTCCGGACACACGAATAGTGGCCATCGAAATCGACCCCGCAGTGATCGCGCTGCGCGACACATTCCATATTCCGCCGGATGACGAGCGATTCGAGGTGATCTGTGCGGACGGGGCACGATACGTCAAAGGCGGCGACGCGCGCCCTGAGGTGATTCTCGTAGATGGCTTTCTGGCACACGGCATGCCCGCGCAGTTGGGTAACGCGGCGTTTTACTCGGCGTGCCATGCGCGACTTACGGACGATGGAGTGCTCGTCGCCAATTTCGTCGAGGACGATCCGCTTATTCCCCATTATCTGGAAGAGGCGCGCTCGGCGTTTGGTGACTCGCTCTCCATTTTTATGGCAGAGGACAGTTGCAACTACACGATGTTTGCATGGAAAGGCGCGTCGAAGCTTCCGTCCCGGGATGCGCTACTCGCACGTGCACGCACCCTTGCAACGAGACATCCGCTGAACCTGCTCGCGACCGCGCGTCGACTGAAGCAAGGCACGAGCCTCGCCATGAATTGGAGATCTGAACAGAATCGGGAGCTGGGCGAGCGCTGACAGCAATTGTGCAGCCGCCACCCGCTTGCAACGAAGCGCAGCGACGCTGAAGGATCGGGGTGGGACTTGAAAACCGCCTTGATTCAGGCAGTTTTACGGCGCGGGCGCGCACCAATAGCGCTCTTTGTCTTGTAGCTGACGCCGTGCTGCTCAAGGTAATCGCGGATCAATTGCCGAACCACCTGTGAGGGCGTCAGGTCCTGCGCTGAGCACAGTTTCTCGAACGCTTCCTTCTTCACAGGATCGATTAAAATCGTGAGCCGAGCGCTTTTCGTTTCCATGACGGGCAGAGTCCAGATATGTTAATTTGATTATAATACATGGCTGCTCCCGAGTCATCCTGGCGCCGCCCTCGCTGCCGCGTCCTGCCGTCGCCTTCCTTGCGCGAGCGCACACTTGCTCGATCTGTCCGGTCCGTAGAGATGAAACCGTCCGCAGATAGCGGACACCTTCACTCAAGCCGTCCGTGCATATCGGCTCCAGTTAAATTTTTTGCCGTATTCAATGCGCGTGGCCGTGGCGTGGAGATTGACCGCGTGCCGCGCCTGAAGCGCGCGCGCCCGCTCAAGCATTGCTGTGAATGATGGAAGTCCGCCCGCTCCTTTCCACGCAAAAACGGTGACGTTGTGCTCACTACCTTCAGACGGCGCCAGAGCAACCGCGCCGGCAAACACCTCCCAGAGCGCGCGGAGGTAGCGGTGGAAGTCGGGTTCGTCCGTCACCAGATTGGCCACCAGCACGCCATCGTCGCTCAGTCTGCGCCGACAGGCCTCGTAGAACGCGCTACTGCCCAACCTGGCCGGCAGGCCGTCGGCATTGAAGCCATCGACCAACAGCACGTCGGGCCGGTGACCCGGCACGGCGACGTACTGCGCACCATCTGCGCAGACCACTGTGAAACGCCCATCGTCGCGCGGCACGTGAAAATGGTCACGCAGCGCGATGACATCCGGATTGATTTCGATCGCGGTGATGGCGGTGTCCGGCAAATGGCGATAGCAGTATTTCGCCAGTGACCCGCCTCCCAGACCGATCATTGAAATACGGCATGGAGACGGCCGGAACAACAGAAAGCCCATCATGGTCCGCGTATAGCCCAGTGCGAGAGCGTAGGGATCGTGCCGCAACATCGTGCTCTGGACGCCGCGCGCGTCGAAGTACAACGACACCACCTGGTCGTTTTCAATCACCAATGGCTTGTTCGGGTTTCTCTTTCCTGTCTTGAGCATGATCGGGGGCGAATCGTGGCGTGATCGGTTGACGAGTGCGTGTCGAGTGGGGTGCCCTGCCTGAAGCGGGTCAGGAAGACACCCGCGCATGCAGAACCGCCGACAGGGCATCCATCGCGGCGCTTTCGTCGGGCCCCGTAATCAGGATGCGTACGAGCGTGCCTCGCCTCACCCGAAGGGACATGACGGACATGACGTCCTTGGCGTTAACGGACCGGCCGTTCGCCATGCAGACGATATCGCTGCCAAACCGGGCAGCACTCACCGCGAGCCTCGCCGATTCGTGCCCGTTCAGCCCCCACCGGCCATTTATCTGAATCAATGCCTCGACCAACCCACTCCCCTTTGCACGTAAATCGTCACAGCCGACGCGCCACGCCCGGACATAGCCACACAGCACTCAATGCATGGAACTTGCGGCCCTCTGCGCAAGGAAAGCGCGTAATTCCCGGTCCCATTCGTCATCCCGCACCGCAATGTCGACCGTGCCGAGTCGCTTCATATCCCGATCCAGATGAACCGCCCGAAGCGATTTTGGACGCAGTGGAGCACGAAAAAACTTCCCGTCGTCGTCCAGAAACAGACAGGGCCGCTGCCGGTATCGCGCCCCGAAAAGCGAGGTTGTGTCGTGGACATGGCGGGCCGATTCCTTCTGATACACGAAGATGACATTGATCCCGCAGTCTTCCAGGCTGTCGCAGATGTCGGAGAACCGGTACAGCATCTGGAATCCCCGCTCGCCCGCCCTGCCCACACCAATGACAATCAGTCCGTGACGGCCCATCAGGTCTCGCAAGAACCGGTGCGTGTAGTCGTGGGACAAAAGCGAAATACTGGTGTCAATCACGTCGATCTCCCCTCAAACGCAGCGCCCCGTCTCGCACGATCCCCGCATTCAGGCTCGCAAACACAAGGGGCGTGCCGGTCAATAACCAGCATTATCATTGTAGCGCACTCTAATGATGATCTTATTATCATAATATGTGCGTCCGCGTCAGGCAGACCGTTTCCATCCTGATGGTGGCTTCGGGCGCGGCGAGCGGGGCGTCACGAAGCCGCAGCCAGCTATTGCGCTAGCGGTCGAGCCAATAGATCCGTCCGCGCAGATCGTCGATCAGCGGCACGATCGCCAGCGCGATCAACAGTGCCGCGAGTGGAAATAGTCTGCTGGCATCAGGTATCGACTCCTGTGTTTGCATGCAACGAGCCGCGCCGGCGCATGCAGGAGCCGGAGCGGCAAGCTGCTTCTGAAATTCCATGCGTTATGTGAGGCTCGCGCCGTCAATGCCCGGAAGGACGCGGCGCCGCTTTTCCGCGGATGTCGCCGGAGCGGCATCGGTGGAACCATCTCGACAAAGCTGCTACGATGATAATGCCATTATCATAAACTGGTAACCCGATGCACCTTACCGCCTCGCAGATTCAACGCACGCACCCGGCCCAGGCAGTTTCCGGAGACGATTGATTTGTCGGCCAATCACCATCACTTCAGGCAGGCGCTGGCGGAACTGTTGAATGGCCCGCCCGGAAATCCCGTGCCCGTAGTAAGCGACGGGTTGCGCACACGGTCGCTGCGCTTCGGTCCATTGGGCATACAAAGCTCGATGGAGAAGCGCGACCCGTTCGAGCTCGACCTCCCGTACACACGGGCCATGATGACCTTCGGCCTCTTCCACCACGCCCCGCGAGACATCCTGATCGTGGGGCTGGGCGGAGGATCGTTGTCGAAATACTGCTTCCAGAAGTTTCCGTCGGCGCGGGTCACTACGGTCGAAATCGACGCGAATGTGATCGCGTTGCGTGAATTTTTTTTCGTCCCGCCCGATTCGGAAAGATTCCACATCGTGCATGCCGACGCGGCCGCGTATCTTTCACACCGGACGGGCATTGCCGACGTGATCCTGCTCGACGGCTTCGACGCAACGGGTCTGCCCGCTGCCCTGTCCAGCCAGTCGTTTTACGATTCTTGCCGTGCGGCGCTGCGCGACACAGGGGTTCTCGTGTCAAACCTGCTGAACAATGACGCCCGGCTCGCCACGCACCTCGCCCGGATGCGCCGGGCGTGCGACGCAAACCTGCTCCGCACCACGGCGCAGTGCGGGGCAAACGTCATCGCCGTCGGCTTCAAGCGGAGAACCGTGCCGGAGTGGGACGACCTCCATGCCCGCGCGAAGGCCTTGACGACATCGCTGGGTCTCGACCTGTGTCGTCACGTCAAACGAATGGAACATCATCACCGGGAGGAGTCTGATTCGGAGTACCCTTCGTCCGGCGAGCCTGCCGTCGAACACGACATCTGACAGCCCCGGAGACAACGGCGATGGAACACCTGCTGGTCATCCACTACGTGCTGCTGGTCGTCGCGGGCTGGCTGATCGTCAGCGTTCTGGGACTCGCCAGCCTGCGACGGACACGGGTGGTTGCGCACGGGCTGTTTCCGGTCGGCGCAGTGTTTGGCCTGGCTCTGTTCGGGCTGGGCCTGACCGGCGTTTTCGCCGGTCCTCAGGAAATCATCCTGCCGCTCGGGTTGCCCGACCTCCCCTTTCATCTTCGGCTCGATGGACTGTCGGCGTATTTCCTGGCTGTGCTCGGCGTGGTAAGCACGGGCGTCAGCGCGTTCTCCGCCGGTTATTTCCGCAAGGGTGAAGGCACGCCGCCCGGCTTACTCTGCTTCGAATATCACGTGTGCCTCGCGAGCATGGCGACACTGTTACTCGCGGACGATGCGTACAGCTTCATGGTCGCATGGGAAACGATGACCGTGTCGGCAGTCTTTCTTGTCATGACCAATCACCGCATCGCGGAGATCCGTCGAGCCGCTTACCTCTACTTCCTGATCTCCCATGTCGGCGCGCTGGCGCTCCTGTTGTGTTTCGGCCTGCTGCAAGCCAATACCGGCGACTATACGTTTGCCAACATGCGCGAACAGCATCTCGACGTATTCTGGGCCTCCGCCGCATTCCTGCTGGCGCTATTCGGCTTCGGCGCAAAGGCGGGGGTCTTCCCCCTGCATGTGTGGCTACCCGAAGCCCATCCGGCTGCGCCGTCACCCGTGTCCGCCCTCATGAGCGGCTTTATCCTGAAGGCGGGTCTGTACGGCATTCTGCGCACGGTGTTCGACTTGCTGCATGTCCAGTTGTGGTGGTGGGGAGTCTTCGTGCTGGCCCTCGGACTCTTCACCGCCCTGTTCGGCGTCGTGTTCAGCGCGATCCAGACAGACATGAAACGGCTGCTCGCGTATTCGTCGATCGACAACATCGGGCTGATGTTCGTCAGCATGGGACTGGCGATCCTGTTTCGCGCGTACGGCATGAACAGTCTCGCCGCGCTCTCGTTGACTGCGCTGTTCTACCAGATCGCCAGCCACGCAACGTTCAAAAGCCTGCTGTTTCTCGGCACGGGTTCCGTGCTGCATGCCACCGGCGAACGCAATCTCGGCCGTCTGGGCGGCTTGATCCGCGTGATGCCGTGGACCGCATGGGCGGCGCTCGTGGGCGCATTTGCGAGCGCCGGACTGCCGCCGTTGAGCGGGTTCGTCTCCGAATGGCTGTTGCTGCAGAGCTTTCTGTTCACGCCGGGCTTGCCGAACCCGTTCCTGAATATGGTGGTGCCGCTGGTCGCGGCGCTGATCGCGCTCGTGGCCGCGCTGGCAGGCTATACGATGGTGAAGTTCTTCGGCATCGTCTTTCTGGGTCAACCGAGAGAGAAGAAGCTGGCGCAAGCGCGCGACGCGAGCCGTTGGGAGCGCATCGGCTTCGTCTGGCTGGCGGCGATATGCGTATTGCTCGGGCTGCTGCCGGTGCAGTTCGTGGCCGTGCTGGACCGCGTCACCCGGACGCTGGTGGGAACCGGCATCGGCGAGGCCGTCGCGCGCAATGGCTGGCTGCTGCTCGCGCCCACCAGCGTAGACCGGGCCAGCTATATGCCGGCTGTTTTTCTGTTGTTCTTCTGCGCGTGCTGCGCGCTCGCCTGGTTACTGGTCCGCCGTCTCTACCACGGGCGCCTGAGGCGCGCGGCGCCGTGGGCCTGCGGCTATCCGTTCGTGACCGCTCGGATGCAGGACACTGCAGAAGGGTTCGGGCAACCCATCCGCGAAATTTTCACGCCGCTATTCAAGATCGAGCGCCGGCTTCCTTCGCCGTTCGACCAACACCCGGTGTACAGCGTCACCGTGACGGATCGCGCGTGGAGCCTGATCTATGCTCCGCTGGAACGGCTGATCATGCGCATCGCGGCATTGGCCGGACGGCTTCAGACCGGCCGCATTGCCATGTATCTGATGCATAGCTTCATTGTGCTGATCGTGCTGCTGATGCTGGTGAGACGATGATCACGCTTTCCGGACTGATTTCGCAGGGGCTCGAAATCCTGCTCGCACTCGCGGCCGCTCCGCTGCTCACGGGCTGGGTCAACATGTGCCGCGCCCGCTTACAAAACCGCCGCGCGCCGAGCATCTGGCAGCCTTACCGGATGCTTCACAAGCTGTTCAACAAGGAGTCAGTGGTCGCTAGCCATGCAAGCCCGATATTCCGTGGCGCGCCTTATGTTGTCTGGGCGTGCATGACGCTCGCCTGCGCGATCGTGCCGACGCTCTCGACCGACCTGCCGCTCTCGCCTGCTGCGGACGCAATCGCGCTGGTCGGCCTCTTCGCGCTGGCACGTGTAACGCTTTCGCTGGCCGCTATGGATATCGGCACCGCGTTCGGCACGCTCGGCGCGCGTCGCGAGATGCTGGTGGGTTTCCTCGCCGAGCCCGCCTTGCTGATGGTCCTGTTCTCGGCATCGCTCATCACGCAGTCCACCTTGCTGACCAGCATCGTCGCCACGCTCAGTCACCGCGAACTGGCAATCTATCCGAGCCTTGCTTTCGCGGGCATCGCGTTCACGATGGTGTCGCTCGCCGAGAACGCGCGTCTGCCGGTCGATAACCCGACTACCCATCTCGAACTCACGATGATCCACGAGGCGTTGATCCTCGAATATTCGGCCCGGCATCTCGCTCTGATGGAATGGGCCGCGAGTCTCAAGCTATTCGCGTACTCCTGCATCGGCGTTGCCCTGTTCATTCCGTGGGGCATTGCCGAAGCCGGCAATCCGACTGCGCTGCTGTTCGCCATCCCCGCGCTCTTCGTCAAGCTGCTGGTGGGCGGCGCTGTGCTAGCGATAGTCGAGACGAGCAACGCGAAGATGCGCATTTTCCGCGTCCCTGAGTTTCTCGCCACGGCCTTCCTGCTGGCCGTCATCGGGATGCTCGTTCATTTTCTGCTGGGGGCATGAATGCACGGATTCGCCACGCAGATCATCAACTTTCTGGCCGCCATCCTGCTGCTATTGTCGTTTGCGATGTTGAGCCAGCGCCGGATCCTGTCACTCATCCACCTCTACACGCTGCAGGGCCTGACGCTCGTATCCGCCAACCTGGTGCTCGGATACGTGACCGCCGACTCGCACCTCTACATTTCCGCGATGCTGACCCTCGTGCTCAAGGTCGGCCTGATCCCCTGGATTCTCTACAAGCTCGTGCAGCGGCTCAATGTCAGGACGGATGTCGAACCGCTCCTCAATATTCCCGCCACACTGCTGGTGGGCATCGTGCTCGTGATCATCGCGTTCAATGTCGCCTCGCCGATCAGCCAGCTCGCCTCGTCGGTCGCGCGCGGCACGCTCGGCATTGCGCTCGCCTGCGTGCTGCTGTCGTTCATGATGATGATCACGCGTGCGAAAGCGATCCCTCAGGTGATCGGCTTCCTGTCGATGGAAAACGGCCTGTTTTTCGCCGCGGCCGCAGCCACTAACGGTATGCCGATGATCGTCGAACTCGGCATTGGACTCGATGTGCTGGTGGGCAGCCTGATCCTCGGCGTGTTCATGTTCCAGATCCGGGAGCAGTTCGACAGTCTGGACATTCATCACCTGGAAAAACTCAAGGATGACTGAAGCCTGGGTACTGCTGCTGGTTTTCGGGATCCCGCTTTTCGCGGGCGCATGTCTGGCGCTCGTGGGACAACACCGTGTCGCGGCGGAACTCAACGTCGGGTTCAGTTTCCTCACATTCGCGGCCGCCGCGCTGCTTGCCGTGCAAACCGTGGCACACGGGCCTGCGTTCGCGCTGGGCAAACTGTTCTTCGTCGATCCGCTCAATGTGTTCCTCGTCGCCCTGACGGCTTTTGTCGGCTGGACCACTTCGATCTTTTCGAGACCGTACATGCGCATCGAGCGGGACCGGGGCAAGATGACCGGCCCTCGCATGCGCCTCTACCACAGCATGTACCAGCTGTTCATCTTTGCGATGCTGCTCGCACTGCTCACCAACAACATGGGCATTCTGTGGGTCGCCATGGAAGCCGCCACGCTCGCGACCGTGCTGCTGGTCAGCGTATATCGCACCGCGGCCAGCCTCGAAGCCGCGTGGAAGTACTTCATCCTGTGCGGTGTCGGCATCGCACAGGCGCTGTTCGGCACGATCCTGCTCTATCTTGCCGCGAGCCGGCAACTCGGCGGCGACGAGGCACTGCTCTGGACCAGTCTGAATGCGGTCAAGGGCAGTCTCGACCCGACCATCATTTCGCTCGCGTTCGTGTTCCTGCTGATCGGCTACGGCACCAAGGTCGGCCTCGTGCCGATGCACAACTGGCTGCCCGACGCGCATGCCGAAGGCCCCACACCGATTTCCGCCGTGCTGTCCGGCCTGCTGCTCAATGTTGCACTCTATGCGGTGCTGCGCTGCAAGGTGCTGGCCGATGGCGCACTCCATAACGGCCTGCCGGGAAACCTGCTGGTTGGCTTCGGATTGGTCTCGGTGCTGGTCGCCACCTTTTCGCTGTTCCGGCAAAAGGACGTCAAGCGGCTTTTTTCGTATTCGTCGATCGAGCACATGGGTCTGATGACATTCGCCTTCGGACTCGGCGGCCCCATTGCGACCTTTGCGGGGCTGCTCCACATGACGGTGCATTCGTTGGTGAAGTCGGCCATTTTCTTTACCGTGGGGCATGCGGCCCAGAAGGCTGGTACCCAGGCGATCGACGACATCCGAGGTTTGTTGCGTGTGAGCCCAACCGTCGGCTGGGGCATGATGCTCGGCGCGCTCGCGATCCTCGGCATGCCGCCATTCGGCGTCTTCGCGAGTGAGTTCCTGATCCTGACCACCGCGATGAGCAAGCTGCCGTGGGCCACGCCCTTCCTGTTGCTCGCGCTTGCTGTAGCCTTCGCGGCTATCTTCGTGCGCGTGCAAGGCATGGTGTTCGGCGATACGACGGCCAAAGTTCTTGAACACCCACCGGCGTTGCTGCCCGTGTTCGTCCATCTCGGCGTCGGGTTGATGCTGGGAGTCTACATTCCGCCCTATCTTGCAACGTGGTATCGGCAGGCGGCGGCCATGATCGTGGGGTGACACATGCGCATTGAGGCATTCGGGTTTTCCGACCTGGTTCGCCTGTCCGTGTTTGCGGGCAGGTCCTCGGCTTTTCTCGCACGTGTCGATTTTGACACCTGGAGCCGCACCGCCGGCACCGTGCGCGAGACGGGTGGCCGTCTGATCTCCCTGTGGGGTGCCGAAGAGACTCCGGGCACATTCACTATCTCTGTCGCTTACGCGATGGAAGACGGCATCTTGTGGCTTAAGTTGCCGGTAGGCGACGGGCATGGGCGCAGCGACGGATACCCGGATATATCGGCGCTCTTTCCGTGCGCGACACGCATGCAACGGGCCGTCTACGATCTGGTCGGGCTGCGCGCGATCGGCGCCGACGATACGCGGCCGTGGCTGAATCACGGCAACTGGCCTGCCGATTACTTCCCGTTGCAGAAATTGTCTTCCGGGACCGAGCAGTTTCAGATCCAGGAAGCGGACTATCCGTTCGTCCATGTCGATGGTGACGGTGTCCACGAGATTGCCGTCGGTCCGATTCACGCCGGCGTCATCGAGCCCGGACACTTCCGCTTCTCGGTCGTCGGCGAAAAGGTGTTGCGCCTCGAGGAACGGCTGGGCTATGCGCACCGGGGAATCGAGCGGCTATTCGAACACATGCCCGCGCTCGACGGACACCGTCTCGCAGGACGCATCGCCGGAGACACCACGGTCGCCTTTACGTGGGCCTATTGTATGGCGGTCGAGCGCGCGTTGAATGGACGGATTCCGCCACGCGCGCAGTGGCTGCGTGCGCTATTGCTCGAGCGCGAGCGCATTGCCAATCACCTGGGCGATCTTGGCGCGCTCGGCAACGACGCGGGGTTCGCGTATGGTCTCTCGCAGTTCTCCCGTCTGAAGGAAGACTGGCTACGCCTGAACAATCTGGCTTTCGGGCATCGCTATCTAATGGACCGGATCGTTCCCGGGGGCTTGTCAACGGACCTCGATGCGCGCTTCGTCACCTCGATGCTGACGCAGTGCGATCAGATCGACACACAAGTCCGCGTCATGCAGCGCATCTACGAGGATCAATCGGGACTGCAGGATCGCTTTGCAGGTACGGGCATACTTTCCGCAAAATTGGCGGAGCACTTCGGTGTGTGCGGGCCGGTCGGACGTGCGAGCGGCCGGAAAATCGACGTGCGTATCGATCACCCTTACGCGCCCTACCACGAGGTTCAGGTGCAGATGGTCAGCGATGACCGGGGCGATGTGGCAGCCCGGACCGCCGTCAGGTTCAACGAAATCTACGAGTCCACTCGGTTGATCCGGACCCTCCTGGCCGATCTGCCTGGTGGTGACATCGTCTCCCGGGTCGAATACAGTGGCTCGCCATCCTGCGGGGTCGGTTGGATCGAAGGCTGGCGGGGCGATGTATTCATCGCACTCGAGACCGGGCCAGACGGAACCATTTCGCGCTGTCACTGCCATGACCCGTCGTGGCAGAACTGGCCGGCTCTGGAGCACGCGATCATCGGCAATATCGTTCCGGATTTCCCGCTGATCAACAAGTCGTTCAATCTGAACTACGCGGGACACGACCTGTAATGTGGCAACTTCTCAAACAGATCGCGACAACCGGCACACCGACTCAACGCCTGACCGATGGCGATGAAGCATGGCGGTCCGAAGGGCACCGTATCCAGCAGGAAATACTCGACGTGCTCGGTCGGGCGCTATGCATTCGCGAGATTGATGCGGGCTCCTGCAACGGCTGCGAACTGGAAATCCATGCGCTCAACAATCCGTACTACAACATCGAAGGTCTGGGTATCAAGTTCGTCGCGAGTCCCCGTCACGCCGACATGCTGCTCGTCACTGGCCCGCTGACACTGAACATGAAGGAAGCAGTGCTGCGGGCCTACGAGGCAACGCCGCATCCGAAGCTGGTCGTCGCAGTTGGCGAGTGCGCCTGCACCGGAGGCATGTTCAAGGAAAGCTACGCCGTGTGCGGACCGCTCTCGAAGCTTTTTCCTGTCGACGTCACGGTGCCGGGTTGTCCGCCGCCCCCCATCGATATCCTGAGAGGCATTCTCGCCGCGCTTCGTGTGAAACGTACGATGCTCAAGCCATGATCACCAGCCGTGACATACGCCGCAGACAGTGTTCGTGGTTGAGGGTTCCGCGCGGGAACCAAGTGTGATGACGACTCCAGTACGCCACGCTGATGTTTATAAGGACCGTGGAACAGCAGTCGAAGCCCGCACCCGGTGCGCTTTTGCGTAGGGCCGGCCATACCGAAGAAGTAACTTCAGATCCAGCGTTGGCATGGTCAAGCGTCTTGACCCAGTGGGGCTCCTGCGCGATCTTTCTGGTAATTGTCGCGGTGTGGGGGCTGGGCAGCGCACGTGCCGACTGAATCCCGAACCCGCCCAGCGCGTCAGTCGACGTTTCCCGCGCATGGGTGAAAACCTGAAGTCCACAGTCACCGTAACCGGCCATCGCAGCGGTTCAGGCTATGGGGAAAACACGCACCGGGAAGGCTGCGACCAAGGCATGGGCTACGCTGTACGTCCGGAGCGGAGAAGGCTTTTATTCAGACGGCTGCCTGCTGGATTCCACAACATGGCCCGCACCGGTCTGCGTCGGCTCCCGGACGACGAGGACCGGGATCCGACAGTGCGTCAGCACCTTCAGGGTCTCACTGCCGAGCAATAAGGCACGCATGCCGCCTCGGCCATGGGATGCCATGACAATGAGATCACAGCTTCGTTGCGCTGCCACGCTGATAATCGCCTCATACGGGTGAGCGTGGTTTCTGGTAACCGTATCGCACTCGACACCGGCCTGGGTCGCCGCTTTTGTGACGGCCAGCAGATAGTTATCCGCATGCTGTCGAGTAACCTGAATGACTCGATCTTCCGTGTCGGCGATCATTTCGGTGCCATACGCGAGGACATGGAATTCTGGAATGACATGGAGCCCGGTGATCTTTGCGCCGCTTTCCGTGGCAAGCGTCACCGCCATCTGGATGGCAGCGTCAGAAAGTGTCGAACCATCGGTTGGCACCAGCAGATGCTTGAACATACGTTTCTCCCCGCGGCCAGGTCTGCTCGTCTTGAAGTCCTGCCAGAGCACACCGCTTGAGCCGGGCACACCTGAATCCAGGTGACTCCTTTCAGTATAGTCAGCTTTATGAAGCCTGCCAGGTCGACTGATTTGTGTGTCAAAGTGCCGCGCGTCAACCTCACCGAAGTCAGATACATTCGACAGGCATCCGGCGTCGTTC
This sequence comes from Paraburkholderia sp. RL17-380-BIE-A, assembly GCF_046028085.1. Taxonomy (NCBI): domain Bacteria; kingdom Pseudomonadati; phylum Pseudomonadota; class Betaproteobacteria; order Burkholderiales; family Burkholderiaceae; genus Paraburkholderia; species Paraburkholderia sp. RL17-380-BIE-A. The sequence goes on from NZ_JARESQ010000015.1 coordinate 149,508, forward strand.
CGGGTTCGCTCAGCGCGCACCAGACGCTCGGCCTGCGGCTTGTCGCAGATCGTCCCGCCACTCGGCTGCTTCCTGCCGATGCGATGCAGCAGATCAAACGTTGGATCAACCCGGTCGTGGCTCAAGCATCTTCCCGAAAATCTGCAATGACGCCCATCAAGTTCATACTCCGCTACACGGCTGTGCCGTTCATGGCAATCGTCGCCGTCGTATCTTGGGCCTCACTTCACTCGTCTGCCGAAATCGATGCCCGACAGTACGCGGCATTATCAGGCGCCTATGCAAGCTTCCCGGTGGATCTCCGACGAGATATCAGACAGGCGCTGCAATCGGGGAAGCTGAGCAAGTGGGATTATTCGTCGCTGGTACGGGAATCCCTCAACGATGGAGTTGTTCTCGACTGGCCGTCCGACGATAAGGAGGACGTCGCTACCGAGCGGGAAAAGCTGGCTGCGCTCGTCAAGGCGGACCGACCCTGAGCCACGCCACTCACTGAGTTACCAGGATAGATACGCCACGCTCGTTGTCTGGGATGCCACCCCGTTTTATTGATAAGGCATCCATATTTATAGAAAGTGGCTTGGCCAGACCTGCTGTTTGCAGCAGTGGCCTTGATTTCAGCCCTGGCTAGCGGACTCTCTCGCGAAAGACTGGTGGCGAATCAGGTATTGCCAGTCCCTCCACGACGGCTTCAAAGCCGTCCGGCATGCCGGCGGCCGGCGAACCTAGCGTGAGTCGTGCGCCGGCCGCCTGGGCGATCGCATTGACGATTGCCAGCCCCAGGCCGCTTCCCTTCGCTGTTGTGGCCCCGCGTTCGAACGGCTGGCTCAGGCGCGCGAGCGTCTCCGAGGGTACGACAGGCCCCCGGTTCCGGACGCTCAAGGTGCCGCCGCTCGTGAGCATGATACGAACGGCCGTTGCGTCCGTACCGTGCTTGACGGCGTTTTCAATAAGGTTGCGCGCAAGAATGGCGAAAGCGTCCTGGTCGATTCGCGACAATACGGGTTCATCGGGCAGGCTCAGTGCGAGTTCATTAGATCGTGCAATGCGCCGGACATCGTCGACCACGAGTTGAAGGACGGGCCGCAAGTCTTGCGCGATATCAGAGAGGACGCGGGCGCCTTCTGCCCGGGCCAGTTGCATGAGCTTTTCGCTGAGTCGCACGAGCGTCTGCAAAGTGATCTCGACGTTTCGCGCACGTTGCTCGATTGGCGTGCCTTGTGCCTCGGCTATCAGGCGTTGCGTTTGCGCAAGTGCTGCGGCAATCGGCGTGCGAAGCTCGTGTGCGCTGTTGGCCGTGAAGCTGCGCTCGGCGCTCAGTGCCCGGTCAAGCCGCTGCATCAGGTCGTTGACCGCGTCAGCTATTGGCTCGATTTCCGTAGGCATGCCGGCCTTGGCGAGCGGAGTGAGATCGTCGCGACCCCTAGAGGCAACACCCTCGCAAAACCGGCTGATCGGACGCAATCCTGTCTTCACGATCAGCCACGTGCCGACGAGGCCAAGCAAGATGAGAACAAGGAGCGGCTCGATCACCGCAAGTGCCGCCCGGGTGCTGACGTGACGGCGCTCAACCAGGGGTTCCGCAATCGCGAGCAGGACCGTTCCTTGCAAGACCGTTTCCGTATAAATCCGGTGGCTGGGCGTCGACGTGAAGCCTGCCTTCAGATCAGCCGGGAAGACCCCAGGGTCCGCATCATGAGACTGCAGGACGGTCTTGCCGGTTTGGTCGCGCACGATATAGGTGAGCAACTCGTCGTGCGCGCGTACGGCCGCTACGCGCTGTCCGGTGCTGCCTTGCGTACTTAGATCAAGGATATCCGTGACGGCCAGCGGCACGAGCCGCTGCGCCGTCTCCTGCAAGGCGCTATCCGAGATCCGGTCGATTTCGTCTTGCAGGACATGAAACGCCGCTGCTCCTACAAGGAGCGACAGTGCGGCCAGGCCAACGGCAAGCGCTACTGCGAGGCGCGCCTGGAGGCTGTGCAGCATCGCTAGCACTGCCTGAGTTTGTAGCCGAGGCCACGCGCCGTCTCGATCAGGTCGCCCCCCAGCTTCTTGCGCAGCCGGCTCATGTGCACCTCGATGGTGTTGCTGCCGATTTCGGCGTTAAACGAGTAAAGGCGCTCTTCCAGCTGCGCCTTTGAAAGAATCATGCCCTGTCGCTGAATGAACGCCTCGAGCAATGCCCATTCGCTGGCGGTAAGGGAAATGGAACGGCCTTCTCGACGGATGCTGTGGGCGGCCAGATCGATCTGCAAATTGCCCAGTGTGACAAATGGGTTGGGATTGCCTGAATACCGGCGCGCAACGGCGTTGACGCGCGCGGTGAGCTCGGATAGATCGAATGGCTTGACAAGGTAGTCGTCGGCGCCAGCGTTTAATCCGGCGATGCGGTTGGCGACCTGGTCGAGCGCAGTCAGGATCACCACGGGTACCGAAGAGCCGGATACACGCAATTCACGCAGAAAATCGATTCCCTTGCCGTCCGGCAGCAGCAGGTCCAGCAGGATCAGGTCGTAGTTCGCGGCTTGCACGTAGCGCCGGGCGTCGCCCAGGGTCGTGACGTAGTCGGTGGAATGTCCGTCCCGCGTGATCTGGTCCCGAACGGCTTGGCCGAGCAGCGGATCGTCCTCGACAAGCAGTACTCTCATGCGATAGTCCCGGCGGTTGTTATCGCAAACTGTGCTACGCCAAGCTTACGCCAGGCTGAAGAAAAATCTTTTCGTTCGCAAGGCTGGCTTCAGGTATGGGCCGCATTGTAGAGCCTGTCAGGACAAAACCACACTCCCCGTCATGAAACGACCACCGCTCCGAAGAAGCATTGCCATCGTATCCCTTGTCGCGCTATGCGCTGGCGTCGCCCAACTGGCGCAGGCGGACGACGACTGCACCGCACCGCTCACGAACTGGAAACCGGTCAGCGAGATCGATGCGCTAGCCAGAAAACAAGGCTGGAACGTGAGTCGGGTCAGAACGGATGACGGTTGCTACGAGATCCGTGGACTCGACGCGCAGGGGCGGCACTTCAAAGCCAAAGTCGATCCGGCCACGCTCGCGATCATCCGGCTGAAAACCGATGGCGACGCCCAGGACGAGCGCCACGGTGAAGACGGCGGTGAGCACGAGGACCGGAGCGGCCCGCGACCGGCTGCGGCAGGACCGCGCGCGCCCAACGATAAACCGGGTAACGCGGCAAGCGGCGCGCAGCCATCCAATGGGCTATTGACCCCGGGGAGCCGGCCGCAGGTTCAGATCCGCTGACCTGCGAAAACCGTCGTCGCAACACACTTTCGTCATACGCAAATCAACGCTGACGCAGGGTAAGTGCGCCGTCTCGCCCGGCGTAGCCACTATTGAAGAGGACAGATCATGAAATACACATTCCCTATTGCTGCGCTTGCCGGTGCACTCGCGATTCCCTCGCTGGCGTTCGCCCGCCCCGTCACGATTGAAGCGCAATTAACCAATTACGGCGGTGACGGTGCGTACGTGGTGATGTACGTCACCGACCGGGCTGGCCGCTATCAGGGCACGCTGTGGATGGCAGGCGAGAAGGCGAAGTACTACAGGCACCTGAGCGCCTGGTACCGGATGACGGGAAATGGCGCGGCAAGGATCGACGGCATTACGGGTGCGAGCGTTGGTGCCGGCAGGACGCTGAAGGCAACGCTCGATCTTGCCGATACGCTAATCGACGCCGGCTACGAAATTCACGTGGATACCGCAGTGGAGAACATGAACGAGAACCCGTCCGAGGTGGTCGTTCCATTGACGACATCGGGAACCGGAAAGTCTGTCAGAGGGCGCGGCTATGTGAAGGCGTTTCGCTATACGTTGTGAGGGATGCCATGCTTCGCAAGCTTCATTCGTTGCCCGGACTGATCGCCGCCCTCGTCCTGATGGTCACGGCGATCTCCGGTGCGATGCTGTCTCTGAACCCTGTGATCGAACGCGCAGGCGTAGTTCAGGTTAGCCAGCATTCGCTCGACGCAGCGACGCTCGCCGCACGTGTGAAGGCCCATTACCCCGGCCTCGAGAAAATCGTGCGAAAGCCCTCGGGCGCCGTCATTGCCTATTACTCTTCAGGCGGCGAGTCTGGCGCCGCCAGCATCGATCCCGTGACAGGTGACGGTATCGAACCTTATACGCCATCGACCACCATGCGCTGGCTGACCAATCTGCACCGCAAGCTGCTCATAGGCGATGCGGGGCGCGTCGCAACCGGCGTCGGGGCAGGTTTGATGGTGCTGCTGGCCGCATCCGGCCTTGCGCTACTCGAACGCCGTATGGGCGGATGGGCGAAGCTGTTCGGCCGCATTCGGGGTAGCGGTCTGCAGCGAATCCACAATGAGGTTGCCCGCGTCGCCATTCTCGGGCTGACGCTCTCGGCTGCAACAGGGCTCGTCCTGTCGTTGACGACCTTCGAGGTGATCCCCGAACGAGCCACGGCGCAACTTCCGTTTCCGGCCTCCGTGAGCACCGGCGCCCCGCTTACAGTGAATCGCGTTGCTGCGCTCAGGAACGTCGATGTAACCGACCTGCGTGAACTGATGTTGCCCTCCCCCCAGAACCCGGGCGATGTCTACGCGTTGCGGACATCGAGCGGCACCGGCTACATCGACCCGTCGTCAGGGAAATGGCTCGCGTGGCAGCCCAATGACGCTTGGCAGCGTTTTCACGAGGTCGTGTTCATGCTGCATACGGGCGAGGGACTGTGGTGGCTCGCGCTGATCCTCGGGCTTGCGAGCGCGTCGGTGCCGGTTTTGGCGATTACTGGAGTATGGCTATGGGTGCGGCGTCGCCGCGCGACGGTAAAAGTTCCAGACAACGTGAGCGCGGGTCAGGCCGATACGGTCATTCTCGTGGGAAGCGAAGGAAACAGCACCTGGGCGTTCGCTGCCGCAATTCATCAGGCGCTGACGCGCGCGAATTTTCGCGTGCATATAGCGCCGATGAACGATCTTTCATCACGCCACTGCAAGGCGCAACGCCTGATCGTACTGACTTCGACGTATGGCGATGGTGAGGCACCGTCCAACGCCACGCAGTATTTGAGCAAGCTCGCGAGCATGAACGACTATGTTCCACCAACGTTTGCCGTCCTCGGTTTTGGAGATCGCCAGTTCCCCCATTTCTGTGGTTATGCGCAAACCGTGCACGATGCGTTGATCGCCAAAGGCGGCCAGGCGCTCATCGAGTGCAGCAGCGTTGACCGGCAGTCGGAGAGCACGTTCAGGACGTGGAGCGAGCGACTGGGTATCGCACTCGACGTGCGACTCGACGTGCGCTACCAGCCGTCGCTACCGCGCACCGTCTCCCTGACGCTTGTGGAGCGCAAGGACTATGGACTCGACTCTGGAAGTGTCACGTCGGTGTTGCGCTTTGTCCGCAGCACACCGCGCAATCGGCGGTGGCACACCCCGCTGCAAAGGGCTCTGCCGTCATTCGACGCGGGCGACCTGCTCGGGGTGATCCCGCCCGGCGACACCGTGCCGAGGTTCTACTCGCTCGCGAGCGCTTCGCGAGATGGTTTTATCGAAATCTGCGTGCGCAGGCATGCGCATGGGGCCTGCTCTGGCTATCTGACAGCTTTGCAGCCCGGCAACGCGATTCAGGCGTTCATTCGCCGGAACCCTGCGTTCAGACCTGCGGCGGGAGAGGCGCCAATCATTCTTATCGGCGCCGGGACGGGCATCAGCCCATTCGTTGGCTTCATCCGGCAAAACTCGGCGGGGCGGCCCATGCATCTGTATTTTGGCGCCAGACGCTCAGGCGAGGCGTTCCTGTACGACGAAGAGTTGCAGAACCTGGTCGGCAACCGCCGGCTGACAACTTTCAAGACCGCCTTCTCGTGCCCCGTACGGAAGACCTACGTGCAGGAGCGACTCATGGCCGACGCGCCAACGCTTCGTGAACTCGTCGCCAGCGGAGCGCAGATCATGGTGTGCGGAGGCAGAGACATGGCCAACGGCGTGGCCCGAGCGTGGGAACACATTCTGGATGGCTCCGGCCTTTCCGTGAACGAGATGAGATTGAAGGGAAGATATGTCGAAGATGTCTATTGAAGGACCGATGGCCGGTTGTCCCGAGCGCTATACGTTCAACGGACCGACGATGGGCACCCGATACAGCGTGCAATGCTACGCGCCGGCGGGGTTGGACCGCGCCCTGATCGCTTCTGAACTGGATGCGGCGGTACGAGCGGTAGACGAGGAAATGTCGAACTGGAAGGACAGTTCCGATTTGACACGGTTGAATAGAGCCGAGCCCGACGTCTGGGTGCCGATATCCCGCAATCTTGCGACGGTGCTGGTGCGCGCGACGGCGATGGGGCGCGAGACAGACAATGCGTTCAACGCAGGTGTCGGCGATGTGGTGGATCAGTGGGGCTTCGGCCCATCCAACGCGCCGCGGCCAACCATGCGGGAAGACTCGCGCGAACGACCCCGACGCCCGCTGGTCGAACTGCTCGACGTCGACGTCGAGCAGTGTCGCGCTCGCAAGCAGGCGCACGTGAGCCTCGACTTGTGCGGTATCGCCAAAGGCTTCGGCGTAGACGAATTGGCGCGTGTGCTGGACAGTCATGACGTTCGGTCGTGGCTTGTCGGAATCGACGGTGAGATGCGTGCGCGAGGCACAAAGCCTGGCCAGGCATTGTGGGCAATCGCAATCGAGCGTCCCGACTATGAACGCCGGGAGGCGCTCGGCGTGATCGAACTCACGGATGTCGCTGTCGCAACTTCCGGGGACTATCGTCACTGGAGGGAATGCGAGGGCAAGCGCATCTCGCATGTCGTGGATCCGCGCACAGGTGAGCCTTTATGCAACGGGGTCGCGTCGGTCACAGTGCTGGCAAGGTCCTGCATGGACGCGGATGCTTATGCAACCGCTCTCATGGTGTTGGGGCCTCAGAAAGGCCTGGATTTCGCACGCCGCAAGCAACTCGACGCACTTTTTCTGCTGCGCGATGGCGCACAAATACTGGCGATCGGCACGGGTTTGTTTGATGCGGGTTTCAACGGTATAGAAGTCCCCGGCGGATAAGGTGTTTCTCGAGCTCGACCAGAACGAACACCACACTGGAGAGCAGAACACACATTGCCAGCTCAGTCATATTAAGCGCGGTCGTCCGGAAAACGGTGTTCAACATGGGTACATAGATCGTCGCCAGTTGAAGCGCAAAGGTGAGCAGCACCGCGCCCACAAGGGGCATGTTTGAACGCGCTCCCCGCGCGAAAAACGACGCTTGCTCCGATCGGATGGCAAGTACGTGCCCCATCTGGGAGAGCGTGAGCACCGTAAAGGTCATGGTCTGCCAATGTGCCGAAGCGACGTGAATGGCGTATGCCTGCGTGAGCAGCGTGACACCGGCCATTGCGAGCCCAACCCATACGATGTGCTGCCACATGCCGCGGGCAAAGACGCTTTCCCCTGGGGGCCGTGGTGGCCGTAGCATGACGCCCTTCTCCGCCGGTTCGGCCGCCAGTGCCAGCCCCGGCAGTCCATCGGTGACCAGGTTAATCCACAGGATGTGTATGGGAAGCAAGGGAATCGGCAGGCCGAGAAAAGGCGCGAGAAAAATAGTCCATATCTCGGCCGAATTGCACGTCAAGGCGTAGCGAATGAACTTGCGTACATTATCGAAGATTCGCCGCCCCTCTTCGACGGCACCGACGATGGTGGCGAAGTTGTCGTCCAGCAGCACGATACTGGCCGCATCCCGCGCAACATCGGTGCCCTTTTTTCCCATCGCAATGCCGATATCCGCGCCGGCGAGCGCCGGCGCGTCGTTCACGCCATCACCGGTCATCGCGACGAACTGGCCATGCGCCCGAACGGCCTCGACGATCCTGATTTTTTGCGCCGGGTCCACCCGGGCAAACACGCGGGTATGCACAACCTGCGCGACTAGCGCTTCATCCGTGAGTCGACTGAGTTCCTGGCCGGTCAACACGGTGTCCCCGGGGGCGAGAATGCCAAGTTCGCGGGCGATAGCACACGCGGTTACAGGGTGATCCCCCGTGACCATTACGGGTGTGATCCCTGCCGATCTGCAAGCCTTGACTGCCTGCCGTACGTCGGGCCGCGGCGGATCACGCATGCCAGCCAGGCCAAGCAAAGTGAGGCCGCATTCGATTTCTTCTATATCGTGACCGGCAGGCAGACTGTCCCACTTCCGGCTCGCGACGGCGAGTACACGAAGACCACTATCCGCCATCGCCTCCGCCGCCGCCAGCACGCGTTCGTGGTCCACAGCGACCATCCCATGATCTGACAGGGACGCGTTGCAACGTTCAATGACCGTCTCCGGTGCGCCCTTCGTGTAAGCAATAAATCCGGTTCCGCTGCGGTGAATCGTTGTCATCCGCTTGCGATCGGAGTCAAACGGGAACTCCAGGAAGCGCGGGCTCGTGACTTCGAGCGCGCTCTTGTCGAAGCCAGCGTCAGCGGCCACTCTCCACAACGCAACCTCGGTCGGATCGCCTGCGACCTCCCCGCCCGCAGCGCGGCTAACGTTGTTGCATAACGCCAATGCCTCCAGCAAGCATCTCGTAACGGGCCTTTTTGTATCGAACGATGCGATGGGTAACCGCACGCCATCAGCGTAGAGCTCAGTTGTGCACATCTCGTTCAGGGTCAATGTGCCAGTCTTGTCGGTACAGATCCAGCTCACGGACCCCAAGGTTTCGACCGCAGGCAAACGTCGCACCAGGGCATTGTGTCGTGCCATATTGCGCGCACCAAGGGCAAGCATCACGGTCACCACTGCGGGTAAAGCTTCAGGGATAGCGGCGACGGCAAGACTCAGGCTCGTGAGAAGCATGAGCAGCACTGGCTCGCCCCGCAGCACACCTGTCGCAAAGATGATCGCGCAGATCACAAGAATCATCATGGCCAACCGGCGCCCAAACGCTGCAAGACGCTTTTGCAGCGGCGTCTGGACTACAGGTGCCGCTTCGATCATCCCGGCGATCTTGCCGAGTTCGGTGGCCATGCCGGTAGCAACGGCAATACCTCGTGCTCGACCGTAGGTGACAACAGTGCCCTTGAAAGCCATATTTGTCCGGTCGGCGAGTTGTAGCGAAGCGTCGTCAAGCGACGCGGTGCCCTTCTCTACCGGCACCGACTCCCCAGTGAGAACTGCTTCGGCGATCTTCAGCCCGGACGCCTCGGCAAGACGAAGATCGACGGGAACGGTAGAACCGGTATCCAGCAAAACGACGTCGCCCTGCACAATGCCCGATGCCGGAACCGTTTGACATTCGCCTTCGCGAATGACTGTCGCCTGCAACCTGGCGAGTTGTGCGAGCGACGCCATCACACGCTCGGCGCGATAGTCCTGGATGAAGCCGACTGTGCCGTTAAGCAACACGATCGCGACGATCACGAGCGCGTCCGCAGCCTCGCCGATCAGGCCCGACACGAGAGCCGCCGCCAACAGAGCGACGATCATGAAGTCCTTGAACTGACAGATCAGCATGTCAAGGACGCCCCGGCGCCGCTGCTCACGAATCTCGTTCGGCCCGTCTTTGGCGAGGCGCCGGTGCGCCTCTGCCAGTGTCAGGCCATCCTCGCAATCGGTGCCCAGTTGCATGGCGATGGCCGCGACCTGCATTGCGTGCCATGTGTTGGAACCCTCTGCCCCAGGGCAAATCGTGCGCGTCGGAGTCAACATGGACCGATCCTTCTGTACGAGAGTCGACGAACGTCGCATTGAAGCGGTACGCGGCAAGTGCCAGTATCGGTGCGGGTCAGACTCGCTGATTGACCTTTATCAAGCAGTAACGTGCGGGTAGCGACAGATCATATGGTCTCCGGTCTCGCATCTGGATGCATTGTTTCGGCCTGCGATGACTGCCCGGATACAGAAACGCCGAATCCACGAACGGGAGCGCTCAATGCGATCGGGAAAGCATGTCGTGCTAGCACTGCTTCTGGCTGGTCTGGTAGCTTTGGGGTTCATGGTTCTGCGCCCTTTTCTAGTTCCGGTCGCGTGGGCGCTGATTATTTCGTATGTCACCTGGCCCGCCTACAGCCGTTTGCGACGCCTGCTCCGCGAAAGCGCGGGTACTAGCGCGCTGCTGATGACCCTTCTCCTGACGTGTGCGTGCATACTGCCAGTCGTCTGGCTGATGAAGCCGTTGACAGAAGATCTAAGGGACGCCAGCCGGGCTATCGTCGCCTACTTCTCCGATCGTCCTCGCGACTTACCCGATTTTCTGGCGCGCATCCCCTGGATCGGGTCCTCGTTGCAGGCGTTTCTCGATCATGTGGAGATTGATCCCCCTGCCATCCGCTCCCAACTCTCAGAATGGGCGAATCGCTGGACAAGCGAAATTGGTGACCTCCTCGGAAGTGCGGCCCGGAACGCCACAAAGCTGGGGTTTGCTCTCGTGACGCTGTTTTTTGCGTATCGCGATGGAGAAAGTCTCCTGAATCAGATACGGCAGGCTTTGCGGCCTTTCCTTGGCGAGCGCCTTGACGACTATCTCACCGCGATCGGCAGCATGACCCGATCCGTCGTCTACGGCATTGTGCTGACAGCAATCGCGCAGGCAGTGTTGGCCGGGCTGGGTTACTGGGCCGCAGGCGTAACTGCGCCCGTCACGCTGGCAGGGATCACTGCTCTCGTAGCATTGATTCCTTTTGGCACGCCATTGGTATGGGTGCCGGTGGCGGTCGGCCTTCTATTTGCGGGCCGCACGGTGGCCGGAGTCGGGTTATTGCTCTGGGGAATGCTGGTCATTAGCTGGGTAGACAATCTGATAAGGCCGTTTGTGATTAGCAGCAGCGCACGCATTCCATTTCTGCTCGTCATGTTTGGTGTGCTTGGTGGACTCGCCGCATTCGGTCTGATCGGATTGTTCCTTGGGCCCGCCATACTGGCTGTTCTGATGGCGCTGTGGCGCGAATGGCAGACAGAGGCGACACGGCAACAGGTGCGGCAACCGGTTCAGCGGAATGACATACCTAAGTAGTGGATCGCCAGCGGTGCTGGCACGAGCTTATCCAATCGGAACACAAGTAAATCATTTCGCCCAAGCTTTCACCGCGACCGGAGCCTGTTTCAGGCTTCGATCGGGCGGACGAGCAACACCGGCACGTGGGTGATACGCAGTACGCGGCTCGCCACGCTACCCAGCAGCCAGCGCGAGATACCACGCCGGCCGTGTGTGCCCATGACGACCAGATCGGCGTTCCAATGATCTGCCTCCCTCACGATGGCGTGGGGCACATCGTCGCCGGTTCTTTCCGTGCTGATCATCGCGGATTCCGCCTCGATTCGTAATCCGGCCAGCAACTCCGCTGCCGCCGCAAGTGCTGCATTGCCCTCTTTGACAAGTGCATCTTCAAGCAGAGGAAGTGGCACAAAATCGCTCATCCTCACCGCCTGATCAAGAATATTTACAATACGCAAGGACGTCTGCTTCGTGGCGAGTTTTAATCCGTATCGAAGCGCATGCCGCGATGGTGAGCTACCGTCGACGGCGAAGAGCATTCGCTTCGGACCGCCGCAGGTATCTCTTTCATAAGAAGCTGGAACAACTAGAATCGAGCACGGGCAGATTCGCGCCAGAGGTTCAGAGACTGTTCCTTCCAGCCAGCGTAGCAGCCGACGGTTCTGTCGGGTGCCAACCACGAGGAGATCGGCTCGCCACGTCCGCGCTGCTTCAAGCAGTGCGTAGGCTAGATCCCGACCCTGCATGGAAAGATCGATCACCTCCGTGTCGACAACCGTCTCGCCGCTCGAAAATATGCTCTGTGCCTGAGTGACCGCATCCGCGGCACCGCGCAGCAACTCGTCGCGCACCGGGCTGAGATCCACTCCGACAAGTGGATCCAACGGAATCAGCCTGCGTGGATCTTCAGCCACACTGATGATTCGCACGTGTGCCCCTGGCGCCGCAATGCCTTGAACATAGGCCGCAGCGCGCAAAGAGGCGGGCGAAGCGTCTACAGCAATGAGAATGCGACCGACTTCGTCGTGATCGTGGAGGGTTGAACTGGTAGTGCTCATGACGAAGTCTCCGAGGTGTCCGCATGGTGGGTCCGATATGTTTCCTCAGACGGTTTGTCGAGCCTTCGCGCGCGACGACACTCTCATGCGCCCTGCCCACGGGCTGTCCGGATAACAACGCCCCAGTACACTCTATTCGCCGGCTCATCCCCCAGATTGACCTGAATCAACCCATCCGCCCACGGGCTATCACTGTTGTTCGCAGCCGTCTGAACGGGACACTTCATGCCTCGCATTGCGGTTCGAACTCCAATAGCGAATGATTGCGCGCCCCGACGGACCATTCATTACGACCAATGCATTGCTCTGGCTGCGAACAGACATGATGAGCCTCCATCGCATTCGATCCGTTGGGCACACCGGTCGTCTTGACACACGTCAATCTCTCATGGCGAACGAGTCCTATGCTCGATCCATAGCGACACAAATCACGCGCTGAAGTGAATATGTCGAGGAATACCGTACTCGTTGACCTTTTAACGCCTGCCAAGCCGGCTACGCACACGTAGTCGTTAGGTGCGCAGACCTGACTGTCATCGCGTCTGCCCTATACGACAAAGGCCCGATCGACCATGAAGTGCCCGAAAGCGATCGACGTTCCCTCGTCCGAGCCGCCTGTCGCAGCTATCGATGCCAGAAGCGTTAGAACATTGCCTGAAATGTTCGAGGCTGCCTGTACGCGTTACGCAGGACGCCCCGCGTTCAGTTCGTTCAATCACACGCTCGAATATCGGGACGTTGCGCTATATGCGCACCGCTTTTCCGCGTTTCTTGTCAACGAATTCAAACTTGCGCCGCTCGAGCGTGTCGCACTCATCTTGCCGAATGGCTTACCCTATGTCGTCGCCTTCTATGGCGTCCTCGACGCCGGGCTTGTCGTCGTTAATATCAATCCGCTGGCTACGCCTCGTGAGATTCAGATCCAGCTCGCCACGGCAGCTGTTTCAGCGATCATCGTACTGGAAAACTTTGCCTGCAAACTGGACGAAATCCTGGATGAGAATCAGGCGAAGGCTGTTATATCCGTCGCGGTGGGCGATCTGCTTCCGCTGCCCAGGCGCGCCGCAATGGATTTCGTACAGCACGTTGTGCGTGACTCGATTCCGCCTGCAAAGAGGGAATACTGGACATTTAGTGCGGCCTTGTCGTGTCGGCATTCGATCGAGCGAGATCACATCCGCCCCAGTCTCGACGATGTCGCGCTGCTGCAATACACGGGAGGAACCACAGGCACTCCCAAGTGCGCGATGCTCACGCATCGCAACCTTAGCTCGAACGTCGCACAGATTCGTGCATGGCTGGGTTCGGCGTTCTGTTCTACGCCTCAGACCATTCTCACACCGCTGCCACTCTTTCATATATTCGCGCTGACCGCCAGTCTGCTGACGTTTGTTGAAATCGGCGGGCACAATGTGCTGGTGACGGATCCCCACGACCTTGCCGCGCTCGTCAGAACCATGCGCCACGCACGGCCCACCGCGCTGCTAGGTGTGAATACACTGTTCAATGCCCTTCTCGCCGCACCGCATTTCGACGCTGTGGACTGGTCACGCCTGCGTCTCGTGATCGGCGGCGGCGCAGCGATTCAGGCTTCGGTTGCCGCGCGATGGCAGTCAGCAACGGGAGTGCCGATTATCGAAGGGTACGGGCTGACCGAAGCGTCGCCAGTAGTCTGCGTGAATCCGATGGATGCAAAGCACTTTTCCGGATCAGTCGGTCATCCGTTGCCTTCAACCGAGGTTAGCATCCGTGACGACAACAACGCAGCTGTCGCCGCGGGTGTCATCGGAGAAGTCTGGGTCCGGGGCCCGCAGGTCATGCGCGGCTACTGGATGAACCCCGTCGAGACCGCGGAAGTGATCTCGCCCGAGGGCTGGCTTCGCACGGGGGACGTCGGTTATCTCACGCCCGCGCAGATGCTCGTCCTGGTGGACCGCAAGAAAGACGTGATCGTCGTGTCCGGTTTCAAGGTTTACCCCTCGGACGTCGAAGCCGTGGTCTCCGCGCTTGCGGGCGTAAGCGCCGCAGCGGTAGTCGGCGTGCCGGATGAACGGACCGGACACGCCGTCAAACTATTCGTCGTCCGGTCCTCGGCGGATCTTACTGCCGCCGCCGTGCTGGAGCACTGCCGCGCTAATCTAAGCGCCTACAAGGTTCCCCGCTCAATTGAATTCCGTGACACCTTGCCTCTGAACCAGCTCGGCAAGGTCCTCCGCCGAACGTTAACGTGACCGAGGCAGGGATGCGATTGCAGGGTAACGGCGCGTGATTGCGCGCGAGGCGCAATTCAGCAATTGACGACGATCAAGCGCCCTCCTCCCCGTCGCGCCTATGCTGAAATCCCGACACGGAAGCGGTCGTGCGATATGAACGAAGACGTCACCCGCCGCCGATCGAGCGACGCCCAACGGTTGCTCGATATAGCCGATGCTTTCGCCGCTGAAGTCGGCCCACGGGGATACAGGCCACATGGCGTCACGCTGAACAGCGAGTTCGAACGTGACCTTGGCCTCGACAGTCTCGCGCGCACCGAACTGCTGGCTCGCATCGAGAAAACGCTCGGCGTGCATTTTCCGGTTGCGTTGTTCGAGCAGGCGAAGACGCCCGGCGATTTACTGCGCGCACTTGAAGGAGAAACATTGGGGCAACCCGGGTGCGCAATCGGCACCGTTGAGCTTCGAGCGCCGACCGATACCCTTGACCCGCCGATCGCAGCACAAACGCTGGTCGAGGCGTTGCAGTGGCACGTATCCCGGCGACCTGAACACACGCACATCGTATTTCTCGACGAGGAAGCGTCGTCACACACAATGACCTACTCGGCGCTGTACGAGGCAGCCCTACGGGTATCGAGCGGGTTGCACAGGCTCGGCGTGAACCCCGGCGACACCGTCGCACTGATGTTGCCGACCGGTAACGACTATTTCGCCAGCTTTGCGGGAATCCTGCTTGCCGGCGCAGTAGTCGTGCCGGTGTATCCGCCGGTGCAATCGGCACGGATCGACGATCACCTGAAGCGACACGCGGCCATTCTGCTGGATGCGCGCTCACGCGTCATGATCGTGCCGTCACACGCACTCGTAGCAAGCCTTCTGGCAAAGGCGCGGATACCGACGTTGCGTGAGATCGTGACGACGTATCAGCTCATGGGCGAAACGGACAATGAGCGGTATATCCCTCGCGCACAAGACGTCGCGTTGCTTCAGTACACTTCCGGTAGCACAGGTGCGCCAAAAGGCGTGGTGCTCACACACGCCAATCTGCTCGCCAATATCCGGGCAATGGGAGAGACTGCCCGGATCGAGGAACACGACATCTTCGCAAGCTGGCTCCCTCTGTACCACGACATGGGCCTGATTGGAGCCTGGTTCGGGCCGCTTTACTTTGGTATCCCATTGATTCTGATGTCCCCGCTGACGTTCCTCGCACGTCCAGCGCACTGGTTGCAGGCGATCGGCCACTACCGTGCCACCATTACGGCGGCACCCAACTTTGCCTACGAGCGATGCACGCGCCGGATCGACGACGCCGATCTCGAAGGCGTCGATCTGTCTTCATTGCGCCTCGCATTCTGCGGTGCAGAACCCGTCAGCGCGCCGACCATGCGAGCATTCGCCTCACGCTTTGCCGATCATGGGTTCAGGGAAACCGCCCTGACCCCCGTCTACGGTCTGGCGGAAAACACGCTTGGACTGGCGTTTTCGGAGCCGGGCCGCGGGGTGCGAACAGACTGTATCAGTCGCATCCGACTGGCTGAGTCACAGCGTGCAGCAAAAGCGGAATCGCCTGATGACGCACTCGAACTGGTCTCGTGCGGACGCGCATTACCCCGCAACCAGATCCGCATCGTTGACGTCGACGGCAATGACGTATCCGAAAGAACGGTCGGAAGAATTGAATTCCGAAGCCCATCCGCGACGCGTGGGTATTTTCAGAATGCGGAGCTGACCGCGCGGCTAATTCATGATGGCTGGCTCGATACCGGCGATCTGGGATATATGGCCGATGAAGAACTGTTCATCACGGGCCGCGTAAAGGATCTGGTGATTCGGGCCGGGCGTCACTTCTTCCCCTATGAACTGGAGGCGGCGGTCGGGCATCTGCCTGGCGTGCGCAACGGTTGTGTCGCAGTGTGTGGAACGCCCGACATTGAGACCGGTACCGATCGCCTGATCGTCATTGCGGAGACTCGCGAAACGGCACCTGAGGCACTCGCGGCGATGCGCACTGGCATTAACGAAGCCTCCGTAGCTCTGCTGGGCGCTCCGCCGGAAGAAATCGCTCTGGTCCCGCCGCATAGCATTCTGAAGACATCGAGCGGGAAGATTCGTCACGCGGCTACGATGGAGATGTACCTGCGTAGTCGCGGGAATCTCCTGCCACGCCCTGCGTGGCTACAGTGGCTCGACATCGGAACGAACACCGTACGGCCAATCGGCCGGCGGGTTCGAGCCGCCGCCAGGCAGATCGCCTACGGCGCATGGTGCTGGCTGGTCGTAACCCTGATCGCCATACCGACATGGTTGATGACCGTATCGCATCCGGACGCCAGGCGAAACTGGGCGATTGCATCGCGCGCGGCACAGCTAGCCCTCATGCTTGCAGGCATTCGCGTGACGGTACGCGGTGCCGAACTCATCGACATGGCGCGGCCGGCCATCTTTGTTGCGAATCACGCGAGCTACCTTGACGGCCTCGTGTTGCTGGCGGCCATCCCCATGCCGCTTGGCATCGTCGCCAAGCGTGAGTTGGCCGGCGGATTGCTGATGGGTGCCTTCCTTCGGGCAATCGGCACCCGCTTTGTCGAGCGCGTCGACTATCCGCGCATGGCCGAAGACGAACGCGAACTGGTGAAGCAGGCGACGGCTGGAACCTCGCTGCTCCTCTTTCCCGAAGGAACATTCGTCCGATCCGCGGGACTGCGGCAGTTTCGTCTCGGCGCCTTTGTGGCCGCCTGCGCATCGCACCGGCCTGTCGTACCGGTCGCAATCGCGGGCGCACGCGTTGTGCTTCCGGATGGACAGTGGTTGCCAACGCGAGCCGACGTAACAGTTACCGTGCTCCCCGCTCTGGAACCAACAGGAGACGACATGAAGGCTGCCGCGGCCCTGCGTGACACCGCACGCGATGCAATAGCAGGCCATTGCGGGGAGCGGATTCTGAGTGAAATTTCCCCGCTGGAAACCCCCACTCGTCACACCGAGATCTAAGCCTGCGTTATTCGAGGGTTCACCCGGTTCGACACTAGCATGCCCATGCCAGGACAGACACTAACTGCGCCGCTCCGACATCTGCCCGGGTGCCATGGGCAGGGACGCCGGAATGGCGACGATCTGATTGGCCTTGACATGGTCCGGAGCACTGGTCTGGGCTGAAAACGAGTTTCGAACAGCCGCCAACTTGACAGCGCCCATGGGCACGGCACGGTGCTTATCTCACCGTGGCCGACGGGTTGACTGACTGGACCGCCGCCTCGCCTCGCGCCTCACCGCGGGCCGGGCCGATCACCAACCCCGCTTGCGCCAGCAGGCGCCGCAGCCCCAGCTTCGGATATTTACGGTCCACCGCGCGCACATCGGCGCGCGTCTCCTCGATGATCCAGTCGCGCACTTCCGCGGCAACCGGCCGCAACGGCCGATTTTCCGGCCACACCAGACAGCAGCGCCGGTCCGTCATGACCAGTTCCTCCTCGGCGGGCAGCAGCGCGCCCTGGAGAAGCCAATGCGACACCACGTTGAGCCAGCCGAGCGCGACACCCTGCCCAAGCAATGCCGCCTGCACGACGATCGCGTAGTCGTTGAAGCTCAGCATGCTCGCGGCGTGCCGCCCCTGTGCCGCGAACGCGGCGAACCTGTCATGCCAGCCGCGCTCGCCGTCGTCCATCACGATCACCGTATCGCCGTGCTTGCGGCCCGCCTCGGTCGCGGCTGTCTCGTGATAGCGCCGGTTGCATACCGGCAGCAGCGTCTCCGGCATCACGAGCACGCTGTTCTCGCCGATCTGGTCCTCGCGCAGGAAGCGCATGCCGAGATCCACATCGACGAGCGGCCCGCCGATTCGCCCCGAGATGAGCTGAAACCGCAAGTCGACATTCGGAAACGCCTCGTTCAGGCGACTCATGCGCGGCATCAGCCAGTGTGTGGTGAACGCGGTGGACACAGACAGCGTGACCGACTCGACACCGGTTGCGCGCGCTTCGATCTCGCGTATCGCGCTTTCTATGCCGTCGAAGCCTTCGGAGATTTTCCGGTAAAGGATCCTGCCGCTCTCGGTCAGCTCGATTCCGCCTCGCACGCGCTCGAACAGGCGCACGCCGAGATGGTCTTCCATACGCGAGAGCATGCGGCTCACCGCGGGCTGGCTGACATATAACTCCTGCGCCGCACGCGTGAAGTTGCCGCAGCGCGCAGCCGCCTCGAAGACGAACAGCGCGTTGGCGCTCGGCAGTTTTTTGCGAAGGTTGGGCATGACCTGATGTTATGCCCTATCCAACAATTTGGGAATTGCCGCCAAAAATGGCTCGGCCTATATTTTCCCTAACGCAGGCCTCTACAGCGAGACAGGACGCAATGGACGCACGAGCGAAAACAGGTGTTTCGATCCGATCGGCAGCGAAACGTTATGGCCACGTAGTGGCCCTCGACGACGTTTCACTCGACATCGCCCCCGGCGAATTCGTGTCGCTGCTCGGCCCCTCGGGTTCCGGCAAGACCACCCTGCTCGGCATTCTCGGCGGCTTCGTGCAACCGAGTTCGGGAGCGGTCTGGGTCGGCGAGCGCGACATTACATTTGCGCCGCCGCACAAGCGCGACATCGGCATCGTCTTTCAGAACTACGCGCTCTTTCCCCACATGAGCGTGGGCGACAACGTCGCCTTTCCGCTGCGCGCGAGGCGTCAGCCAAAAGCCACGTGGGCGAGGAAAGTCGCCGACGCGCTCGCGATGGTCGAACTCTCGGGCTACGAGAGCCGCGGCATCGGCCAGCTGTCGGGCGGCCAGCGCCAGCGCGTGGCGCTCGCTCGCGCCATGGTGTTCGAGCCGCAACTGATCCTGATGGACGAACCGCTCTCCGCGCTCGACAAGCAATTGCGCGAAACCATGCAGATCGAGCTACGGCGGCTGCATCGCAAGCTCGGCGCGACGATCGTGTATGTGACGCACGACCAGCGCGAGGCACTCACCATGAGCGACCGCGTAGCCGTGCTGAAGAACGGCCGCCTCGTGCAGATCGACACGCCTGAGCGGCTCTACGACCGTCCGTGCGACGCGTTTGTCGCGAGCTTCATTGGTGAGGCGACACTGCTCGCCGTGACGCGCGCCGGCGACGATGCCGTGCGGCTCGGCGACACGGTGCTGCGCACCGCGCACCCGCTGCCACGCGGCGACAAACTGCTGCTCGCGGTGCAGACCGAAAAACTCGTGATCGATAGCGGCGATAGCCGCGACGGCGTCAATCGGCTGGCATGCCGCGTCACCGAGGTGCTGTATCAGGGCGAAAGCTTGCGCGTGTTCGCGACCCTCGCCGACGGCACCGCCATCAGCCTCAGGCAACCCGGCGGGCACGACTCGCGCCGCCGCATTCCCGAGCCGGGCGCGCCGATGAGTGTCGTACTCGATCCGCAGGACACGATCGTCGTGCCCGCCTGATTTCACTTTGCTATTTCCCGCCCTCGCCAGGGCAAACCCTCTCCCGATTCACAGCACACTGCAAAAGGATGATTTCATGAAGCTCACCGATTTCAAGGTCCTGACGTTCGACGTCGTCGGCACGCTCATCGACTTCGAGCGCGGCGTACTCGCCTCCGTGCGCCGCCTCGGCGGCCCGGCCGCGAAAGACCTGACCGACGACCAGATTTTCGAGCCGTACATGCGCGGCCGTGCGGCCTACCCGGGCCGTTCGAGCCATGAAATGGCGAACGTCTACCTGTCGCTGGCAAAGGAACTCGGTCTGCCCGACGACGCGCAATCGGCCGCTGCCTTCCAGCGCGACGTGCTCGAATGGCCGGCGTTCGCGGATTCGGTCGCGGCGCTCAAACGTCTGCGCAAACACTTTCGCCTCGTCGCCATGACCAATGCGGACCGTGTCGCGCTGTCGGCCTACGCACACACGCTCGGCGACCCGTTCGACGACACCGTCTGCTGCGACGAAACCGGCGTCGCCAAGCCCGATCCGCAATTCTTCGCGTACAACCGCGGCCGTCAGGCGGCGTTCGGCTACAAGTTCGGCGAAATCCTGCACACCGCGCAGAGCCAGTATCACGACATCGGCGTCGCCACCAGCCTCGGCTACGCGACCTGCTGGATCGAACGCCGTCAGGGCGCGAAGGGCTTCGGCGCCACGCCCGTGCCGGAAGCCGTCACCACGCCGACCTTCAAGTTCGCGACGCTCGGCGCGCTCGCCGACGCCGTCGAAGCCGAAGCGCGCCTCGCCGCCTGAGCCGATGCTCGCGCCGACGCCACCCCACACGCCCGCGCCTGATTCGCTGTGGCGGGCGCTCCTAGCCGCCTCGCCCGGCGCCGGTGCGACGCTCAGCACCGGCGTGCCGCTCACGCGCGATCTCGAGGTCGAGGTCGCCGTGATCGGCGCGGGCTACTCGGGCCTCGCCGCCGCGTATGCGCTGCAAAAGCGCGGCGTCGACTGCGTGGTGCTCGATGCGAATCCGGTGGGCTGGGGCGCGAGCGGCCGCAATGGTGGCGTGGTGTCGTCCAAGTTCAGACTGTCGTTTCCCACGATCGACAAACTGCACGGCCTCGATACCGCCAAGCGCATGCACCGGCTCGCGCACGAGGGCGTGCGGGTCGTCGAGACGCTGGTCGACGAATTCCAGCTCACGCGCGCCCGCTTCGAACCTACCGGCAGCCTGCGCTGCGCCCACACGGAGGCCGCCTTCGCCGCGATTCGCGCGGAGGCCGACTGGGTCCGCACGCAACTCGGCGATACCACGATGACCGTGCAATCGCGCGCCGAGATCGAACACGAGACGGGCTCGAAAGGTTTTGTCGGCGGCGTGCTGAGCGCGGACGCCGGCACGATCCTGCCGCTCGAATACGTGTGCGGACTCGCGCGCGGCCTTACGCTGCGCAGCGTGCCGATCTACGAATCGACGCCGGTGCAGCAGATGCACCGCGCTCCCGGCGAGCCGCGCGTAACGCTGCGCACGCCCGCCGGCACGGTGCGCGCGAAGCAGGTGATCGTCGCGACCAATGCCTACTCCGATCTCACGCCGGCCACCGCGGCGTATCAGCGTGAACTCGTGCCGTTTCGCAGCGCGATGATCGCCACCGAGCGGCTTCCCGCCGAGCTCGACGCGCGCCTGATGGTCGAGCGCCGCAGCTACACCGAAACGCGGCGCATGATGAAGTGGTTCCGCAAGGTGGACGGCCGCATGCTGTTCGGCGGACGCGACGCGTTCGGCAAGGAGGGGCAAACGACCGGCTTCGACGCGCTGCAGCGCGCCATGGTCGCGCTCTTTCCGGATCTTGCGGACGTGCGCGTGGACTATCGCTGGTCGGGGTATGTGGGCATGACGTTCAATTCGTTGCCGCATGTCGGACGCAGCGATGACGCCACGACCTTTTGTCTGGGGTATAACGGAGCAGGCGTCGCGATGGCGAGTCTGCTCGGCCAGCATGCCGCCGCGCTCGCGCTCGGCGAGACGCCGGAGCTCTCGCTGCTCGGCGCGCCCGGCTTGCGGCCCGTGCCCTTTCATTCGCTGCGCGCGCCGGGTGTGAGACTCGTCGCGGCGTGGTATCAGTTTCTCGACGCCGTAGGTGCATGATGACAACCGCCAAGCGGATGCTCCAGGGAACCACCTTGACGCAAGCCACCGAGTCCGATCCCGCCACGCGCTATCAGCGCCGCGAGGATCGCACCATGCTGCTGCTAATGACACCGGCGCTCCTCGTGATCGTCGTGCTGCTGGTCGTGCCGCTCGCGTGGCTGTCGTGGCAGTCCATCTATCACGACGGCTTCACGCTCGAAAACTACCAGCGCATGTTCACGGGCGCTTACCTCGAAACGTTCTTGCTGACCTTCAAGCTCAGTATCATCGTGACCGTCATCACGCTGCTGCTCGGCTATCCGGTGGCCTACTTCGCCGCCTCGTTGCCGCCGAAGCTGAGCGCGCTCGTGCTCGGCATGGTGATTCTGCCGTTCTGGACCAGCGTGCTGGTGCGCACCTACGCGTGGCTCGTCCTGCTGCAGCGCACGGGGCTGGTCAACAAGGCGCTGATCGCGTCGGGCCTCGTCGACCGGCCGGTGCAACTCGCCTATAACCAGTTCGGCACGGTGATCGCGATGGTTCACATCCTGCTGCCGTTCATGGTGCTGCCGCTCTATTCGGCAATGCAGAAAATCCCGTCGAATCTTTCGCAAGCCGGCGCGAGCCTGGGCGGCTCGCCGCTGCACGTGTTCCTGCGCGTGTTCCTGCCGCTGTCGATGAGCGGCGTGTTCGCGGGCGTGACGCTCGTGTTCGTGCTCTGCCTCGGCTTCTACATCACGCCTGAACTGATGGGCGGCGGCAAGTCGATCATGGTGTCCATGGTCGTGAGCCGCAACATCGAGATCTACAACAGCTGGGGGGCGGCGAGCGCGGTGAGCGTCGTGCTGCTGATCTGCGTGTTCGCGATTTTCTATGCCGCGAGCCGCGTGGTGCCACTCGAAAAGACCCTGGGCGCGAAATGAGCAAACTCCCGTTCGGACGGATCGTCCTCGGCGCGATCGTCGTGCTGATCCTGCTGTTCCTGATGGTGCCGGTGCTGATCGTCGTGCCGCTGTCGTTCTCCGACACACGCTTCATGACCTTCCCGCCGCCGGCGTACTCGCTGCGCTGGTATCACTCGTTCTTCGACAACCCCGCATGGATCGACGCCGCGCGCGTGACGCTCACCGCGTCGATCTGCGCCGCGCTGATCGCCACGCCGCTCGGCGTGGCCGCCGCCTACGCGATCCAGAACGGCACGCACTGGATCATGCGCTATCTGCGCACACTGCTGATGTTGCCGCTGATGGTGCCGATCATCATTGTCGCGGTGGGCGTGTTCTTCGTGTACTCTCAGGCCGGCTACGTGAACACGCTCGGCGGCCTGATTCTGGCCGACACGATGCTCGGCCTGCCTTATGTGCTGATTTCGGTCGGCGCCGATCTGCGCACCTTCGACCGCACGCAGGAAATGGTCGCGCGCAGCCTCGGCATGAACCGGTTTCGCAGCTTCATGACGGTTACGCTGCCGCAGATCAAGGCAAGCGTCATCTCCGGTGCGGTGTTCGTGTTCATCCAGGCGCTCGACGAAACGGTGGTCGCGCTCTTCGTGTCGGGCGGTTCGAACCAGACGCTGACGCGCCGCATGTTCGTGACGCTGCGTGACGAGATCGACCCGACCATCGCCGCGATCAGTACGATGCTGACCGCCCTCACGCTGTGCCTTGTGATGATCGTCGTGGTGAGCCGCCGTTCGGGCGCGGCACGCGCCTGATTTCTTTCCTCAAGATACCTATTACATGGTCAATGCACTGAAGTTCTATATCGACGGCGCGTGGGTCGAGCCGTTGGGCAACGCACGCCGCTCCGTCGTCGATCCCTGTACCGAGGAAGCCTTCGCCGAAGTGGCGATGGGCACGCCCGCCGATGCCGATCGCGCGGTAGCCGCCGCGAAACGCGCGTTCACGTCGTTCTCGCAGACCACGCCGGCCGAACGCCTCGCGTTGATCCGCCGCATTCTCGAGGTGTTTCTCGAACGTCACGACGAGATGGGCGACACCATTTCGCGCGAACTCGGCGCACCGCGCGCCATGGCGCATGCGTGGCAGGCCGGCATCGGCCGGCGGCATCTCGAAGAACTGATCCGCACGTGTGAGACGTTCGCCTGGCAGCGCCGGAAGGGCACGACGCTCGTCAATCACGAACCGGTGGGCGTGGTCGCGCTCATCACGCCGTGGAACTGGCCGATCAATCAGATCGTCTGCAAGGCCGCGCCCGCCATCGCGGCCGGTTGCACGATGGTGCTCAAGCCCAGCGAAGTCACGCCGCTGAACGCCCTGCTGTTCGCGGAGATACTCGACGCCGCGGGCGTGCCGCCGGGCGTCTTCAACCTCGTCAACGGCGACGGGCCAACGGTCGGCGCGGCGCTCGCGGCGCACCCCGACGTCGATATGGTGTCGTTCACCGGATCGACGCGCGCGGGCGTTGAAATTGCGAAGCTCGCGGCGCCGACAGTCAAGCGCGTGCACCAGGAACTGGGCGGCAAGTCCGCGAACATTCTGCTGGACGACGTCGATTTCGAGGCGGCGGTCACGGCCGGCGTCAACTCGTGCTTCAACAACAGCGGGCAATCATGCAATGCGCCGACGCGCATGCTCGTCCCCGCGGCACGTCACGACGAAGCCGTGGCGATCGCGCGGCGGGCGGCGCAAGCGCAACGTGTCGGCCCCGCCGACCACGAGCGCACGACAATGGGTCCGGTTGTCAGCGGCGTGCAGTTCGAGCGCGTGGAGCGGCTCATCGCGGCCGGTATCGACGAAGGCGCGCAGGTCGTGGCCGGCGGCCTCGGGCGTCCGCCGGGTCTTGAACGTGGCTTCTACGTGCAACCCACCGTGTTCGCGGACGTGCGTCCCTCCATGACGATCGCGCGCGAGGAGATCTTCGGCCCGGTGCTCGCGATCATGCCGTACCGCGACGAGGAAGAAGCCATCGCGATCGCCAACGACAGTCCCTTCGGACTCGCGGCCTACGTTCAATCCGCCGATCTGGACCGCGCGCGGCGCGTGGCGTTCAGGCTCCGTGCCGGCAGCGTGTATCTGAACTACCCGTCATGGGACGCGGGCTCGCCGTTCGGCGGATACAAGCAGTCGGGCAACGGCCGCGAGTACGCCGAATGGGGACTCGAGGCGTTTCTCGAAGTGAAGGGCATTGTGGGGTTTGGCGACTGACTGTGTTCGGGCCTTGCTGGGCTAAATGCCCGGAGGTAGGCAAAACATTCACCGCTTGAAACAAGCACCGGGCCGTCGCGTTGCAATGCGACGGCCCGGCATCACATTCACGCGCGTTCGCGCAACATATCCGCAATCCGCTCCGCGATCATGATGGTCGGCACATTCGTGTTCGCGCACGGAATCGAAGGCATCAACGACGCATCGCATACGTAAAGTCCGCTGACGCCATATACCGCGCCGCGCGCGTCGCACACGGCGAGCGGATCGTCGGCGGCGCCCATGCGGCAGGTTCCAGACGGATGCCAGGTGCAGCCCACCGAGCGCGTCACGAAACGCGTCAGCGCGTGATCGTCGGCAAGCAGTTCGTCGAGCGTCACGCCTTGCGTGACCACACACCGCACGAGCCAGCCGCGCAACGGTCCGGCAATGTCGAGCAGCGCGCTCAGCAGGCCGCGCTGCAATGCATTCCACACGCCCGGCACGGCCACGCTCGCCACGCGGGGTGAATAGCTCGAAGGCAGCAGCGTGGTACGGTGCCTCGCCATCAGCGGATCGGCCAGAGTCCGGGCGCCAAAGCGCAGCGCGAGCTTCAGCCGTTCGAGATCGCGCGCGTCGGACAGCATGTTGAAGTCGACAGCGGGTTCGTCGTGCGGATCGGCCGACACGAGGCTCACGCGGCCGCGCGAGTACGACTTGTTGACCCAGAAAAAGAGCGTGCCGAGCCGGTAACCGACCGAGTGCCAACCCGATCGCGACAGGATCGCGCCGTGCATGTCGCCGGGCACCGCGCCGCTCACGCCCGAAGAAAAACGCACGATCGCCTGCTCGTGATGCTCGTCGGGATATAACGTGCGGGCGGCGCGCGGCAGAACCGCGGATACGGCGATCGATGGATGTTCCATCAGATTGCCGCCGACACCGCCGCGATCGGCCAGCACCTCGATACCGAGTGCGGTCAGCTCGGACGCCGGACCAATGCCGCTTCGCATCAGAAGGGCCGGGCTGTGAATCGCGCCCGCGCAAATGATCACCTGTCTGGCGCGCACTGCTTCGCTCGCCCCGTCTTCGCCGACGAGCCGCGCGCCGATGGCGAGCTTGCCGTCGAACAGCACGCGTTCAACCAGCGTGTGCGTGCGGATCGTGAGATTCGGCCGGGCGCGCACGGCGTCGTCGAGATAGCAGACCGAGGTCGGGATGCGCTCGCCCGCTTCGCTCACTGCGATCGAACCGATGAACGTGCCGTCCTGCCATGTGCCGTTCTGGTCGTCATGCCGCGTGTAGCCGCGCGCGTCGAGCGTGTCGAGCACCGCGCGTACGAATGGCGAGATGCGCGCCCACGGTGTGCGCTGGATCCGGACGGGCCCGCTCGCGCCGTGCAGCGCGCCGTCAAAGTCGCAATCGGTTTCGAGCTTGCGGAAGTACGGCAGACAGGCGGCCCAGTTCCAGCCGTGCGCGCCTTGGGCGTGCCACTCGTCGTAATCGGCCGGCGCGCCGCGGTTCGCCATCAGCGCGTTGATCGCCGAACCGCCGCCGAGCAGGCGCGCCTGCTCGTAACGGCGTGTCGCGGCCGAGGCGCTCATGCGTGCCTTCAGGCGCTGCCAGATGTTCGTGGTGTCGAGATAGGCGCGGCCCGGATAGCGGCTGCGCACCGTTGCGGGCATGTCCGTTCGCGAGATATTGCGGCCGGCCTCGACGAGGCAGACGGTCTTGCCCGCATCTTCGGAAAGACGCGCGGCCAGCACGCAGCCGGCCGAGCCGCCGCCGAGAATCAGATAGTCGATCACGTTCAATGTATGCGCAGACGATGCGCGGTGCGAGACGCGCAAAAAAACGCTGGGATTGGCGCGCGGGTCTGGCGCGCGGGTTTGACATTCAACTGTCCAGCAACCCGCGCGTGCGCAACCAGGTCTGCCGCTTACTGCATGAACTTGAGCCAGCGCGCCTTCGCCTGAATGCCGGCGTCCGACGCCCACCATTCCTCCGACATCAACGCCTGCTTCGACGCATTCTCCGGTGAACTCGGCAACTCGCTCGCGCGCTTGGCGTCGATTTTGCCGGTCTTGAAGGCCGCGGGATTGCCCGGCCCGTAGTCGATATACAGAGGCAGGTTGGCCTGCAAGTCGGGCGACACGGCCGCGTTGAGAAACTTGATCGCATCGGGCAGGTTCGGCGCGTTCTTCAGCACACACAACTGCGTGTTCTGCAGAATGCCGTCGTTGTACGTGAAGTCGATGTCCGGATTGTCCTTGCGCACGGCGCTCGCGCGGCCGTTCCAGATCATCGTCATGTCGACTTCGCCGTCGTGCAGCAATTGCGCCGACTGACCACCCGAAGTCCACCAGACGGTCACGTCCGGCTTGATCTGCTGCAGCTTCCTGAACGCGCGATCCACGTCGAGCGGATAGAGCTTGTCGCGCGGCACGCCGTCCGCGAGCAGTGCGGCTTCGAGCACGGTCTGCGGGTCGTTGCGCAGCGCACGGGTGCCGGGGAACGCCTTCACGTTCCAGAAATCGGCCCAGCTTTGCGGCACCTTCTTCAATGTCTTCTTGTTATAGCCGATCACGGTCGAATAGAACTCGTACGCGACCGAGTACGGCGTGCGGTACTTCTCCGGCATGGCCGCCGCATTCGGAATCTTCGCGAAGTCGAGCTTCTCCAGCAGCCCTTCCTTGCCGCCGCGCAGACAGTTGGAAGTCGGCGTGTCCACCACGTCCCAGATCGGCTTGCCGGTGGCGGCCTGAGCCTTGATCTGTGGCCACGCGTCCGGAATGCTGTCCTGGTTCACGGTAATGTTCAGCAGCTTCGCAGCCGGGTCGAGGATGGCTTTGGTCTGGGCTTCCTGATAGGTCCCGCCTTGAGAGACAAAGGTAATCTTCCCGGCAGCGAAAGCAGGCGTCAGACACGCAGGCACGAGGCCCGCGACGCCAAGAATCAGAACAGCTGCAAGCGGGCGCAACGTTGGCTTCTTGATCACGACTATGTCCTCGAAACGGTTTAGCGAAAGATATCGTGGATGTAATGCGCGTTGAGCCAAATATAGTGAATCTATTTTTTGGCGACAATGCCGCAATTGTTGTGGGGTCCATGACATCACGTTATGGCAAACGTGCGGCGTTGTGTGCCGGGCGCGCGGCACTGCCCTGCCCGACCGAAGGGTCTGCATCGGCCGCCGCGCGCAGTATGAACATGCGCGGCGGCGCCCACGGCAGGGCTTGAAATAGCTGGTACATCGGGCGGCTGCAACTCGCCGGATTCAGCCAAACGCTTTGTGTTGCGTTTCGAGTCTATTGTTCACAAACAGTCAAGCCAACGCCTCATTCTCGATGGCAAGCTGGAAACCCTCGTCGAGCCAACCTGTCACGCCGCCGGTCATGACCTTGACCGGACGACCGAGGCGGGCGAGCCTGATTGCGGCGCGCGTGGCTCCGTTGCAGTGAGGACCCGCGCAATACGTGACGAAGAGTGTGTCGGGCGGATAATCGGCAAGCTTGGACTCGACGATCTTGCCATGCGGGAGGTTCACGGCGCGAGGCACATGGCCGCGGGCGAAAAGTGCGGGACCACGCACGTCAAGCAGGACAAAATCCATAGCGAGCCCATCACTGGCTTCAAGCCTGGTTTCAAGCGCCGCGTGTACGTCGGCGCAATCTGTTTCGAATGACAACAGCGAACTGAAGTGGGCGAGCGCCGCGGCGCTATCTGCTGCAGGAACGGCTGAGACCGGGGAGATGACCGGGGACATATAAGGCTCCTTGTGGGTGAATCGTTGACATGCATTCTCCCGGTCTCATGGGCGAGCAACCAGTGGCCTGATTGACATATTCCGGCAACATCACGCCACGGCTGCCCGCTACGGCAAGCGCTAACGTGCGCCGTTGTTGGCGGGCGCCGCGTAGGTCCTCTTATGAAGTTCGGGCCGGACGCTGAACATCGGTTCGTTGATCCAGGTCACAAAATCGTCGTGCCAGTGATCCCACTCGTAGTCGCTCAAGTCGAACTCGTCCTCGATAATTCCGGAATCGTCACTGGAGACGAATGCGTAGATAACCTTACTGCCATTCCAGAACGCGATAGCGTAGCCTGTCAGGTCGGCACTGGTGCCGTAAGGAATGTCGCGCAACATCGACGCCAGTTGCGTCTTGAACTGGTCGAGGGTCAAGGATTTCATCGCGCGCTCCGCTGTGTGGTTTCCAGTCCCGTCAGCAAGCTCCGCGCCCGGCGGCCGCTATGAGAGCCACGGTGTACCGGCTTGTAAGATTGATAGGGCAGACTCTCGCGGTTCCCGCGACATCGCGGGCACGGATACTCAAGGGCTCAATGATGGATATCAACATCGACCCGTCCGATAAGCCGGACCCCGAGGTTCAGTCGTGGCTCGAAAAGCTCGGACCCGGCCTCATCACCGGCGCGGCGGACGACGATCCCAGCGGAATCGCAACCTATTCGCAGGCCGGCGCGCAGTTCGGCTTCAACATGCTGTGGACCGTCATCTTCACGTACCCATTGATGGTTGCCATTCAGGTCGTCAGCGCCCGACTGGGACGCGTGAGTGGCCACGGACTCGCAACCAACATCCGGCGCCACTATCCGGCCTGGCTGCTCTATGGATCGGTTTTCCTGCTGCTGGTCGCCAATACGATCAATATCGCGGCGGATCTGACCGCAATGGGCGCCGCAGTGAACCTGGTGATCGGCGGCCCGACGCACATTTACACGCTTGCGCTCGGCCTGTTGTCAGTTCTGCTGCAGGTCTTCATTCCATACCGCAGTTACGTGCACGTGCTGAAATGGCTGACGCTTGCATTATTCGCCTACGTCGGCACGGTGTTCGTCGTCGATATTCCGTGGCACACGGTCATCGTGCGTACCGTCAGTCCACATCTGTCATGGAAAAGCGACTACGTCACCACCGTGGTCGCCGTGCTTGGCACCACCATCAGCCCCTATCTGTTCTTCTGGCAGGCGTCGCAGGAGGTCGAGGAGATGCGCGCCGCAACCGGGCAGCGGGCATTGAAGAACGCACCCGGACAAGGACCGGCCAGTTTGCGGCGGATCCGGATGGATACGTGGGTCGGAATGGGCTTTTCCAACCTGGTCGCTTTTTTCATCATCCTGACGACTGCCGCCACCCTCAACGCCCACGGCCTAACGGACATCCAGACCTCGTCGCAAGCGGCGCTCGCCTTGAAGCCGATTGCCGGAAAGTTTGCGTTCGGTCTGTTCAGTCTGGGCATCGTCGGCACTGGCCTGCTCGCCTTGCCCGTGCTGGCCGGTTCCGCCGCGTATGCAATGGCCGGCGCCTTCAACTGGCGAAACAGCCTCGCGCTGAAGCCGCAACTGGCGAAACGGTTTTACGGCATCGTCGTGCTGTCGACCCTTATTGGTCTCGCGATGGGATTCACGCGCATCGATCCCGTCAAGGCGCTTTACTGGAGTGCGGTGATCAATGGCGTCGTGTCCGTGCCCATCATGGCGCTCATGATGTTCATGGCGGTGAATCCGAAGATCATGGGCAGCTTCGTCATCTCCAGACGCCTGTCGGTCGCCGGTTGGGCCGCTACGGGAGCGATGGGAATTGCCGCGGTCGCCATGTTCTGGTTCATGCTCGCCCCCGCGAGTTAATACGCGGCGGGGCGGCGCTGCGATGTTTTTGCCAAGTGCGCCGAAGGGGGCGGCAGCGAAATTCAACTGCCGCTTCGCTGCGCCGACGCTGAACTATCCGATAGAGGGGATGGCGCCGACTCAGCGTTTCCCACTGGTTCATGCCGGAGCAACCTGAAAATCATGTTCTCGAGTTGCGGCAGTTCTGCAGGCTTCCGGCAAACGGCATCGAAACCGACCTCTTTCATTTCGCGGATGTAATCGGCGGTATCGAACGCGGTAAATGCCAGAAGGGGAATCTTTCCCGTCGCCTCGATTCTCCGAAGCGCGGCAGCGACACCAATGCCGGACAGGCCGGGCATGGCGACATCGAGAACAATGCAATCAGGGAGCCACGCCTTCGCTTCCCTCACGGCGTCCGAGCCGTGGTAGACGGTTCGCACGCTCATGCCGCCGGCCTGTAGATACGCGCTAAGCGCATCAGCCGACGGACGTGAATCATCCACGACGAGCACGCGCACGGGCACCGCGCTCGAAACGTACTCGCGCTGCCCTCCGGTCGAATGATCCGGGCAAGCGCGATTTTCAGAAATGGAATTCATGGGTTTTCTCTCGCTGCTGGCGCGTCGGTATTGCGCCGTTACCTAGTCGCAGCGCAACAGCCGTTCCCACTCTCCTGCGCCATTCATTCGCCCCCCTGCCGGCAACGGGCAGGCGTGGACGAAACAGTCGCGTGGCCAGCAATACTGGAGCGCGTGACGGCTGCCGGTTCTTTAGCGGATGCCGTGCGAGTGGCCGAACAGCGCCATCGCACGGCAACCACGACGCGCCAACATAGACGGAATGGAAAAAGACTCGTCCGTCAGACACGGCGCCGTCCAATGCTACTCAATGCAAGTCGCCTCGAACGTCGTCCGAAGAAACCACCCTGCCCGAGCTATCCACAATGCCTACCCGCTCAGCAGAGGCGACCGTGGATTGCGCCATGCCAGGCAGGTCCAGAATGCCGCCGCGCTCCTGAACGAAGGCGTTGCCACAAGCCATGTCGACCATTTCAGCGAGCGTATTCAAAGAACTACCGAAATGCGCCTGCATCGCGTTGAATAGTCCGATTCGCGTGTCGGCGGCAATCTCTTCCACATGCCGCCAATAGGCAAAGGTCTTCGTGACCGCAGCCGGAAATTGCTGCGACTGGAGATCGAAGACTTCACTGAGCGATTGAGCAGAAAGTGCCGCGTCCGCCAATGCCTGCTGCTCGGACAACGATGTCTTGACGGTCTGGATGTTGAGCTCGACAACTTTCTCGACCCCGGCAAGCACTTCGGTGTTGCAGTCGAAGGCAGCTTCGATTGCCGTGTCACGTTGACGCGAGGAGAACTGATCCGAGATTTGAGGGTACATAAAGACTCCGTTGTGGTTAGGCGCGGGTTGCGCCGCAAGGTGGCGTCGTCCGGACGCCCATCACGCCATGTGTGCTGCGCGGACGACTGAAACGAAACGCCGCGGCCCGCGTGGCGGGGCCGGCGACGGTGATTTCGACTACGAACGCTGTTACTTCGCTGCGACTTCGCCAGCTGTTACTTCGCTACGGCGGCATCCTGCCCGGCGCCGAGGTCAGCCCCGGTGACAGGGTCGGTTCCAGTCGCGGAAGCCGTTCGCGATGCCATCGCACTCAACACCTCGACCTCCTGCTCCGAAACCTGAACGCTCGCGAGACCATCGCCGCCGTCCACCGCCGGCTGCGGCTTCTCGACGAAGTCCCAACCGGGACCTTCATTCCACGGGCCGCGCGGCGCGTCGTCACCGTCGGACATGTTGTAATAAACGTTGGTAAATTCTGGAACGCCGGGCAATTTCCCCTGCGGGAAGTTGGGCTGGATAGAGTGCAAGGCTTTCTCAAACGATTTCTGATGCGCAATCTCGCGCGTCATGAGAAAGCCGAGCGCCTCCTTGATACCCGGGTCGTCGGTCACATTGATCAAGCGCTCGTAGACAATCTTTGCTCGGGCCTCCGCAGCGATATTCGACCGCAGATCCGCGGTCGGCTCGCCGATCGTATCGATGTAGGCAGCCGTCCACGGCACGCCCGCCGAATTGGTCAAGGCCGGGCCACCACCGTAGAGCAAAGCGGTAGTGTGCGAATCGTTGCCGCCTCCCGTGAGTGAACGGTAAAGCTCGGCCTCCTGCTCCACGCCTTCGGCAAGTTGACCCTTCGCGCCCTTGTTGAGCATCGCGACAATCGAGCCGACGATCTCCAGATGACTAAGTTCTTCCGTTGCGATGTCAAACAGCATGTCTCGCCTGCCGGGATCGTCCTCGCTAACCGCCTGCGTGAAATAGCGGCACGCCGCGGCCAGTTCACCTTGCGGGCCGCCGAACTGTTCAAGAAGCAGATTGGCCAGACCGGGATTGGGCATCGCTACACGGACGGTGTATTGAAGTCGCTTGTTGTGTACGAACATCGCATTTCTCCAGAAAAGATTGCGGGCGCCGCTGGAGTGCTTCACGCCAGAGGCGGAAGGACTGACGGAGCAGAGGGACATTCATTGAAAAACCGGGTTTGTCGGCGATGACGAACGCATATGCGGAATGCCCCACCGGGGGTCTCAGAGCAGCCGCTCTGGCGAAATTGGGTGCGCGCGCAGGAACGCGACGAGAAACACCTGCGACTTCCGACTCCGCATGCACCGTGCCTGGCGCATGAGCGTTTTGATCGGACCACGCCGCGCGCCGTTGCATCGGTGGCGGTCCTACCGGCGCGCAAACGCCATGCCGCTTATCACGACGCCTCCCGTCAGCCCCCCCTCGCGCCGTCGAGCGGCGGCAATTACCCGCTCACTAACCGACAGCTTCGCCCCGGCACGACCCGCGCACCGGCGAAGTGGCCGAAAGCCAGGGCTAACATGTTGAAAACGAATTAAATATTTGTCGCGAACGGTCGATAACATGTTCAGCCGCTTCCCTTTCGGCGGTTGGACTAGACATGCAGAGCTC
The DNA here is from genome assembly GCF_046028085.1 of Paraburkholderia sp. RL17-380-BIE-A. Taxonomy (NCBI): domain Bacteria; kingdom Pseudomonadati; phylum Pseudomonadota; class Betaproteobacteria; order Burkholderiales; family Burkholderiaceae; genus Paraburkholderia; species Paraburkholderia sp. RL17-380-BIE-A. The sequence continues at coordinate 183,052 of NZ_JARESQ010000015.1, forward strand.
ATATAACCTTTGGCTGGTGGTCATTTCGTTCGCCGTAGCGACGCTCGCGTCCTATACGGCGCTCGATCTGACCGGCCGCATCTTCCTGCTGGCCTCGCCACGTGCGCGGCGCGCATGGCGCCTGGGCGGCGCCGCGGCACTCGGTGTCGGCATCTGGTCGATGCACTTCATCGCCATGCTCGCCTTTTCGCTGCCGATTCCGCTCGGCTACGACTTCGCGACCACCGCCGCTTCGCTCGGACTCGCGACCGGCGCTTCGTATCTGGCGCTGCACATCACGACCCATAAACAATTGACGGCAGGCCGGCTGCTGGCGGGCGGCGTGGTGATGGGATGCGGCATAGCCGGCATGCACTATGTCGGCATGGCGGCGATGCAGATGACGCCAGGCATCGTTTATCAACCGGCGTGGTTCGCCGGCTCGCTGGCCATCGCCGTCGGCGCGTCGAGCGCCGCGCTGTGGCTTGCGCGCGCGCTCAGCGACGACGACGCGCGCCACGTGGTGCGCAAGCGTCTCGCCGCGGCGCTGGTGATGGGCGTCGCGATCAGCGGCATGCATTACGCCGGCATGGCCGCCGCCGGGTTTCCGGCTGGTGCCGTGTGCGGCGCGGCCAAGGGTGTGAACACCACGTGGCTCGCGACCTCGGTGATCCTGTTCACCTTTGCCATTCTGACCGTCACGCTGATGCTGTCGCGTTTCGATGCGCGCACAACCTTTCTGGTCGGCTCGGTGTCGAGACTGAATGGCCAGATCGTGCAGCTCGCCACGCTCGACGCCCTGACCGGACTGCCGAACCGCAGCACGCTGACCGAGCGCATCGAACACGCGATCCAGCGCGCGCAGCGGCAGCGCTCCATGTGCGCGGTTCTCTTCATGGACCTCGACGGCTTCAAAACGATCAACGATTCGCTCGGCCACTCGGTCGGCGACCAGGTGCTGACCGCGTTCGCGCAGCGCCTGCTGCTGTGCGTACGCGCGAGCGACACGGTGGCGCGGCTCGGCGGCGACGAATTCGTGGTGCTGGCGGAAAACCTCGGCTCGCGCGAAGACGCCGGCGCGCTGGCCGATGGCGTGCTCGACCGGATGCGCATGGGCATGTGGACCGACTCCCAGCCGCTCCAGGTCATGCCGAGTATCGGCATCGCACTCTATCCGCACGACGGCGACAGCGTCGACACGCTGCTCAAACACGCGGACGCGGCCATGTACGAAGCCAAACGCGCGGGCCGCAGCACCTTTCGCTTCTTCGAGCGCAGCATGAACGAAGCGGCCATGCGCACGCTGCAGATTCAGAACGCGTTGCACGACGCGCTCGCCGCCGGCCATTTCTCGCTGCACTTCCAGCCGAAGTTCAACGGTAGCGGCGAGTCGCTCGCGGGCGCCGAAGCGCTGATCCGCCTGCATCATCCGCAACTCGGCGAAGTCACGCCGCTCGAGTTCATTCCGATCGCCGAGCGCTCAGGGCAGATCGTGCAGATCGGCTACTGGGTCGTGCGCGAAACGTGCCGGCAGATTCGCCACTGGATCGCGCAAGGTTTGCCGTCGATGAAAGTGGCGGTCAACCTGTCGCCACGCCAGATGCTGCAGCCGACCCTCGTCGCGAGCATGCTCGAGATCGTCCAGGCCGAAGGCGTGGAATGCAGTCAGATCATGTTCGAGATCACCGAAACCGTGGCCATGCAGGACGCACCCAAAACCATCGAGATGATCCGCCAGTTTCAGGCATGCGGCTTCGAGATCGCGATCGACGACTTCGGCACCGGCTATTCGAGCCTCGCTTATCTGCAGCGTTTTCGCGTCAAGCAACTGAAGATCGACCGCTTCTTTACCAACGGGCTCGACGCGCACGGACCGGAAGGCAGCGCGATCGTGTCGGCGATCATCGCGCTTGCGCACTCGCTGGAAATGGATGTGGTGGCCGAGGGTGTCGAAACCGAATCGCAACTCGACATGCTGAGGACGATGATGTGCGATGAGATGCAGGGCTTCCTGCTCGGCAAGCCGCTCAACGCCAACGACTTCGGCAATCTGCTGCGGGAAAGAATGATCGCTGCGTGAACATGGCGATCTGCTGAAGCATGCAGTGCGGCGTGGCCGATAGCGGCTGCGCGAGCGGCGGCAGCGGCGGATCGCGATGAAGAATAAACAATAACAGGCAGCTCAGGGTGTCGGAGAGTTCATGAAATTTGATGTGGCAACGCTTACTTCGTTGTGGTTGATCACGTTTTTATGCGGTGCCCTCGTTACGACCGCGCTGTCGCATATGTTCGCGCGCGTCGTCGCGTTCCGCTTCTGGGCGGTTGGTTTCTATCTGCTCGCCGCGTCTTCGGCCTGCTTCGCGTTGCATTTCACATGGCATTACGACGCGCTCTTGATCGCCACCGCGACGCTCGCGCTGCAAAGCCGCATGCTGATCTGGGCGGGCGCGCGCGAGCTGTTCGGCATGAAGGCGCCGTGGCGTGCCGGACTTGCCGGCACGGCCGTGTTCTGCGCGCTCTACGGATGCGCTCTGCTCTTCAAGGTTCCGATGGTGTTGCGCGCCGGCCTGCTCGTGCTGTTTTTCCTGCCTGTTCGCGCGGCCACGCTGTATGAAGTGTGCCGGCGGCGCCGTCCGCACCTCGGGCCTGCTCGCCTGATCGCGATGATCGGCGGCACGATCGTCACACTCAACGCAGCCGCGCCGCTTGTTCTCGTGCTGCTCGATCGCACCAACGTGTCGCTGCTGCTCGGCAATCCGCAATACACGTCCGCGCTTTACGCGGTCGTGTTCGCGGGCGACCTGCTGCTGGCGAGCGGACTGATGGTGCTGGCGTTCAAACTGCAGATGGTCGAAATGAACATGCTCGCCACGCTCGAGCGTGGCGCCATGGAACACCTTGCCACCACCCAGGCAACGCGCGCGGATCGCCATACCCGGCACGCGCCCGACGATGGGTTCGGCCGGGACACGCCCGCGCAGCGCCAATCGCTGCCGGGACCGGTCTGATATTCCGGCCGTTCAGCCGGTCGCGCGCTCGTCGAGTGCGCTGCCGGCCAGCGAAGCAAGACGCCGCGCCATGACCCGCACGCGGGCTCATTCGCCATGAGCGCTTCGCTCAAACCGACGCCGCGGCTTCCCGCGATTCGATCCGCTCCCGTTCAGCCAACGCTTCGAGCCGCTCGCGCAGCGCACTGCTGGCACGCGTCATCGGCATGCGCAGTTCGTCGCGTATCAGTCCTTGCGCGGCGAGCATTGCCTTGACGGGCGCGGGGTTCGGTTCGGCGAACAGCGCCTGGATCAGCGGCGCGAGCGCATGGAAAATGCGCCGGCCTTCGTCGAGCCGCCCTGCCGCCAGCGCGCGATATAGCGCGACAAAGCGCTCGGGCCGCAGATGCGCGGACGCCGCAATCGCCCCGCTGCCCCCAAGACACAAGTTGCTCAAAATATTGATGTCCTCACCCGCGAGCACCCGCAGGCGGCCGTCGCGAATCAGCGCGAGCGTGGTGTCGAGCGAACCGGCGCAATCCTTTATCGCCTGAATCCGCGGATGGGCGGCAAGCGTGAGCAGCGTGTCGAGTTCGAGCCGCACGCCGGTTCGATACGGAATGTCGTACAGCACCACCGGCTTCTCGCTCGCATCCGCAAGCGCTGTGAAGTGATCGACAATTCCGGCTTGCGAAGGCCGGATGTAGTACGGGGCGGCCATCAGCACACCGGCAATCGGCAGCGGATTCAGCTGCTCGATGCGCTCGCGCATGCTCGCCGTGTGATTGCCCGACACGCCGACCACCACCGGCAGCGCCCGCGCGTCTTGCGCATGGCAAGCGGCGGCCTGCGCTTCGTCGAGAATCGTCGCCAGCACGGCGTCCTGCTCGGCGGCGTCGAGCGCGGCCGGTTCGCCGGTCGTGCCGAGCGCGACCAGCCCGGCAATGCCCGCGCCGGTGTAGCGGCGCACCAGCGCGCGCAAGGCGGCGTGATCGACGGCGCCGTCGGCGAACGGCGTGATGAGCGGAACCCAGATACCCGAAAAAATAGACATGTCCTTACCTCGATGACGACCGTATCGATTCCGTGCAGCGTGCGAGGGAGGAAAGACAGGAAGTGCCCAAGGGGCGTTGACCGGCTGTTCCGTCGCATCTGACGGAACAGCGTGCTCCGGTCAGATGAGCGGCTGTTGTTTGGCTTTGGCGCTGACGTTCGAATCACACGCGCGTGCGACTACGGCGCTCGCAAAAGCGAGGCGTGCGAAGGTCGACAGGCGGAGTCTGAATGTTGGGCCGGAATGCATGAGACGCAGTGTAACCGCGAGCGGCGCGGCTTGGCAAAGCCCATCTCGAAATGACTTGACTTCTGGCGCAGGGAAATTAATATACGCAACGCGTACATCGCACCCACTACTCCCTTCTTCCGACAGGTGCCTCAATGAGCGTCCCGCAGCAAGCCTTCCTACGCGACGCGATGCGTCGCCTGAATATGACGCGCGACACGTTCGCGAGTCGCATCGGGGTGTCGCGCCGGGCGCTCGATACCTGGCTCCTGCCGGACGATTCGCAGGAATCGCGGGCCATGCCGGAAATCGTCGAGCGTTTCGTGTCGGAAATCGTCGTGCACGGTGAGCCGGGAGAAAAATATACGCAAAGCGTAGATTCGCAGTCGCTCGCGAGCCAGATGCTATTCGAGGGCAAGCCGCAGTTGCTCTCCGTGGATCAATTCTCGCGCGACTCAGTGGAAGCGCTGTTCCGCGTGGCCGACATCATGCAGCCCATCGCCCGCCGCCGCAAAATCTCCCGTGTGCTGGAAGGCGCGGTGCTCGGCAATCTGTTCTTCGAGGCCAGCACACGGACCCGTGTGAGTTTCGGCTCGGCGTTCTGCCGGCTGGGCGGCTCGGTCTGCGACACCACCGGCTTCACCTTTTCGTCGATGGCCAAGGGCGAGTCGATCTACGACACCAGCCGCGTGATGAGCGGCTATGTGGACGCGCTGGTGATCCGCCACCCGGAGCAAGGCTCGGTGGCCGAATTCGCGCGCGCCACGAATGTGCCGGTAATTAACGGCGGCGACGGTCCGGGCGAACACCCGAGCCAGGCGCTGCTCGATCTGTACACCATTCAGCGTGAGTTCTCGCGCCTCGGCAAGATTGTCGACGGCGCCCATATCGCGCTGGTCGGCGACCTGAAATACGGGCGCACCGTGCACTCGCTGGTCAAGCTGCTGGCGCTGTATCGCGGCATCAAGTTCACGCTGATTTCGCCGCCCATGCTCGAAATGCCGAGCTACATCATCGAGCAGATTTCGCGCAACGACCACGTGATCGAGCAGACCCACGACCTGACCGCCGGCCTGCGTGGCGCCGACGTGGTGTACGCCACGCGCATCCAGAAAGAGCGCTTCACCGACGAATCGTTCGAAGGCTACACGCCGGATTTCCAGATCAATCAGGCTCTCGTGGATAGCGTGTGCGGCGCCGACACGCTGATCATGCACCCGCTGCCGCGCGACAGCCGGCCTGGCGCGAACGATCTGAGCGTGGACCTGAATCACGACTCGCGGCTGGCGATCTTCCGGCAAACCGACAACGGCATTCCGGTGCGGATGGCGATTTTCGCGGTGCTGCTGGGCGTCGAGAAACTGGTCCAGCATTCCATGCGCGATGCGGCATGGCGCCCGCCGGCCTATCTCGGACCGGACGACGCGGTATTTCACGGCATCGACTGACGGATTGGCGGGCGGCTTGAAACCGCCCCAAAGCACTGCACAGGACTCAAGCCGCGGCGCTCGTCGCGCTGCTCCCATTGCGCTTGAACGCCCCGGCGAAGAACAGCACCTGATACTGCACCGCATTGGCCCAATACTTCCAGGTGTGGCCGCCGGGCCGCTCCGCGTAATCGTGGGGCACGCCGAGTTCGACCAGCCGCTCGTGCAGCGTGCGGTTCGACTGCACCAGCGAGTCGTTCACCCCGCAATCGATCGTGAGAGCGATATGTGCGTTGCCGAAGCTACGCGCATTTTCCACGATCGCCTCGTTGTTCCAGAAGTCGGCATGCCGCGTGGGATCGCCGAAAACGCGGTTGATGCCCGGCTCATCCTCGCAGCCGCGCGGATCCACCGCGCCGCTGATACTGCCCGCGGCGCCAAATTCGTCCGGACGGTCCAGCGCGATATGCAATGCGCCGAATCCACCCATGCTCAAGCCGGTAATGGCGCGCGCCGCGCGCGTCGCGATCGTGCGGAAATGCGCGTCGACGTAAGTCACGACCTCCGTACCCACATAGGTTTCGTATCGGCTGCGCGGATCGACCGGGCTGTCGATATACCAGCTTTCGTGACCGCCGTCGGGCATGACTAGTATCACGTGATAGCGGTCCGCCAACTTGCCTATCTGCGAATTCGAGGTCCAGTCGGTATAGTCGCCACCCGAACCGTGCAACAGATAGACGACGGGAAAGCGGTCAGCCCCCTTGCCGCGCGCATATTGGTCAGGCAGCACGACGGTCGCTTCGAGCGACTTATGCATCGCAACGCTAGGAATGGCGACGACCCGGGCCTGGAATGCCCAGGCGGGCGTCGTTAAAAGCAGCATCAGAATGAGCCAGAACGCACGAGCTTTGTTCATGGTTTGTCGCTCTTCCCTATCTAGGTGTCCGAAGAACACTGTCCGGTATCCGGCGGCAAAACTCTTCGGGAACTCTAGCAACGGCGACTTACAACCAAATTTCAGCGAAGCATACGATCCCGTCAGCTTGGGTCGGCTCCGGGCGCCGCGCGATCCTTGAGGGAGCCGGCGAGAGCCTTTATCACGCCTCGCCGTTAGCGCCGCCTATCGCATCCAGCCGGGCGCACACGTCGTCGGTCAATTTCAACTGCGCCGCCTGCAGATTTTCGCGCAGATGCCCCAATGTCGACGTGCCGGGGATCAGCAGAATGTTCGGTGACCGATGCAACAGCCAGGCGAGCGCCACCTGCATCGGCGTCGCGTCGAGTGTTCGCGCAATGTCGGAAAGCGCGGTCGACTGAATCGGCGTGAAGCCGCCAAGCGGAAAGAATGGCACATAAGCAATGCCCTTCTCCGCGAGGTCGTCGATCAGCGTGTCGTCTTCCCGGTGAACGAGGTTGTAGTGATTCTGCACGCAGACGATTTCGGCAATCCTCTGCGCCTCTGTTATCTGCGTGGCGGTCACGTTGCTCAAGCCGATGTGGCGCACGAGCCCGCGCCGTTGAAGTTCGGCAAGAGCGGTCACCTGTTTTTCGAGCGAACCTTCAGCGGGTGCATGCACGTTGCCCATCATCCGCATATTGACGACCTCGATCACGTCGAGCCCGAGATTGCGCAGATTGTCGTGCACGCCACGCTCGATATCTTCCGGTTCGAGTGCCGGCAACCACGCGCCATCGCTGCCACGCACGGCGCCGACTTTGGTGACGATCACGAGGTCGTCGGAGTAAGGATGCAGCGCTTCGCGAATCAACTGGTTGGTGACGTGCGGCCCATAGAAGTCGCTCGTATCGATGTGATTGACGCCCGCCGCCACGGCCTCGCGCAGCACGGCAAGCGCCGCGTGGCGATCTTTCGGCGGCCCGAATACGCCAGGTCCGGCCAGTTGCATGGCACCGTAGCCCATGCGGCGCACAGGACGGCCGGCCAGTGGGAACGTGTCCGTAAGGATGGGATTCGACATGCTGCTCTCCTGGGTGAGTGGTTGAGCAGGAGTATGGTCGTGGTTGCGTTGTTTAATAAAGCCATCTAACGTGTACAGGTTGTTTAATAAAGTGAACAATCGACATGGAACTGAACGATCTGGCGGCATTCGTCTCGGTTGCCCGCGCAGGCGGCTTTCGGGACGCCGCGCGCATCAGCAACGTTTCGGCGTCGAGTTTGAGCATCGCCGTGCGGCGTCTCGAAGCAAAGCTCGGTCTGCGCCTGCTCAACCGCACCACGCGCAGTGTGGCCCCGACTGAAGCCGGGTTGCGCCTTATCGAGAAGCTGACGCCGCTGTTCAGCGAGATGGAAGCGGCGCTGGACGTGCTGAACGTATTCAGGGACAAGCCGGCCGGCACACTCAAACTGAACGTGCCGTCGAGCGCCGCGCGGATCGTCTTGCCGACCCTCATCGCGGCGTTCCTGAAGGCGTATCCCGACATCCGCGTCGAGGTCGTGGTCGAAGATGGCTTCGTCGACGTGCTCTCTATCGGCTGCGACGCCGGCATTCGCTACGACGAGCGACTCGAACAGGACATGATCGCGATTCCCATCGGGCCGCGCGTGCAACGCTTCGCCACGGCGGCCGCGCCTGGCTATCTCGACCAGCACGGCCGCCCCGACCATCCGGGCGAACTGCTTTCGCATGCGTGCCTGCGCGGCCAGTTCGCAGGGGGCGCAATGCCGATCTGGTATTTCGAGCGCGACGGCGAAGTGTTGCAGTTGAATCCATCGGGACCGCTGCTGGTGCGGCCCGGCGCGGCGATCGACCTGGCCATCAGCGCGGCTGTCGCCGGCGTGGGTGTCATTCATTTGTTCGAAGACATGCTGCGCCCGCATCTGGACAGCGGAGCGTTGGAGCCGATTCTGGAGCCTTGGTGGCAGCGTTTTTCAGGCCCGTTTCTCTACTATCCGGGGCGTCGCCATTTGCCGGCACCGTTACGCGCGTTCGTCGACTTTTTGAAAGCGCTCGATCCACCTGCCTGACGCGGGTCCATAGCGAGCCATGCCTGCTACATTGACCGTGGCGGAAGCCGCCGGAGCCAGCGTCGCTGCAATGCTCTCCCAGCCGCGCTGGAGATGCTCCACAATGCGCGATTGCGGCGATAATGTTGCGAACTGATCCGAACCCCACCATGACCGATACACGCGTTAGCCCCCTGCGCAAATTTGCCGACTTCATTCGCTCGGAGCGCACCCGGTTCACCCAGCAGTGGATGAACGCCGTATTCGGCGACGTCGATCTCATCGAAGCGGACAAGCTCACTTACCAGCAGCTGGCGGATCATCTGCCGGAAATTCTCGAAGGCCTGTGCGCGGCGCTCGATATCGAAGATCTCGAACGGGTCGAACCGGCCATCGAGCGCGATGCGAGAAAACACGGCAAGGTGCGCTGGCGCCAGGGCTACCGTATCGAAGAACTGGTCCGCGAGCTCGATCTCTTTCATCAGGTGCTCGCCGACGCGCTCGAAGAATTCGCCGTTCTCGACGACACCTTCACGCGCCGCCATGAAAGCCGGGCACGCCGCCTGATTGCCGAAACGCTCAGCATGGTCACGCTCACGTCGATTAAAGAGGTGGTGAGCGAACGGGACCGCAAGATCGACGAATACACCGGCCGGCTCGAACGCGCCAATCACGAACTCACACTGAAACAGCGTCTGGTGAGCGACCTGTACGAGTCGCGCATGCAGATCACGCGCAGCGTGGTCCACGATCTGCGCAACTTTCTGAACGCCTTTTCCATCGCCTTGCAGTTGATCGCGCGCGCGCCCGCGAAAGCCGATACCGCGTTGACGCTGGCGAACCGCCAGGCTGCCGATATGAAGCAGCTCGTCGATCAGATCGTCGAGTATTCCGTAGTGCTTGGCGACGGCGCCCCGCTCGTGCTCGAACAGGTCGATCCGCGCGAGCTCTACGATGAACTCGTCACGTCTTCACGTCCTTCGATCGAAGCCAAAGGACTCACGTTGCGTGCCGCTTATGACCCGGCATTGACCGCGGTCACGTCCAATCGTCTCAAGCTCAAACAGATTGCGGTCAATCTGCTCTCCAACGCCATCAAGTACACGAAGTCCGGTGAAATCGAACTCAACTTCGCGCTGGCCGGCGAGTCGCACTGGTCGATTCGCGTCTCCGACACGGGCGTGGGTATTGCGCCTTCGGACGCGGACCGCGTGTTCGACGAATTCGAGCGCGCCGCAGGCGAAGATATTCCCGGCACGGGCCTGGGTCTCGCGATCGTGAAGGAGTTGTGCCGGGTGTTGAATGGACACATCGATTTTGTGTCGCGCGAAGGTGTAGGGACCACGTTTGAAATTCGCTTCCCGCTGGTGATCGCGGAACCGCAATAAGGCTTCAGGAGACAGGTAATTGGCGAGGCTGACTGCGAATCAGCCCCACGTTCTTGCGGCAGGAAGCAGGTAGTGCGAGCTTACTTGCGCAGGCATGACGCGACCGATGGCATCAGCCGGCGTGCGCTGGGTGTCGATCTCACCGTTACTCCACTGGCCCACTGTTGGCCGCCGACACACATCCGCTCATCGCGCCGCCCTTGTCGCTCAACCCGCGCACGACCACTTCGGATGATTTGCCATCACGTCTCGCCAGCTCCGCAAGGTCGAGCAGCGCCGCGTACCGGGTCGAGCAATCCCGCGACGAACCACTCGCCCTTCGCGTATCCGCTGCTGTCCCGAAGCGGCTCATTGCAATCACCAATCCTGTCGCAACGACGATCGCTGCGAGCGCACCTGGTTTGTAGAATCGCCGGGGCCGTGATTCATCGAAAGGGAGCACGCGCACTGTGCTTTCACCCTGCTCAACCGTCCCGCGTGGTTTGACTCGCATGGCTGCTCCCATCAAGACCAGTGCGCCGGCACCCACACACGCCCGACCCAATGCCCCGGCACCCAAACCACCGGACGCGGCGCCGGCGCGACATACACGACCCGCGGAGCGACATACACGGACGGCGGAGGCGGCGGCGCGTAGACAACCGGCGGCGCAACCACCACCGGCTTCGGTGCCACGACCACCGGAGCGGGCGCCACGACCACCGGAGGCGGCGCCACATAGGCCACCGGCTGCGTGACCACCACCGGCTTCGGCGCCACGACGACCGTCGTGCCACCTGTCGCAACAACACCTGTGCTTGCCACAACCGTCCCGCTCGACGTCACCGTGTTGCCGTGCGTGCCCGTCACGCTCGACGAGGTTGTCACAACACCTGGTGCAACACGTGTGGCCGAACCGGAGTGATCGACGCTACCGCCATCCCAACCGGTCACCGTGCCCGAACGCGAGCATGTCGAGCCAGCGCAATTCGTCGATGCCGAATGGTTGACCGTATTGCCGTTCGAGCCGGTCACCGATCCGGACGACGAATACTGCCCCGGGCCGTTCCTCGTGACATCGCCGGAGGTGGTCGCGGTTTTGCCGTCAGGACCCGTGAGGGAGCCGGTATGCGAGCACGTTCCACCGGCGCAGTTGGTGTCGCCCGAGTGTTGGACCGAGTTGCCATAGCGGCCCGTCGCGGTGCCCGAATTCGAGAACTGGCCGGGTGCGGTGCGCGTGACCGTGCCGGTGTTGGTGGCGAGGCCACCGTAGGGGCCGGCAACGCCGCCTGCATGCGAACAACTGGCGCCGCCGCACGAGCCGTAACGCGCGCCGTTATAGGTGCCGTGCGAGGTGTACGCCGTGCCATGTTGCGACCAGGCGAACGCCGATGCACTGCCGAGCGCGAGCACGGCCGCGGCGGCGGAGAAAATGAGCTTGCGCAGCGCGTTGCGTGCGCATGAACGGGCCTGCTCCGAGGCGGAAACAGAGGCAACGGCGGAGACGGTGGCCGGGGCAACGAACGAACGATTCTTCACGATATGTCCTTCCTGGATTCGGGCCACTCCGGTCACTGCGGCGTGGCAACGAACGGACTATAGAAGGACGCATCGACATAATCGACAAGGAAGATATGTCGCGCTGTTTCACCACGAGGAAGCCCCGTGGGACAAGGGTTTGCGGCCTCTTTCCCGGCTGCGCGACATATTCCGACATAGATTGTTACAGGGCAATCGGTGACTCGCCGCCGCTTCACGCGAACCACGTCCGCGCTCATCATGTCGCCCGGTCGCGGCGCTTCAACCCGCCGCTTCGCGGTACTTCGCGAACTTCGAAGTCTGTCCGATTCCCGGGTTGAAGCAGTTGCAAGGATCGAGCTGCTGATAAAACGCGGCGAGTTGCGGCTTCGCGTGATACAGATGGCCGACGTTATGTTCCGCCGGATATTCCGCGCCGCGGCGATCGAGCAGCGTCCACATCTTGTGTTCGACTTCGAGGCAATCGTTGCCCTTCCTGACGATGTAATCCTGGTGAAACACGTGGCACAGGAAGTGGCCGTAGTACAGCTTGATGGAGATCGTCTGCTCGATCTCCGGCGGCAGCGTTTCGATCCAGTCGCGATCATTGCGGCGCAGCGCCACGTCGAGCGCGACGATGTCCTCCACCTCGCGCGCATGCACGGCGCGATAGCGGACCGCGGCGCCGGCGGCGGCAAAGCGCTGCAGGAACGCTTTTCTGCCCTCTTCGTCGGTGCATTCGAAATAGCCGCCCGTCGCGTTCTCAAAGTAGCCCGAAAGAAACGCACGCGTTTCGGCAACACTGTCGGCCGCGACCTTCAGCATCAGGTGATGCTCGTACTTGTCACGATACTGCTTCATGCGCGGCGGCAGATGGCTCGGGAACAGGCGGCTCGCGGCCTGCATGACGCGGTCGGTAAAATGCGCAGGAAGAAAACCGAGGCGATCGAACAGCGCGTCGCACCGGCTTTTCAAGCCGAACAACGCCGGCAGCCGCGACGTGCCGAGATAATTGATCGCGAGGAACATATCCTTGCCGTATTCCTCGGCAATGTCGAAGGCGTCGCGATGCAGATACTCACCCGAGATCGGCAGATGCTTGAAGTCGTGCAGCGCGTGCCGACGAATGTCGGTGAGTTCGTCCGGCAAATTCGTGCCGATATAGAACACCTTGGCGTTCTGCTCGATCGGAAACGTGTCGAGCCGCACGCCGAACACCATCAGCTTGCCGGCCGAGCCCGACGCTTCATGGAGGCGCTGCGGATCGGCGTTGAAGCGCGCCGGTGTATCGGCATCGATCTCGCGCACGTGAGTCGCGTAACCGTGGTCCGATCCGGCGCCCGCGTCGTGCCGGACGTCGGCATCCGAAAACTCACCGCGTTCGAGCCGGCCGAGAATCTCGTCGGGCGTCTTGCCGAGTTCGATTCCCAGATGATTGACGAGGCTCAGTCTGCCCGTCGCATCGACCCGCGCAAATGCCGCCATTTCCGTATAGGCCGGGCCGCGCTGCACCAGCGCACCACCGGAGTTGTTGCAGACCCCGCCGAATACCGACGCGCCGATACAGCTCGAGCCGATCACGGAATGTGGCTCGCGGCCGAGCGGTTTCAGCACTTTCTCCAGTTGATCGAGCGTTGCCCCCGGAAGGCAGACGACCTGCTTGCCGTCGTCGATGACATACACCTTCTTCATGCGGGTCGTGCTGACGATCACAATGTCGCGATCGTAGTCGTTGCCGTCAGGCGTCGAGCCGCCCGTGAGGCCCGTATTCGAAGCCTGCGTAATGACGATCACGTTCGCCGCGATGCATGCCTGCAGCACCTTCCATTGTTCGACGACGGTGCCTGGGCGCACCACCGCCAGCGCCTTGCCTGCGCCGAACCGAAAACCCGTGCGGTAGCGTCGGGTCGCGCTGTCATCCGTCAGGGTGTGCTTCTTGCCGACGATGTTGCGCAGATCCGCAACGAGGCCTTGGGCCGCGCCGGCCGGCAGGTTTGCTAGTGCTGCGCGCGCTGCTGACATCGAACTTCTCCTCGGGAAAGGGTAACTGTGACGCGCGTCGCTTCCGGCCAGTGGCTTCGGGTGCGGCCTTTAAGCGCATCGGATTGACGCCAAGGTTAGAATCAGCGCAGTCATTAGTCCAATATCTCGAAGCCACATTTTGGAGACGAAAAAGATATGGAATTTCGTCAGTTGCGCTATTTCCTCGCCGTTGCCGAGCATCTGCATTTCACGGACGCCGCCACGCACCTCGGCATTGCCCAACCGCCTTTGAGCCAGCAGATCCTGAAGCTCGAACGGGAAATCGGCACGCCGTTGTTCATTCGTCATCCGCGCCGTGTCGAGTTGACCGAGGCCGGGCGGCTGTTTCGCGAGCGTGCTCAGCGAATCGTCGAAGACGCGCGCGAGGCTTTCGTCGAAGTGCAGAATGCGGGACGCGGGGAGACGGGTCGGCTGTCGCTCGGGTTCGCGGGCTCGACGGTGTTCCACCCCACTGTCGCGCTGACGATGCAACGCTATCGGCACGCCTATGAGCGCGTGTCGATCAGTTGCGAGGAGAGCAACAGCTCGCTGCTGCTCGACAAGGTTGCCGAGCGGCAACTCGATGCCGCGCTCGTGCGTATGCCGCTGAACTGCCGCGATCTGATCGTGGAACCGCTGGTGGACGAAGACATGCTGGTTGTGCTGCCGGCGAGCCATCGTTTGAACCGGCGGCGGCGCGTCAATCTGGCAGACCTTGCGCACGATCCGTTTATCTTCTTTCCGCGGCCGATCGGTCCTGACCTGTACGACTCGATTATTAGCGCCTGCCACGAAGCAGGCTTTGCGCCCATCATCAGCATGGAGTCGCCGCAGATCTCGTCGGCGGCGAACCTCGTGGCAGCAGGATTCGGGGTCGCGGTGGTTCCCGCATCGATCCGGCAGATCCAGGTCGAAGGGGTGTCTTACCATGAACTGCAAGGCAAGCCGCTTTCAACGGGTATCGCGTTGATTCATCGGCAACGCGAGAAGTCGCCGACCGTGCTGAATTTCGTGAGGACTTTGCGGCAGCAGCGGGCTGCCTCGCGCGCGGCATGAGGCCACCTCGCCACTGACAAACAGATGCCTTTGCCATGCAGGGTGTGAGGTGTAATGGAGGCGGCCGCCTGCAGACAGGCATGCGGGCTCCGAAGAGCCCACATGTACCGCCTGGCATGGCGGTGTCGTCATGCCAGGCGGCTTGACGTCACGGCGGTGATTGCGTTGACCGCCGTGACTGCGGCGATTACTGCGGCAACTACTGCAGCGATTACTGTGGCGATTACTGCGCCGAATCTTGCGGCGACACCTGAACGGCGGCTGCCGAGACAAAGACAGCGTGAATCGTATCGCCCACCTTAACGTCCTTCAGATCCACGTCGGGACCGACCTGGAGCGTTTGCGTCTGATATGCGCCGCGCAGCGTGACCAGACGCTTCTTGCGATCGATCTTCTGCACGGTGGCAAGCACCTCGACCTGGCGCGCCGATTCGAAACCGCCCGAGGCCGGGGCGTACACCTGCGTGTCGACACGCGCGCGAACACCCTTGTCTTTGCCGGTGACCTTCTCGGCCTTCACGAGCAGCGCGTTCTTGTAGAGCACGTCGACCCGGTCACCTATTTTCAACTGGTCGAAACCCGCCACCTGCTGGCTCACCAGTACGACCACCGCGTTACCGCCCGGCCCCTTGAGCGTGAGCGTGCGGGTGCCCGGATCGATACCGACGATCTGTGCCTTCACGTGCACCGGCTCCACGGCGCTGACAACGCCCTGCGCCGCATTGGCCATGGCATCTTGCGCCCATGCCGGCTGAGCTGCGGCGAACGCCGCGACCATCAACGCTGCGCCAATTGTCGCTGCCTTCATATACGTGCTCCTTGGAAAAATGGTTTGATGCAGCGTAACGGCGATCTGAAACTTGGGAATGCCGATATTTAACGCCGCGAGTACCTGTACGTCTTCAGGATGATAGTTTTAAGAGGTACGACTCGGACGATTTTACATGGCTTACTGCACGCCGTGATTGATCGAATTGTGATTTTCGAATCAATGCGAAATCGATGTAAATCGCCGCGACGTGGCGTCGCAGCGGCACTTTGAATATTGACAATGCTGTGACATTTCGAGGCTATTCATATTGAGCGGCGTGTCTCAAATGCAAACAGCATTAAACACATACTGCAATACCCGCGAATGGGCAATCAATGTCCCGAGATATTCGGACTTAATCCCAACCTTCCATAGTCCGAATTAGATTCACAGTCGAAATATGCCCGATCTACGCATGGCAAAAAAACAGCCTCGTCGCGTGAGCGAAGAGGCTGTTTCCTTTTTACTTGAACCCGAGCTTGGACCAACGCGCGCGCTGGCCCCTAATCGATCACATGGCGCGATCACACCGTGCGATCAC